>JAEESD010000004.1 GCA_016286145.1 Bacteroidales bacterium | reverse complement strand
AGGTCGAGGTACGGATGAGCCTCAACAATATTGAGGGTAGAGGCGGAACAGCCTTCATCCAGAAGGATGTATTCAAAGCCGAACTTTGCAGCGAAATCAATGAAATATTTGTAAGTCTCAGTGTTTACTCCGGCTTTGAAATCTACTCCGAAAACATTGATTCCTGACCACCACTCCCAGCTTATCTTTCCGGGCTTAAGCCAACTCCAGTCGCCGGACCTCTCGGGGGCCGCGAGCTGCCATGCAAGCGTATTCTCCAGAATCTCCTTGTCTGTACCTACACACAGGACGCGCCAGGGATAAGTACGGACTCCCACCGTACGCGCAATGCAGTCGGCGAGTTTCGTTACTGTTACATCGCGGTCATTTCTCATCTCGTACTCGTCGATGACGTGGGGGAATTCTGCCTTCAGGGTTCCGCCGTTACCCGCACGAAGCATCATATTCGGATAGTCGAGCAGAGCCGTCTCGGTAATGACCGCCCTAAGACCGGATGGAGTCTTCACACTGATAGGAAGGTAGGCATAAGTATCCGTACCGATTTCGTCAATCACGCGCTCCTTGAAGAAAGCCTCGGCATGTGTGATGTAATCCGGATTCTTTTCGTTCGCCCAATAGGCCTTAGTACCGGAAGGGAGATTCCACTCAGAAACCTCGTCCTTTACCTCTAGCTCGTCTCCAAGCCACATCATGAAACGGTATGCCGCTCCATTGTCATAAGCCCTGAACGCGACTGCCCAGTCGCCGATAATAGGCTTAAGGGTCATCTGATTATAGCAATCGCGTATCTCCCGGTTCTTGGTAGGTACCGTAGCAGTAAGGACATCATTGCGATAAACCCTTTCAGGTTGCTTGAACTTACAGTCGACTCCCGCGACTCCCTTGTCCTTGAGCTCCAGGCTTATCGCGCTGAATTCCATCACTGTATCGCCGTTTTTCGTCACACTCCACATCAACTGACGTCCATCTCTGACCCTAATACAGAGCGAGCCGTCTGGAGAGACGACAGCATATTCCCTTGCTCCGAGGCTGAGAGCCGCCAGAGCGCAGAGAGCTATGATCGTTATAAGCTTTCTCATTTCTTTATGAATCTTATTGCTGTACCGCCGGAAGTCGCAAGCTTGAGGTCGAGCACGTCTTTCGCGCTGACTTCTTTCTCGGTATAATCGACCGCCGTGGGGTTGGTTTCATAGGAAGCGTCTGCCGCGTCGGAATAAATCTGAGCGAGCCATTTGCCCTTTGGGAGGAAGCTGAGAGGGACGCTGAGCTCGCGGGCGTTCTCGTCTGTAATAGCCCCGAGGAACCAGTCGCTGCCCCCGCGCTCCTGGCGGGCGGTGATGATATAATCGCCGATAACCGCGTCGATGACCCTGGTCTGTTCCCAGTCGGTCGGGACGTCGCGGATGAAATCGAAGGCCTTTACGCCCTCGTAGGCCGCCGGATCGTCGTTGGCCATCTGGAGAGGGCTGTAGATTACTACGTACTCGGCCAGCTGCTTGGCGATGGTGGTGCGGGTCCTACACTGCGGGTTCGCAGGGTTCGAGAAATCGAAGGTGCCGAAGGTATAGTCCATCGGGCCGGCGAGGCCGCGGATAAACGGGGCCACGGTCTGATGTTCGGGCTTGTTCCCGCCGTCTACCTCCCATGCGTCGTGTTCCTGGCCACGGATGGCTTCGCCGGTCATGAGGTTGGGCCATGTACGGCAGACGCCCGAAGGGATGCAGGGCTCGTGTTCGTCGATGCAAATCTGGTACTGGGCGGCCTTCTCGACTATTTCGTGGAGTCGGTTGACTCCGTACTGCCCGTCGTGGGCTTCCTTGCCGTCGATAAGGAGGTTGACATTGCCAGTCTTGACGTAATGCATGCCGTAACGCTGGTACATCGCGTATGCGCTGTCTATCTGGGCAAAATAGTTATCGATATTGGCGGCCGTCTCGTTGTGGATTATCATCTGGACGCCCTTCGAGGCCGCGTATTTCATGATCGCGTCGAAATCGTAGTCCGGGTAGGCCTCGGTAAAGCTGAAGAGGTTCTTGGTCCAGTCGCCGTTCCAGCCGAGGTTCCAGCCCTCGACCAGCACGCCCTGGATATTGTTATCGGCCGCGAAATCGATATAGCGCATGGTGCGCTCGGTCGTTGCTCCATGGCCCTCCGGATTTTCGGGTTCGTAGGCCCATGTATACAGGAACTTATGAAGGATCCACCATATTCCGATGTACTTGCCGGGCCTGATCCAGGAGGTATCCTCGATCTTGCAGGGCTCGTTGAGATTGAGCATCAGGCGCGATTCGATAAGGCCGCCCGTGCGGTCGGAGACGATTACTGTGCGCCATGGGCTTACGCGGGTTTCGCCTACATAGACGGCTGTTCCGTCCGACCACGGGACCAGGGTCGCCTTAAGGGCGCCGCCGCTCTCGGGGACGAGGTTCATCTTCGCGAAATCGAGGACCGCTGCTTCGTGGATCGAGTAGAAACGGCCGTCTGAGCCTTCGATGGTCAGCGGGGTGTGGGCGCAGGTGATGTCCTTGAAGGCGGTGTGGTTTGCGTAGGACTCGTAGTAAGGGACGTCCTCGGGGAGCCACCATGCCTGGTGGTCGTCGCGGGTGAAGCGGAACTCGGTCAGCTCGTCGCGAATCGCGATGTTTCCGAGATTTTCGGGGAAAATGTATCGAAATCCAAAGCCGTCGTCGAATACCCTGACCTCAACATCCAGCCAGGCGGTGTGATAGACTGCGCCGTTGTGGTTGTCATTTATGATTCTCTGCTCACCCCAGACCGTTTCCCAGTCTTCGTCTACTTTTGAGCGGTCTATGCTGAGCACTTCGGTATGGATTCCGAGGATGTTACCGCCCATCAGTTCGAAACCGAGGCGGGAGTTCGAGATGATGGTATCGTTATCCTTGATGACGTTGTAGCAGAGGACGCCGTCGGGGGCGTCGACCGTAACCTTAAGACTTCCGTCGGGGGAAGTAACGGTATTTCCTGCCGGCGCGGGGGCGCAAGCATTTATGATGGCGACTATCGCCGCAGATATAATCGTTTTCTTCATAGTCTATCTAATGTGTGCCCAATGGCATTCAAAATCCCAAATATCTCTGTCGAACTGAAGGGCCCTGCCTTCTACTCCCTCGGCGCTTCCCTGAGCGGAGGTCCCTACGTAGCCAGTGCTCTTAGGGTTCACGAAAGGCTCGCCGGCGTCGTATGCCGCGAGGACAGCATCGAAGAACATCCTCCAACGGGGCTTGTAATAGGTATCTACCAGGTCGTCCCAGTCGCGGTTGGCATAGTCGCAGAGGTGGAACGAGTCGCCCCAGACGCTGATAAGAGTCCTGGCGTTCATCTCGTAGTAGTCCTTCTCCGGAGGGGTAAGGCCCCAGCTGCGGGCATCGCTAATCCAGTCGCAGAGGGAGAACTCTTTGCGCGTTTTGAGAACGGCTGTCAGTTCGTCGCAAAGGGCGAGGAACTCGTCGGCCGCCTTTACCATCTCGGCGCGATTGCCTTTGTAGTATGCTTGCGTGAAGCGGTCTCTTATTGCGGGGGCTTTGTTGTCGAGGACCTGACGGCGGGCGTTGGCGAGATCGTACTTGAAGTAATCTGAGCTGCCTTTTACGGTTTCGAGCGTTTTCAGTGCTTCCTCGAGATCCTTCGGATCGTAGCCCCTATTAAAAAGAGTTGTCCAGTGCCAGACGCCATCGAGATTGGGGTGGGCGCAGATAAGGCTCGAACTCGAAGTCTGAGAGTGAGTCTTGCTGACTTTATCGACGTAAGTATGCCAGTATTGTCTGAAGGCTTCGTCTTTATATCCGAGATGTCTGTCGGCGATGTTGTCTACATACTCGTCTACTGGGAGGGCATTGCTCCAGGCCTGCTGCAGGAGGTGTTCGTAGACGGGCTCGTTGACTCCAAATCCTTCGAGGGTAGAGCCGATTCCTACGAAGCCGGGGCCGGCATTAGCCTTAGTTTCCGCGAGCCACTCGGCATTCTGATGGAAGTCACCCTCGATTCCGGTCATGCCACCGAAGTTTCCGAGGTAACACCAGATAAACGGCTGGCCGTAAAAGCTGTTCGTACGCTTCCATATCTGAGTAGCGTCGCAGTAGTAGTCCAGGATTATCATCCTGCCCTGAGGGACCGCAGTAAGATAGGCTTCGATATTCTCGTCTGTCCAGTGTTGCTGGTCGGCCCAGAAGAGCCATCCCATCTGAAGCCAAACAGCCTCAGGATCGACCGCAGTCATAGACTCGAAGATGCCTTTCGATATCTTGGCGAGAGTCTCGGGATCCCAGAACGGAGCGTCCACCTCGTTGAAGGGATCTACACCATAGATGTGGTCGGTTCCGTACATCTTAGTTTGCTCCTCGAGGAAGTCTTTCTGGATCCTCGCGTAGATAGGATCCATCGGGCTGAGGAAGGTACAGCGGTACTGGTTTGCAAAACCGCCCCAGTAGCTGACGCGGAAGGTATCGATCTTCTCGGGTATTGCCTCGGCGAGTTCGGCGGGGACGTGTCCTGCGAAAGCGGGCAGGATCGGGGTCATGTTGAGAGCCCGCTCCCGCTTCAATATGCGTTTTTGGAGCTTGGCCTGGCCGTCGATCCACCCCTGCGGGAGCGGACCCTGCCACCTGTCCAGGTTACACATCCTCTGCCACGGCAGATGTGCCGGACCTACGAAAAATGCCCTGATCTGTTCGTCTGTAAGGCCGTACTTTTTCCATACCTTCTGCCAGACTGCTTCCTGACCGGTAATCGCAAGAGGCATATTTACCCCGTTCAGGGCCATCCAGTCTATGAATCTCTCCCACTGCTCCCACTTCCACCACGCCATAGTGTAGCCGAAGGTGCAGTAATTCAGGAAGAACCTGTCCGGGACTTCCGCCTTAGCCTTAACCGGGACGGGGATTTCGGGAAGGACTTCCGGTATTTCCGTTTTGTTGAAATCGTACCAGCTTACATTGGTAAGACAGTACTCCTGAAGATACCGGTTGAGACCTACCGCCATCGAGTTGGCGTTGTTTCCTTTTATTAGAATTTTGGAACCTTTCTGTTCCAGTTCGTAGGTATCTTTCTCCGAGGGGACTTGTTTAAAAATGATGTCGCGCGCCTGCTGGCCCATCACCCTTTCGGCGAGGGCGGCCGCCTGGCGTTCGTCTTTAGTCCCACACGCTGTAAGCGCTCCTGCGAGGACTAAAAACAGGGTTAGTTTCAGTATCTTCATACGGTTCTGCAGTTTAGTCCTCTAATTTACGAAAAAAAACGAAAAATCCTGATTCCTTTTCCCGTGCATACCCTCCCTAAATTAAAGGAGGGTATGTGCGTTTAGGTCCCAAAATGCACATACCCTCAGCTCCGCAGCCGAGGGTATGCACGAGGGCTTCTTGCAGTTGCGGCCCTTTTTTGATAAATTTGTAGTTATGAAACGAACCACATTAATTGCGGCGGCGCTGCTCGCCTGCACTATTTGCGGAGCCGAAACTATCAAGGGCTCCGACAGCAAGATTTCCTATATCGGACGAACCGAGGTCTCCCAGGACGGCTCCGTCAGTTTCGACTGGAGCGCGACTACCCTGAGGGTTGCCTTTAAGGGAAAAACCCTCAAGCTCGCCTGCTCGGTAGACAAACCCGCATATTTCAACCTCTGGATCGACTCGGAGCAGGGCCCCATCGAAGATAGGGTCCTGAAGATCAATTCCGACACCCTTATAACTATCTTCAACGCAAAGAAGGCGGCCGATCATGTAATTATCCTTCAGAAGCGCCACGAAGGAGAGTTCGGCGCCGTCACTATCCAGAACCTTTATACAGACGGTCAGTTCAAGCAGGCCCCCGAGCCGCGTCCCCGCCTGATCGAGTTCATCGGCGACTCCTACACCTGCGGCTATGGGATCGAGGCCCTTCACCACGACGGCCCGTTCGTCGTGGCTGAGGAAAATCCGGCCCGCACGTATGCCGATATCCTGGGCCGCCTGTTCAATGCCGAGACGGTCCATATCAGCCACAGCGGCCGTGGGGTCGTCCGCAACTACGGCGACTACGACAAGACCCAGAATATGGTAGTCCGCTATGCCCAGACCTTCGATGAGCTGAAGACGGACCCTTGGACCCCGACCTACAAGCCGGACCTGGTCGTCATCTACCTTGGGACTAACGACTTCTCCGAGGGTAAGCAGCCCGCTCTCTGGCTATGGTGCCAGGGCTATAAGAGGCTGCTCGAAAAGGTGCGCGAGTTCCATGGACCGAACGTCCCGATCATCTGTATGGCCTCGCCCTGCGACGAGCTTATGGACGATTATGTCTACGAAGCGGTCGAGCGCAGCGGCCTTTCGAACATCCAGGTCGTGCCCATTATGAAGGGCACCTTCCGCTATGACGACAGCGACCTTGGGGCCGCGTGGCACCCGAATTTCAGCGGCAATCGTAAGATCGCGAGCGTTGTCGCCCCGTTTATTTCGTCACTTATGGATTGGGATCTCCCGCTGAATGCATATGAATTCAAATAGACTTTTCGCAGCCGCGGCGCTGCTTCTTGTGGCCTCTACGGCCATGGCCCAAGTTTGGACAAACGCGGACGAACTGCCCCTTTTCGGCAAGGCCCGCGAGGACACTAAAGAGCGTTATGAGCGCCTCCCGGCCGAGTTCGAAGGCCGCTCGCGCGATGCCGTATGGTATCTCGGCCGAAACAGCGCGGGTTTGTATATCCGCTTCCGCTCGAACAGCACGGCGATATGGTGCCGCTGGACCGCTAAGTTCGGCAACCAGATGAACCATCAGACGCTGATCGGCACGCGCGGCGTGGACCTCTATACGCTGACCGAAAAGAACGGATGGAGATTCATGGGCGCGGGGAAATCTGCGATCCACGACCGGACCACCACCGACAAAATAGTCGGCAACATGACCCCGGAGTGGCGCGAATATATGCTCTATCTGCCTCTGTACGACGGGGTTACCTCGCTCGAGATCGGAGTTGATTCTACTGCTATAGTCGAGCCCCCGAAAGTCGACAGCCCCCAGCACGAGAGGCCGATCGTGATGTACGGAACTTCGATCCTGCAGGGCGGCTGCGCAAACAGACCCGGAATGTGCCACACCAGCATCATCTCCCGCCGCCTGAACCGCGAGGTGATCAACCTTGGCTTCAGCGGAAACGCGCTGCTTGACTATGAGATTGCCGAACTTATTGCCGATGTAAAGGATCCCGCTTTGATAGTATTCGACTACGTCCCCAATGCCTGGGACTATTTGATTGCAGGAGAAGAGGGCGAGAAATTCTTCAGGATAGTTCGCGACGCACATCCCGATGTCCCTATCCTCTTCTTGGAGGACCCTCACTTCGCACACTATGAGTGGGACAGCTTCATCAGGAACGAGGTCGACAAGAAAAACGCCGCCCAGAGGGCTCTGTTCAAGAAACTCAAGAAGCAGGGCGAGAAGAAAATCTGGTATCTGAAGTCAGACGATATGGTCGGCGACGACAACGAAGCCTTCGTGGAGAACACACACTTCACCGATCTCGGAATGATGCGCTACGCTGAGTGGCTCATCCCGCATATCAAGAGACATATGAAGAAATAACTGGATTTGTCAAGCTCTCGTGCATACCCTCGGCTACGGAGCTGAGGGTATGTGCGTTTTGGGGCCTAAACGCACATACCCTCCTTTAATTTGAGGAGGGTATGCACGGGAAAAGGTATCAGGAGGCTTGAAGTGGCCTGCCAAGCAGCATGGAGTACTATACTCTATCCACCAGTTTACCTGCTTCAGCGTAAGTAATACCACAAACTCGCGCGGCTTGATTGACATCAGCACTGAAACGATAACGAATCTGGCGTATTAATTCCGTCTGTTCGTCTAACGTCAAATCTGAAAATTGAGCCTTTCCAAAAAGGGATCTAATCAGATCGGGAACAGCAGTAAGTATGGTTTGATCTCGAAACGCCGGGAGGTTCCTATTCTCTTCCAGGCGCTTCTTAACCTTAGCTGAATTGTTCAAGAAATAATTGAAGCGTCCTATATGTCTGAAACGTCTCTCCACCTCTTTTGTATCCACATAGTTTTGGGGTAAAATGAATCCTTGGTCGCTAATGAGCCAATCTTTAGGGATAGTTTTTTCACCTGAATGCAAGAATTTACGCAGCCCCCTCCCTGTCAACTCTCCCAAGCGCTTTGCCTTTGGGGCTGTAATTTGAAATACGGCACCTCCGGATCCCCACGGATACTGACTGGGGTGGGAACAAATATTTGCGTGGACGCAATTCATCATCACATAAGCTGCGGTCCATTCAAAACCTTCGTGGTCGAGACTGACCATATCGATACGCAAGCCATTTTCCCTGAGCAGGAACTCCTTGCCGTACTTCTTTTGATAATAATGGGAGTAGCGGCCCTTGAACTCATTAATGAATCTAACCACATCTTCGTACTCACCATAAATCAGAAAGTGTACGTGATTAGACATCAAGATAAAAACAAAAATTTTAAGTACTTTGAAGCGGAAAGCACCGATAGCTACATGGTTCATTCCCACTGCAAAATCTTCATCGTCACGGAACCAAAGAGCCTCCTCGAGGTGTTCCGTCGTAACAAAATAGAAAGCTTTCATAGTTATAATAGACGTTAAGGCAGGTGCTCCAAAAATAGAGATTTTCGATAATATGTCAAGGGATTTCGCAGGATAATTCCAAAATTTTTCCCCTAACGGTGCATACCCTCGGCTACGGAGCTGAGGGTATGTGCATTTTGGGGCCTAAACGCACATACCCTCCTTTAATTTAGGGAGGGTATGCACGGGCCGAGGGGGGGCAACGGCCAAAAGCAGCAGGGCTACTTCACCAGGTTACCGCTGAAATCTACCGGCTTCTCAAACGGGTCAAGATATTTGTCGAGAAGGACCGCGGCTTCAAGGCGTGTAATCTCGGCGGAAGGATTGGAGGGTTCACCTATCACATCAGCGCCGAGGTCACGCAACAGGGCATAAAAATCCTCTGCCTGAACCGGCTCGTCGGAATCCACCACCACCGCATCATAATAATCTCCAAGGTCGAGCTCGTTCCAGAGCAGCGGGTCGCCGGCGCGGAACCAGGACTCGTTGGCCCAGCCGACATTGCGGCCGATACCGCGCAAAATACCCGTACTGCCTATACGCTGCAGGGCTTCGAACCCTTCCTCACCCGGCTTCAGGTCAAGCCACGGCTGGAGGTAGGCGCCGGCGGCAAGCAGCGCTTTCTGGACCGAACGGACGTCAACCTCGCGAACCGCGCACCCGCGCTGGACGGAAAGCGCTGCCAGGATGCCGGCGGTCTGACCTATCTCCACTACCACCGGCTGAAGGCGGGTCGAGCCGTTGATCAGGTTAGTCACACTGATCGACTTCTCAGCCACTATCAGATCCTCGACCTTAAGCGGTACGAGCGAGCCGAGCGGCAGGGTAAACGACGGGATCGGAGCGAAATGAAGGCGCGGGAGCGAAGCCCAGTCGGGATAAGCATAGTGATGGTGATCGACCGGATAATCGCCGACGCAGACGCCCGTACGGTAGGCGTTAGTCGAATAGCGGTCGCGGGCCTCGTCCAGAGTGAACAGATGTTCGCCCTCGATGCGGCGGCTCTCGCGATAGTACGGGAACAGCGCGAGCCCATCCTCCGACGGATATTCGTCTGCCAGCCCGAGGCTCTTCATCCCAAGACTGGTCTGCAGGAAGTAGAGGAAGCCGAGCGTGCGCTGCTTCGCGACTGCGATAACGGAATCCCTCTGCTCGCGCGACATCTCTATTATATTGGCGTAGAAGTCGTTCGCCTCCACGGGCCAGTTGATCATCATCTCCCCGCCGGGAAGTAGGCCGTAAGAGAGCATCATCTCCGGCGTCCACAGCGGCTGCCCCTTCGAAATCGATTCGTCATTGAGCGGGTTCTTGCAGCTGTTGATATAGTTGCGCTCGTTGTATCCCTCCGGCCGGGCAATGGTCATATCCGCCTCCGGACCATAGTCCTTGATCGTCATTACCATGGTCATATCCTGCACGATATCGTTCCCCTCTTCGAGGGCCATCTCCTCGCCCGTGTACGAGCGCGGGTCGAAGCCGATGTGGTACGCGACTCCGCAGGCTTTGGCTACATCGCCGAGCTCGGTCCCATCGATCAATATCTTACAGCGCACGGTCTTCTTCGCGCCCGATTCGGACTCGAAGCCCACTTCCCATCCGCGGGAGAGTTTTTTCGCGCAGACGAAACGCAGCCCCTTAACTACCTTCAGCTTGGGTTCTGCCGCCGCGAGGTCTTCAAGGATCTGTTCGCCCACCTTAGGTTCGAACTGGATATGACTTACCCAGCCTGTCTTAAGGTTTTCGTAGCCGCCATAATGCTGGGCCACGGCATCGGTAAATTCGCGGAATAAGCCGCCGCGCAGGCGGTAGTTTCCGTCTATGGCCGACACTCCGGCCGAGGTCAACATTCCGCCGAGCCAGGGCGTCTCCTCGACTATAAGGGTATTCACACCGCAGCGCGCGGCCTGAACGCCTGCGGCCGTTCCGGAGGCTCCGCCGCCGACTATGAGTACATCTACGTTTTGAGTACAAGACATCGCGAACGCGAGGGTTGCGATAAGAAGGAAGATACGTTTCATTGGTTAATCAGTTTCAGTTCAAAGTTACAAAAAAAAGAGGGCGGCCCAAAGGCCACCCTCAATTTTTGAAAGATATCAAGTATTAGAGCTTGAGTTCGAGAACAACTACACCTGTCGAACGGATACCAGCTGCGATGAAGACCTTGCCGTCCTTCTGGATGACCTCAAGGCTACCGCAAGCGTTTCCGGAAGCAGTGGCTGAAGGAATTTCATAGGAAGCAAGCGCTGTTGCTCCGTTTAGGTCATTGACAAGATTTCCGGTTGCGAGTTTGTAGACTCGTATAACTGCGCCGTAAGAATTGGAACCGTTGTACTTGCTCATTTCGAGAAGAGCAGCGAATTCGCTGTCGCCGGCAGTGAAGAACCTTGCCGAACGGACGCACTTGTTGGTAATGTCTGCAGGGACAATCTCGTCAGCGGCTGTTCCGCCCCACTCCTGGTAGTTGAGAAGACGCATATTGGCGTTGTCCCACTGAAGGAGAGCCTTGTTGTCCTTGTACATAGTGAAGCTGCCGATACCGACACGACCGCAGTTCATTCCGCCGTAGTATTCCATTGATGAATAACCATCAGCCTTCGATGCGGGTTTGAAGGTAAAGATGCGTCCCTTTCCACCAACTGAGGTAGGGCAGGAATAGTCAAGGGCGTAAACAACGGGAGCCTCAGCAGTTCCTGAAACGGAAATCATATCACCAAGCCTCGGAACAGCTCCGTCAACATTTGCGATAACGTACTGAGCCAGAGTGTCAACTTTCTCGCCGTCGTACTTCATCACCTTGAACTTCTGTCCGACTGCATTTGCCATATTGGAGAGGATGATCGTTCCGTCTGAAAGAGCCGCAGCACCGTCGAGCTGGAAGAGACCGCCCGTAGTGCCTACATTTACGTTCTTTACGAATGAGCCGTCTTCGAGGGAAACGGTGTGAATGATACCGGCAGTATTGACAAGATAAACTCCGTTGGTATTTGCGGTGATGTTACGGACGTTTCCGAGCGCTACGTTTTCTCCCCAGGCGGCGTCATCAATGTGTGACCATACGAGCGAGAGCTTCGGCTCCCTCTTACCGCTTGTGGTAGGAGTGTTGAAGGACAGGCTGGTAGGCTTGATAGTTACACCATTGAAGATGTAATCTGCAAGGCCATAAGCACTGAAGATAGCGTGAGTAACGCCGGTTCCATAGTAGTTGTCGTCTACAACACCGTCACCCATAATGAGGGATCCCTTGTAGTTGAGGAAGTCGTTGTAGAGCTCGATAGCCTCACCTGCGATGTTGAATTCGTTGCCGGTGATGACAGCGTCGGTCTTATCCATTACGCGGATAGCCCAAGCCTTCTTCCCGAGTCCGTTGAAGACGTTGCCGCTCCAGAGAACGTCGGCTTCGTGGGTCTGGTTAGGGCAGTATGCACCGCCTGCGACTGCGTCGAACTGGCAGTTGATAACCTTGACGTTCTTAGCCTGGGAGATCCAGAGCATCGACATTGTGCTGGCGAAGTCTGCAACTTCGGTAGTAGCGTCGAAGCGGACATTCTCGAAGGTTACGTTGGTTGCGCCGTTCTCAACACGTGCGAGGTAGATGTGGCCCCACTCGTAGTTGTCTCCGCTGACCTTTACGCCGAGGTCTTTGTTGGTAACATTCTCCTTAGTCTTAAGGGTGAGATCCTTGATGGTAAGAGAACCGGAGATCTCAAGGTTACCGTTGATGACGGACTTGGCGGGACCTGCACCCTTGATGGTGAGGGTCTTTCCGTTAGGAACCTTTACATTGTCGTCGATCTCACCTTCGCCAACCTCGATAACAGATCCTGAAGGAGCTGCTGCGATAGCTGCGGTAAGGGTAGGATAGCAGATAGCGCCGAGCTTGACGATTCCTTCGCCACCCTTCTTGGCAGGATAGATGGACTGAGTACCGGAGCCTACCTTAGTATTACCAGTGTAGACGCGGACTACGTCAGGTCCATAGATATTGCTGTCCTCAGAGATGAGGTGATACTCAGCATCAACTTCGATGGCAGGAGTAACTTTTCCGGCGAACTCATTTCCACCAGTCCTGAGGTTGATCCAGTTGTTGGGGACATTGATAACGCTGTTCTTCACCGTCATATCGGTATTCAGATACAGACGCATTGCATAATCGGGATAACCGCCGTTGAAAGTACAGCCGTCGAAGGTATACTTACCACCATAGATCTGGGCAATACGGCCGGCGTTACCGGGATCTGCATTGATAGTACAGCCAGTGAAGTTAACCACCGAACCATCTGCAGAAGTCATATCGAAGATGAGAGTACCGGTCTTGGTGAGGTAAGTCTCCTCGAGACCGTCGATGGTAACGTTTTCTACAGTAAGAGTATTGACTCCGCTGCCAAGATTGATAGCAAGAGGGTTGCCAGCATTGACATCGGTAACCACGCAGTCACCGGTAGGACGGATGACAAGGTTCTGAACTGTTGTAGGGATGCCTGCAGGAACAGTGACACCCTTGATGACTACCTTGGAAGGATCTGCAGCGGGAACGCCGTAGAAACGAGGCTTGATCACGAGTGATTTGATAGCTTCATTGGCAGGGAGAACGATACGGCCAAGTTCGGCATCCTGAGAGATGATAACCTGGACTGATCCGTCTGTTCCGATGTTCTGGCCATCAGCGGTAGCGGTGGCAAGTGCTGCGGCAGCATCATCCCATGTTGCATAGGCTTTTTGGTTGTTCAGGAAGAAGGTTGAACAACCATCCTGAGTAACAGCGAGGTTCTGTACGATATTTCCTTCAGGATCCTTCACGATTACGTTGCCAGTACGAGCCTTGCAGGAAGGAGTAACTGCGACCTTGACGGTGACCTCATACTCTTCGGTTGCTTTGGTTCCCTCGAAGGTGAGCCAAGGTACGTCGGAGGAGAAGGTAACAGGGACGTTGGAAACGACATTCATCTTGAAGCTGTCGCTCCAGAAGTAAGCAGTACGGGCGAAGGTTGTTGAAACCTCGAGTTCCTGACCGACGATGTTGATGGTCTTTACAGAAACCTTTCCGTCTCCGCGGTCTGCCATCACAACGATGTTGTTGGGGGTAAGAACTGCAGGAGCGGTGATGAGGATCTCAGGAGAATTCTCGCTAACAGTAGCTTTGTACTCGCCACCGGCTACGATGTGGAGCTTAGTCTCCGGGGTCTCGCCCTTGATACGATAAAGGAGAGGGGTTGTAGCGGCTGCCTTGAGAACTACATCCTCGGTGAGGAGCTCGAGTTCGAACTCAACATACAGAGGAAGTACGAAGGTAGTTCCGTCTACAAGCTTGATAACTACGGTGTCGCCGTCAACCTCTACGCTTGAGAAGAAGGCGTCTCCGTTCTCACCATCCTTACCGGGAGCACCGGGAGCTCCGTCCTGTCCGTTTGTTCCGTTCGTTCCGTTGTAGAGAGTAAGAACGGTGTTGTCGCTAAGGGTGATAGTCCATCCAGTAGCAGTCTGAGCTACATTCTGGATAACTGCACCGCCCTGGAGTTTCTCAATAGCGGCTTTGTTTGCTGCTACCTGAGTTTCGAGAGCAGAGACTCTGGAATTGAGGTCATTGACCGCAGTCTGAATCTCCTTGGTACAACCCACCATAAGGAGAGCTGCGCCAAAAATAGCTAACAGAATCTTTTTCATGAAATTTTGGTTGGTTAATGAATTATTATAAGGTTAGTTTGGAATTTTCGTATCGGATGTAAAGTTAGTAAAAAATTTTAATCCTCAATGTAAAATTATTAAATACAGTACTATTTGCCAAGGGCCTGGTCTATTCCTGCCTTTGCATAGCGCCACTGGTCCGCCTGCTTCAGATGTATCATATCGAAGAGGAAGTAACCGTCGCACGCATCATAACAGGCTTTGACAGAATTAGTTATCGCAGCATTCTCCTGCTCCTGGGTATACTTGTTGTCCGAATCCCAGTTGCCCACATCGGGCCCTCCGGCCACTATCGGACACGATTCTCCGATTTTCTGCTTTGCCTGGCGGCAGAAGCCCTGCATAGTCCACTCGCCGGTTCCGTAGACGGCGCCGGGACTGGCATATGCGCCTATAAGCATATGGTCGCAATGGTCTGCGAATCCATAATTCTTATAATCCGAGCTCGCCCAGTCGCTGAAGTAGGCGCTGGTGTTGTAGTTGGGGCTGGCCCAGTTGACTCCTACGTCGTAGTACTGGCTGTACCATCCTCCGACATAGACGCCGAACTTGATGTTCGGGTTCTGTTCGTGGGCGATGTCGTGGGCCTTTTCGATGAAATCGTGGATAACCTTAGCCCTCCATTCCAGCCACTTCTTGTAGTACTTCGGCTTCTTTGAAGGCTGAGTACTGTAAGTAGTTCCGGCGGGGAGTACGTCGGAGGGCCACTCCAGAGTGACAACTCCGATATAGTCCATAAACTGCTTCTTGGACTCATCCGAAAAGTCTGTCTGAAGCCCGGTATAGCGGCAGCGGTCGAGGAAGATTCCGTCGAGGTCCTTGTACGAAGCCAGGTCCTTGATTATCTGAAGCAGATAAGCCTGGACGTCGGGGTGGGCCGGATTGAAGAAGAGCGTGCTCTGGCCCGCATCGATAGCGTTCATAATACCGGACTGAAGGTTGTAGCTGGTAGCCCAGCCCTTCTTCGAGGAGTCGCGGTAGAGAAGGCCCTGCTGGCCGAGGCTGGTTTTGTTGCCGCCGACCATAGTGTTCATAGCGGCGTGGACCCGAAGGCCGAGAGAGTGGCCGATCTCGATAAAGGCCTGCAGGTAATCCCAGTCTGCAGTCCGCTCGAACTTCTTGTAGCCGCCGGTAACCCACGCGCCCAGCCAAGCGACCGGGGTGCCGACCGAGGACGAGAAGAGGATATCGCCCGTAGTCGGGCGGACATCCACCACGACGTCCGTGAAGCCCGTATCCTTTGCGAGCTGCAGGTCGCGCCTGATGTTGTCCTTTGAGTTGGCGAAGTCCGGGAAGTTTGCCGCGGCGTCGATCCAGATGTAGAAAGGTTTGGTTTCCACTACAGGACCGGGAGGGGTGACGGGATCGGTTCCGGTTGAGTCATCCTGAGTAACCGGAGTCACAGGATCGGGAGTCGGGTCTGGAAGCTGCCACTCCGGGGTCTTGAACCTCCCGCTTTCGTCTCCGCAGGCCGAAAAGCCCAGGGTCGCGGCGAGGGCGAGAGTCAATACTGTAATCAGTGTTCTTTTCATATCTACATATTGAGGCAGTCGAACTGCACCCTTGCTACCTTACCTCCACTGAACATAAAGTAGACGTCCATATAGAAGCCGTTGTCGGATACCCTCACGGCTACATCTCCGGTCTGATTGGCATTTGCTACGTTGGCTGTTGCGAAGGAGCCATAGACGCCCTTCTCACACTGCCAGCAGGTTCCGTCGAGATTATCCTGACTCAGGTCGTAGAGATAGATGACATCGTCTGCGCCCCAGGTGAAGCCGTTGATGGTGTTCGAGACCATAAAGCCAACTCCGTTGAAGAAGGCGTAATCGATGGCGTTGGGAACCCAGTTGACACTGTAGTTCGGGCTCTGGAACTTGATTGTGTGTGTCTTACCGTCCATCCAGAGGTGATTGCGCTCGCCTCCGGTAATTGCTGAGTAGCTGGAAAGGAAGTAGTCCGCAGTCACATCGGTCGCGCTGGAGTAAACGACATCGCAGTTGTAAGTCCAGGCGCCCATCTTGGAGTCAGCGACAGTCACGAGGTCCGGAGTGGGATTGAGGACTCCTCCGGTAACGGTCCAGCGATAGAACTCGTTTGCGCCCTGATAGACCGGGGCGGTGATGATAGCATCGCCGTCGAGGTCTCCGTAGACCGAAATCTTTCGGCCCATGGATTTAGCCGTATCGAGAGTGATATAAAGAGTAGGAGTTCCGTTGATGCCGTTGATACGCCAGATCTTGAAGGTGGTTCCGTCGTTAGGAGTAAGGTTGCAGACGAGGATGTTGTCCTTGCTGTCTGCAGTACAGTAGAAATTGGTTACGTTGCCCTTGAAATCGAGAGCAATTGTTCCGGTCTTCTCGCCTGTTTCCTTATTCAGAACTACCATATCTTCGCCGCGGGTATTGAGGACTACATAGTCCTTAACGACGGCGATACCTCCGGTCAGCAGAGTGTTTCCGATTCCGAGGGTGTTCATATCCACCGTCCAGAGGAACTTCTCGCTGCCGTAGCGCATACCCTTGGAGAGGATATCCGGAGTCTCGGTCTTCACCGTATAGGTAGCCTCTGTAACACCGTCCTGAGCGACAACGGTAATGTCGACAGGGTTAGTATAGTCAAGAGCTGTTACGGTAGGATCCGCACCCTTGAAGGAGGCTCCGAAGGACAGGCTTACATTTGCGAGCTGCGTCCCAAGAGGAGAGTCGTAGATGATAGATATAGCCTTCGAAGTTTCGTTGATGACGCCGGTCAGGTTAAGTGCCGGGAATTCGAACTTTGTGATCTGACAGAGATTGCTCTTTCGGATCTCGGCCTTGACCTGATAGGTCTTCTTGACCTTTTTCTGGTCTGTAACCGTGATGAAATTATCGTCCTTGGTGAGGTCCATAAACAGCAGCGGCGGATCGACCACTACATTGTCGTCGAGGTTCGCAACCAGCTTCACCTTCGTCAGATCCGACATCTCGAGATGGGAAGCCGAATTTGCCGGGTAGGTATAAGGGAATACGATGGTGATGATTCCGGCCTCATAGTCGATTACGCTCGGGAACTCGTTCTCCTCGCGATCGTCATAGAGGAAATAGGCCGTCACGCTGTTGATGCCGTAGCGCGACTCGGAAGGAATCAGCGTCTCAGGCTCCTGGCAGGAGGCCAGCATCGCTGCGGCTATCGCAATAAAAATGTAAAGTATCTTTTTCATAAGGCTTATTTCCATTCGTCATACTGAACAGCCAGCTTGTTGTCCTTGAGCTCGTCGTCGGGCACAGGCAGGCAATAGAGTTTCGAGAAGAAGCGGCGGTCTTCGAGGTCGCAGCTGACATATTCGTAGGTAGTACCGGTAATCATAAAGCCGTGGACACGGTAACCGGTAAGCTCGGTGTGGGCCACCTTCCAGCGGCGGAGATCCCAGAAGTAGTGTCCTTCGTAGGCAAGCTCCACCTTACGCTCGCGGCGGTAAGCTTTCCACCAGTCGTCGCCCGTAAGGTTCTTTCCGTAGAGACCGACTCTCGCGCGGACCTGGTCCACCGGGTTCTGATACTTGATCGCAGGGGCGCCTGAGCGGTACATAGCCTCGGCTTTGTTGAGCAGGACCTCGGCGTAGCGGATCTCTACCCAGGTCTGAGTGCTCTGTACTCCGCGGAGGTCCGTATGACTCTCGTCCACGAGCTTACGGAGGAAGTAACCGGTAGTAGTCTTACCGTAGGAGTAAGGAACGGTTCCATACTCTACGAACTCGCCGTTCTCGCCGTGGACACTACAGTTCATAGTCTTACCCTTCCACTCGCAGCCGGGATAGATGACGGTCGCGGCGAAGCGGGGCTCGAGTGACTCGTAGTTCGGGCGGTTGGTGGCGGTTCCGTTGTGCCAGGCAGACCAGTCGAAGTCTGTTCCGTCGTAGCGCTCGTAGGTCTCGACCATTTCCTGGGTCGGGGTTCCAAGGGCGCCATAGTCGTAGCCGTCGCAGAGAGGGACATAGTCCTGATCGAAGGTGTGGTTGGGGCCGGAGACGGTATACTTGAACTCAAGGATGCTCTCCTTGTTTCCTCCCTTCCAGGAATCCTGATACTTGTCTACCAGGCCGTATTTTCCGCAAGAGATAACCGAATCAGCCGCCTCGATTACGTCGTCCCAGCGCTCGGCGTAGAGCATCGCGCGGCTCATAAACGCGTAAGCGGCATACTTTGTTACACGGCCGTTGTCTGCAGACTTCCACTCGGCGGGCAGGTTCTCGGCGGCGAACTTGAGGTCGTCGTAGATGAACTGCCAGGTTTCATCGGCGCTGCTCAGGGCTTTGTCGTTTCCAACAGGAAGGCTGTCGTAAATGATAACTCCCTTCGGATGGCGCTTTGCGAGCTGGAAGTAGATGAATGCACGGAAGAAACGGGCCTGGGCTTCGAGCAGAGTATTCTTCTCAGGCGCAAGCTTGGAGAATTTGTGCATCGAATCGAGGAAGCCGTTTACCCTGCGGATGTTTTCGTAAGCCGTATCCCAGATGCCCCAAAGGCAACCGGCGGTAGTGATGGCCTCAGGATTTACTACGTAGTTGTTGGGATGGCCGGCTTTGTGGCCAAGAGACAGACTTCCGTATTTGAAGGTATCCGTAAGGCTCTCGGTCATACTTCCTCCGAACTGATAGGTACCGAACTGGCCGTACTTGCTGATGTAGGTATAGAAACCGTTTACATACAGCTGGGCGGAAGCTTCGTCTTTCCACACGAGTTCGTCTGTGAGGTAAGTATTGTTTTCTGTTCCGTCAAGCCACTCGTTACAAGAGACGAAGGCAAGAACTGCAATTATTATCGCTATATACTTTTTCATATCCTGTCCTCCTTAGAATGTAATTTTAACACCGACCTGATAGGTCTTCTGCTGAGGATAATAACCGTTGTTCACACCCGGCTGCTCAGGATCGATGTTGTATTTCGTCAGGCCGCTGAAGGTGAGCAGGTTGGAACCCTGGAGGTAGAGGCGAAGAGCGGTAATACCGGCGGGCTTCAAGAGCGACTGAGGGAAGGTGTAACCCAGTTGCAGGGTCTTGAGACGCAGATAAGAACCGTCGCGATACCAGAAGGTTGATGAGTAGGCGTTGTTCGAGCTCAGAGGAGTGATGGTCGGACGGGGGAATTCGCCGTCTTTGTTTTCAGGCGTCCAGGAATTTTCGAGCAGGAACAGAGGGGAGTTTCCTCCGTGGTAGAAAGGCTTGGTAAGGAAGGTGTTGTCCATAATTCCTTCCGAACCGGTGGCGGTATAGACACCGGTCAGGGAGACCGTACGTCCGGTCGCGCCCTGCCAGAGCATATCGATATCTATTCCGCGCCAGGAGGCGAAGAGGTTGATCGAGCCCTGTACCTTAGGATAGGGGCTGCCGGCTACATATCCACGGTCCTGGGCGTAGGTAATCTTACCGTCTCCGTTGCGGTCCAGATACTTGATGTATCCGGCTGCAACCCTCGATCCGGGGATAGTGGCTGAGTTGGCGGCATCGGAATCGTTCTTGAAGAGGCCGAGAGCGATGAAGCCCTGCTGAGCGCCTACTTCTTTGCCGGTAAGCTTGAGATAGTCCGGGGTGTTGTCCGAGTCTCCAGCGTAGTACAGCCAGCGGCGGTAAGCGTAGGAGAGAACGATCTTGGCTCCGTAGTTGAGCTCGCCGATGTAATTGTTGTGGCGGATAGTCATATCGAAGCCCTTGTAATCCCTCTTGTTCTCGTTTCCGTAGGAGTAGTAGTATCCTCCGCGGGAAGGAGCATAGGATCCGGTAACTCCGGAGAGGATGTCGTACTCGTATTTATAGAATACGTCGAACTCGAGTCCGAGGAGGCCCTTCCAGGCTTCGAAATCAACACCGACGTTGTAGTTGAGTACCTTAGCCCAGGTGAGGTTCGGGTTTCCGAGCGTACTGGCGTAGACCATACTCTGGCTGGCGCCTCCGAAAACGACCTGCTTCTTGCTGAGCGAGACGAGGTCCATATACTGGTAGGCTGCGACATTGGAGTTCGCGGTCTTACCTACACTGGCGCGGAGCTTTAGGAGATCAATTCCGCTGACATCGAACCAGTCTTCTTTGTTGATGACCCAACCGGCAGAGACACCGGGCAGAGAGACCCAGCGGGCGCCGGCCTTTCCTCCGAAGACATACGAACCGTCGTAACGGAACGAAGCCTCGAGGAGGTATTTGTCTTTATAGGAGTAGTTCAGACGTCCTACATAACCTGCGACTCTGGAGTGTCCGCTGTAACCGCTGATGGCAGGTATTTTCTCGGAGCCGTCTCCTGTCTGGTTGGAGATGTAGTTCAGTTCGTCCTGCTGGACGAAGTCGAGGCCCCAACCGGTAGCGCCGAAGGCGTGGGACCTGTTTTCGCGGGTCTCGAGCAGGGCGAGGGCGTGGATCTTATGATCGCCGAACTTGGCGTCGTAGTCGATGCTGGTCTGGGTCGTGATGTTGTAGGCCCAGGCGCCGCCTTCAGTGATGCTGGTGCTGGTTCCGCGGGCGTCGGTCGAGAGGCCGTAGGAGAGGTCAGTCACACCGGCGGTCGGGAGGGTCAGGACGGCAGTATAGTAAGGAGTCGCGAGCTGCTTCCCGAACTGGAAGTTGGCGTCGAACGAGACCATCTCCTTCAGCGACAGGCCCTTGATGAAGGGGACGTCGTACTGAAGGGCCATATTGCTCTGGATGTATGAGTAATTGGTATCCTGGTGTCCTGTCTGGTCGGCAGCGGCGATAGGGTTGACCCACGAAGATGCGGTCCTTGTAGAGACCGGATATACGGTTCCGTTCAGCTCGTAGGTCTCAGGGACATACGGCAGGGCGCGGACGGCCTGCTGGGGGATGTTGCTCCAATCGCCCGGGTCTGCAGAGAAGCCGGGACGGTGTCTTTTTTCGATATGGCCGGCGAGGTTGATAGTGAAGGTAAGGTCGTCTGTAATCTTAGCATCTACGTTCGAACGGAGATTGTAGCGCTGATAGTAGAAGTTGCTGACATTACCCTGCTGGTCGTAGTAACCGAGGGAGGTGAAGAACCTTACCCTGTCGTTTCCGCCGGTAGCGCTGATGTTGTGGTGCTGAGTAATACCGGTTCCGAAGGTCTTCTCATACCAGTTGGTATTTCCCCAGCCGTGGGTTCCTTCGTTCATCCACTGGACGTGTTGCGCCGTAAAGACGGGAGTGAAGGCGGTATCAAAAGCGTCGCAGTCCAGTTCGTAGGCCTTGTTGTACCAATAGGCGTACTCGGGGCCGTCCAACAGGCGGAGCATATTGGTGTTGCGGCTGATACCGTACTCTCCGTTGTAGGAAATACGGGTCTTCTGCGAATCGCCTTTCTTTGTTGTCACGAGGATAACGGCGCTGGCGTTCAGACCGTACATCGCAGCGGATGTTGCGTCCTTAAGGACGGAAATGCTTTCGATTTCGTTGGGTTCGATTTCGTTCAGATCACGGGCCACACCGTCTACGATGCAGATAGCACCCTGTCCGCGGACGAGCAGCGAGGCGCCGTCGGCGCCTGGCTGGCCGCTCTCCTGGAGAGCGACGACACCCGCGACGCGGGTTCCGACCGCGGACGAGACACCCACTGCCGGAGCTTTAAGGATCTCTGAGCCCTTGACGGACGAAACCGCATTGGTAAGGGACGCTTTTTGCTGGGAGCCGTAACCGACGACTACGACCTCATTAAGGACTGTTGAATCGTCTTCCAGCGTAACGTTGATGGTCTTCTGCTTTCCTACTGCTACCGTCTTTGTCTTCATTCCGAGGAATGAGAATTCCAGGGTAGCATTGCCGGCAACAGTAATCTCGTACAGACCGTCAAGATTTGTGATTACGCCATTGTTGGTACCGACTTCAAAGACCGACGCACCCGGGATAGGATCTCCGTGTGTGTCAGTGACTTTGCCCTGTACCAACTGCTGAGCCAGGGCCGTAATGGCGGACAGAGGCAACAGCAACGCGATAAGAAGCAAATGCTTGTGTTTCATTGATTGTATAGGTTAGTAATGTGGTTCAATACCCAAAAGTACAAAAAAAACATAGAAATTCCTTAAATTTGTGTACACTGAAACTAATTCCAAGCGATATGACATCAAGAAGATCTTTCCTTAAGACGGCAGCTGCAGCTACGGCAGCCGCCGCGGCAGCCCCGATCCTGTCTGGGTGTAAGGATACCCCGGCCCTCGCCGGCTCCGACCGTACGACCAGGTTCATAGTCCCGAGAAGGGCCGGCCTCCCTATCACCGGTACTTTCCTCGATGAGATCTCCCACGACATCCCCCACCAGAACTGGGGCCCGGAAGAGTGGGATCAGGACTTCAGAAATATGAAGGCCATCGGTATCGATACCGTTATTATGATCAGAAGCGGCTACCGCAAATTCATCACCTGGCCGAGCAAGTATCTGCTGAATAAAGGCTGTTATATGCCTTCGATAGACCTCCTGGAGCTTTTCCTCTATCTCGCAGACAAATACGATATGAAGTTCTACTTCGGACTGTATGACTCCGGCCGCTACTGGGATTTCGGAGATATGATCTACGAGGCCGAGGTCAACAAATTCGTCATCGACGAAGTCTGGCAAAACTACGGACACCACAAAAGCTTCCAGGGCTGGTATCTCTCCACCGAGATTTCCCGCGCTACTAAGGGCGCAGTAGACTGTTTCTATACGATGGGTAAGATGTGTAAGGAAGTCAGCAACGGCCTCCCTACATTTATTTCTCCCTGGATAGACGGAAAGAAAGCTGTAAGCGCCGCAGGCGGCAACCTCTCCAAGGAAGAAGCCGTCAGTGTCCAGCAACACGAAAAGGAATGGGACGAAATCTTTTCGGGAATACACGAAGTAGTAGATGCCGTAGCCTTCCAGGACGGACACATCGACTACGACGAGCTCGACGCATTCTTCTCCGTCAACAAAAAGCTTGCAGACAAATACGGAATGCAGTGTTGGACAAACGCCGAGACCTTCGACCGCGATATGCCTATCAAGTTCCTCCCCATCAAGTTCGACAAACTCCGTATGAAGCTTGAGGCTGCAGCCCGCTGCGGCTACGACAAGGCCATCACCTTCGAGTTCTCACACTTTATGAGTCCTCAGTCTGCCTACCTCCAGGCAGGACACCTCTACGACCGTTACAAAGATTACTTTAACATTAGATAACCATGGCATCAAAAACTGAAAACGTCAATATGGGATACGTCGTATTCCTGGCAGTGGTAGCCGCCATCGGCGGTATCCTGTTCGGTTACGACACGGCTGTCATCTCCGGAACGACCAAGGCCGTCACTACCCAGTTCGCACTCAACACTATCCAGGAAGGCTGGTATGTAGGCTGCGCCCTTATCGGCTCCATCATCGGAGTCCTCGTAGCCGGAATGCTTTCAGACGGAATCGGCCGTAAGAGGACTATGCTCATCGCGGCCCTGATGTTCAGCATCTCCGCTTTCGGCTGCGCCATCGCCGCCAACTTCAGCCAGCTCGTAGTCTTCCGTATGTTCGGAGGCTTCGGTATCGGCGTGGTTTCTATCGTCTCCCCTATGTACATCTCCGAGGTTGCCGTGGCCAGCAAGCGCGGAACTCTCGTAGCCCTGTACCAGCTGATGATCACCCTCGGCTTCCTGCTCGCCTACCTCGTCAACTTCATTATCTATAAGAATGTAGACGAAAGCGTAAGCGGCTCCCTGATGACAAATATGTTCAACTCGGAGTATTGGAGGGGAATGCTCGGATGTAACCTCATCCCTGATATCATCTTCCTCGTAGTCATCTTCTTCATCCCCGAAAGCCCCCGCTGGCTGCTCGTCAAGGGCCGCGGCGCGGAGGCTTCCGCCATCCTCCAGAGGATCTACATTACCGAAGAAGAGGCCTCGAAACAGGCCGGCGAGACCCTTTCCGCCATCGGCAGCGAGGTCAAGGCCAACTGGAAGGAAATCTTCGAGCCCGGCATCTTCCGCGCCGTCCTCATCGGCTGCGCGATCGCTATCCTGGGCCAGTTTATGGGCGTAAACGCCGTCCTTTACTATGGTCCCAAGATCTTCGAAGACGCCGGTATGACCGGAGACGTCTCCCTGCTCTCGACCGTTCTTGTAGGCGCCGTGAACTTCCTTACGACTATCATCGCAACCGTCATCATCGACAAGGTCGGCCGCAAGCAGCTCGTCTACTGGGGCGTCAGCTCGATGATCATCTGCCTTCTTGCCATCGCCCTCTACTTCTTCAAGGGAGCGGCCCTCGGCCTTGGAAACGGCTTCCTGCTGACCTTCTTCCTCCTCTACGTCTTCTCTACCGCCATCTCGATCAGCGCAGTCGTGTTCGTCATCCTCTCCGAGATGTATCCGAACCGCGTCCGCGGACTCGCGATGTCTATAGCCGGAATGGCGCTGTGGGTTGGGACCTACCTGATCGGCCAGCTCACCCCCTGGTTCCTTGCGAACCTCACCCCTGCCGGCACCTTCCTTATGTTCGCGATTATGTGCGTCCCGTATATGCTCATAATGTGGAAGCTTATGCCTGAGACTACCGGTATGACGCTCGAGGAAATCGAACGCTACTGGAAGAGCAAGGGCCGGAAAAAATAGACCATGAACAAGCGCATCGCCTCGATCGACGCCCTGCGCGGGATCGCGATCATAATGATGATCCTCTGCTCGTCGATCGGCTGGAACTCCGACCTCCCTGCCTGGATGTTCCACGGCCAATGTCCCCCTCCCACCTATGCCTTTGACCCCACGGTCAAGGGCATAACCTGGGTGGACCTTGTGTTCCCGTGGTTCCTCTTTTCGATGGGCGCGGCCATCCCCTTCGCCCTTGGATCCCGGCTCCGCAAGGGCATCGGCATCGGCCGCATATCGCTCGGGCTGGTCAGGCGCTGGCTGACTCTTGCCGCCTTCGGACTCGTCCTCGGCAACGCCGGCCTTGTCAGCAACTACAGCGCCTGGGCGCCCTCGCTGCTTCGCCTTGGAATCTGGTGCGGCCTGTTCCTCGCCCTCTGGCGTGTGCCAGGAAAGCGCGGTTGGGTTGTGAATCTCGCCGGCGCGATGTTTATAGTCGCGATGCTGCTGGTGGAGCGCTTCGCCTTCGGGGTCAACCTCAGCCTCCACAGCATAGACATCATCATAATGGTCCTGTCGCTGGTCGCGCTGCTGGGCGGCTTTGCCTGGCTGCTGACCCGCGGGCGGCCGGTCTGGCGCCTGGCAATCCTCGCGCTGATCTTCGTGACTAAAGAAGTCAACTGGCACACCCACACCCTGGACGTCCTGGCCTTCCCGGACTGGATCGACTGGCTCCTGCGCTGGTCCTACGTCCAGTATCTGTTTGTAGTGTTGCTCGGAACTATAGTCGGCGATGTTCTACAGGCTGCCGGCGGCGAGGTCTGCCCCTCGCCCCGCGACTGGCAGAGTACGGTCGCCGCCGGCCTGTGTTTCCTTATGATTCCCCTTTCGCTCTGGGGCTTTTTCTCCCGCCACATCTGGATACTCTTTGCCGCGGTTTTCGTCCTCGGAGCGGTAGCTATGTGGCTGACCCGCAAGGACAATTCAGCCTGGACCGTAATAATGAAGCTAGGTCTTGCCGCCCTTCAGTTCGGAATAGTTTTCGATCCTATCGACGGAGGAATTACCAAGGACCACTGCAATATGAGCTATATGCTCTCTACCGCCGGCCTGGCCTGCCTGATGGTCTCTTTCCTGCTGTGGTGTGAGAGTTCAGAGGCTCTTCGCGGCAAATCCCTTAGCCCGGTTCTTACCCTGACCGGCCAAAATCCTATGATCGCCTATACGATAGTCTGGTTCGTGATAATGCCGCTGCTGAGCGCCTGCGGCTTCGGCCACTTTATGAACGCTACCGTAGGAAATCCCCTGCTGGGCCTTCTTCAGGGCCTCATCATCACGGGCCTGATGGTCGCCGCGACCTGTTTCCTTACCCGCCGCCAAATCTTCTGGCGCAGCTGACAGCCGGGGCGCGTGGGGCGCAAGCTGCTGATTATCAGCATTATACTAAAAGTCGGCTCCGGATTTTTCGGAGCCGACTTTTAGGAATTAGCTGAGTATCAGCCGATTAGGCGCCACGCGCCCAGCCGAGCTTATTTGCTGAAGGTGTACTTGACGAGCACCTTGTTTGCGCCGTCAACGATGTATGCGCTCAAATTGTTGTTGGACTCAAGGACGAGAGCGATATCTGTTGCACCAGGCTTATAGGCGTGGATGCTCTGGTCGGCATCAAGTCCTTCATTTGTGAGGGCATTGTACTTGAGGGTTGCGAGAGGCTCGAGAGTCGAACCATTTCCCTTCATGAGCCATACATCCGAAGGCATGCTCCACACGGGGAAGTAGGACATACCTACTGCAACGCTGTAGTCTTCACCATCCCAGTTGATGCTCTTGAAGCTGTTTACACCGTTCTCCCAGGTGTAAGGAGTGTCAAGGATATCTGCCCAAGCGCTTCCATTGTAGTACTCGAACTTGTATCTTGAGTCATAGCCGTTGTAGACGAAGCCGTCGCTGACGCGCGGTCCGACAGGTGCGAAGAAGCAGCGATAGGAATCCCAGCAGTTGTAGGTTGCGAGGTGTGCAGGAGGGATGTTTCCGGTAGGCTTTGTGACCCAGGTGTTGTCATCGCCTGGTGTAGTCTGCTCCCA
Organism: Bacteroidales bacterium; assembly: GCA_016286145.1. Taxonomy (GTDB): domain Bacteria; phylum Bacteroidota; class Bacteroidia; order Bacteroidales; family UBA932; genus Cryptobacteroides. The sequence continues at coordinate 16,036 of JAEESD010000004.1, read as the reverse complement.
AGCAGCCATTCCGTCACCGATATTCCAGTAGAGGCAAGCATTTACTCCGGAGTAGTCCGGAGCACCACCGTTGAACATGGTCACGACAGCCTGTTTGGTGACATCGCCCTTCGCGGTCAACTTCTTAAGACCATAGCCGTAGTAAGGATTCGGCCACTTGAGAAGGGCGAACGATTCGGAACCGTCGACAGGCATCACGACCACTGTAGTAGCCTCTGTATAGGCACCTCCGATCTGGAAGAGGATGTTGCCGGCGTCATCATTGGCAATGCTGACAAACTGCTTTCCGTCGAAATCAATAGCTTCAGAGCCAACTTCACCAGTCGCGGGGTTGACCATAAACACTTCGGAACCGTTGCAAAGCAGAGGGAATACGCCGTACAATGCAAAGGAGTAGTTAGTCGCATTGGACACAATCGCCTCGGGGATCTGGGCAATCCACTCCTGTTTGGCGTGTCCTGCCTGGGTAAGGTAGATGCGGAATGCTTTGTCTTCAGTCTCTCCTGTCTCTTTTCCTTCATCGTCGAGGACGGGAACCTGGAATGCGGGAACTGTAAATTTCACATAAGCCTCACGATCCGCAAATTCAGGGTTGGCGTCAACGGTGAACTTGCAGCTTGTTCCGTCGATAGTGAAATGGGCCCACTCCTCGAATTCATCGTAGGTCATATAGTTGAACTCGGTGTTGGTTTCAATAGTGAAAGACACTTCTCCTCCCGATGCGGGGACTGAAAGTTTTTCTACGTCTACATTGAAGAAGGGCTCGAATGCGCCGTTCTGGGTAATTGTAACGATAACATCATCAAGTCCGTCGGGCTTGAGGGTAAGTTTGATAATTCTGGAGGCGTTCTTCTCAGCGAAGGGTTTCACATTTACCTTTACGAAATTGTCTTCCGCCGAACCGGATTTGATGTTGAGGGAGGCGACATCGGTTCCTACATCGAGAGATGCTGCCCAATCGACCGTGGAAGTGAATCTGACGGTAATGTCTCCGCCGGCTTCGTCGATAGTTTCGGCCGCTTCGGAGGTAAGGACGAATTCGCCCTTTTTGCCGGGCTGATCCTTGGGGTCGTCGCCGGAGCCTTCCGGACCGACTTCAGGCTTTTCGCAGGCCGTGAAGATAAGGGCCAGCGAACAGAGTAAATAAACAAGTTTCTTCATAATGGTATAGATTATTTGATATAGATACAACTGCCTACCTTACGTTGATTTCCATCGGAAGGCTTAAATAGTTCTTTTCCGCAGACCAGCATCATCGACGAGCCGCCCCCGTCGAGGTTGATAGCTTCGGTGCAGCCGTACTCGAGAAGGATGTTCGCCAGTTCTTCGGTAGTAAAGCCTACAACTCCCTCAGTCTGCTCTCTACCCTCGCAGGAGAAGAGGATGAGGTGATTGTCTGCCGTAACGCCTATTGCCGTACGGGGATTGTTTGGACTTGTAGGATTGATACCTCCCGAGTCGTACATCTCCTCGATATAGGTATTCTTAATCTCGCCGCCCTTGATAAGGACAGGACCTCCGCCGATTCCATTTACAGCTTCCAGCTTTGTCCCGTTGACCGGGAAAGTGGCGCTTGGAGCCTGGAGCGGATCCTTCGCATAAGAGTTGTCTGCCGGCTGCTGATAAACCCAGTGGTCTACCGAATTCTTATAGTAGGCCCACGCGGCCTCGTATGTCCCGTCTTCGTGTTGCAGGAAAACGGCCCTCGTAGGATAATAGATCTTTACCCAGTCCTTGGAGGCATAGTTGATATTGGGAGAGAGGAGTTTACCTCCGCTTACCGCAAGGCTTGCGGGATAGTTCTTTCCGCCGCTTGAGTAGAAGTATCCTCCGTTAATTACAACTGCAGGATTCCCTTCTGCAGAATAAACCTGACTGGGCGTTTTCAGCGCATCTGTCGTTCCCTGAAGAGTAGGGTCGTTAATACCCCATACATTGAAACTGCCCTTGGAAAGGTCTACGTCTGCGATGAAAGCAATCGCCTTCCTGTTCTGAAGTGTAGAGGGAGACTTGAATATCTTTATATACTCGGGAAGGCCCGCGTAGTCTGCGCTCACATCAGTCCAGTCGGTCTCTACTTCCGGGACAACCGGATCTACAGGATCTGCAGTGTCTTTCTGAACCTCGGGATCCTCCCAAGGCCAGTCCGGAACCCGGGACTGGTGCTTTTTATTATCACAAGACGTGAATAAAATCATTACTGCCTGAACGGCAGCGAGCAGTGTGGTTAGTTTCATATGTCCAAAGATACATAAAAAATGGACTCCCGCCTTCGCGAAAGTCCACTTTTTGCTGACCGGAGTCTAATATTACTCGGCCTTGGGCTCCTCGGCTGCTGCCTCTGCAGGAGCTTCGACGGGCTCTTCGACCTTAGCCTCAGCCTTCTTTGTGCTGCGGCGGGTGGTCTTCTTCGCAGCTGCCTTAGGAGCGCTGGCGAGAGCGGCCTCGTTGAAGTCTACGAGCTCGATAAGAGCCATTTCGGCGGCGTCTCCCTGACGGAAACCGAGATGCAGGACGCGGGTGTATCCGCCCGGGCGGTCTGCGATCTTAGGAGCTACAGTACGGAAGAGCTCTGCAACTGCGTTCTTGTCCTTCAGGTAGCTGAAGACAACGCGGCGGGAGTGGGTGCTGTCGTCCTTCGATTTCGTGATGAGGGGCTCGACATAGGTCTTGAGGGCCTTAGCCTTGGCGACCGTAGTGGTGATCCTCTTCTTCAGGATGAGCGAGGAAGCGAGGTTTGCAAGGAGGGCCTTGCGATGACCTGCCTGACGTCCGAGATGATTGATAGATCTATTGTGTCTCATCGTTATACGTTCTTTTTCTTGGGTTCAATATTGTACTTAGTAACATCCATTCCGAATGAGAGGTGGTTCTGTTCTACGAGAACGTCGATCTCATTGAGCGACTTGCGTCCGAAGTTGCGGAATCTCATAAGTTCGCTCCTCGAGTAAGATACGAGGTCTGCGAAGGTGTCGATATCAGCAGCCTTGAGGCAGTTGAAAGCTCTTACGGAAAGGCCCACGTCTGAGAGCTTGGTCATAAGGAGATGCCTGATGTGGAGGCTTTCCTCGTCAAGTTCCTTGCTGTCAGACTCTACGAGGGTATCGAGAGATACCTTCTTCTCGTCTGTGAACAGCTTGAAGTGGTAGATAAGGATGTTTGCTGCGTCCTGAAGGGCTGCATCCGGGGAGATGCTGCCGTCGGTGACAACCTCGAGGTTGAGCTTCTCGTAGTCGGTCTTCTGCTCTACTCGCCAGTTCTCAACTGTCCAGTTGACCTTGCGGATAGGAGTGTAGATAGCGTCTACGGGAATAGTACCGATGGGAGCATTGTCGTCTCTGAGTTCGTCTGCGGGAACGAAGCCGCGACCCTTAGTGATAACGATCGAGATTTCGAGTTTTACAGACGGCTCAAGAGAGCAGATGTGCTGTTCAGGATTCAACACCACGAAAGAAGACAATCCCTTGGAGATGTCCTCTGCGGTAAACTCCTGTTTTCCGCTGATGACGATGTTCGCGGTCTCAGTGTCGACTGTCTCGACCATTCTCTTGAAACGGACCTGCTTGAGGTTGAGGATGATATCCTGCATACCCTCGATCACGCCGGGAATGGTCTGGAACTCCTGCGAAACGCCGGAGATCCTGATCTGACTGATAGCGAAACCCTCCAAAGAAGCGAGAAGGATGCGGCGAAGGGCGTTGCCGATGGTCTGTCCGTAGCCCGGCTCAAGAGGGCGGAACTCGAAACGACCGACGGTGTCAGTTCCTTCGAGCATTATCACCTTGTCAGGTTTTTGAAATGCTAAGATTGCCATAATTCTTTTGTGTGTTAAATTTTACTTGGAGTACAGGTCGACGATAAGCTGCTCGTTGATAGTCTCGGGGATCTCTGCGCGGACGGGCATGTTGAGGAACTTGCCGGTAAGGGTCTTTGCGTCGAACTCAAGCCAGGAGTACTTTGTTACAGATGCAACAGACTTCTGGATAACCTCGAGGCTCTTGCTCCTTTCGCGGACTGCGACTACGTCGCCGGGCTTTACCTGAGCAGACGGGATGTTGCAGTGGTTTCCGTTGAGGGTGATGTGATTGTGGGAAACGAGCTGACGTGCGGCTGCCCTGGTAGGGGCGATGCCGAGACGGTACACTACGTTGTCGAGACGGCTCTCGAGGAGGAGGATGAGGTTCTCACCCTTCTGACCGGCGAGGCGGGAAGCCTTTACGTAAGTGTTGTGGAACTGGCGCTCCAGAACTCCGTACATATATTTGACTTTCTGCTTCTCCTTGAGCTGAGTTCCGTACTCTTTGCTCTTTTTACGCTTCGCTGCGAGACCGTGCTGTCCCGGAGGGAAGTTTCTCTTCTCAAAATATTTGTCTCCGCCGAAGATGGGCTCGCCGAATTTACGGGCGATTTTGGTGCTGGGACCGGTATATCTTGCCATAATTCTTAACTTTTAGAAATTAAACTTTACGACGACCTTTGGGGCGGCATCCGTTGTGGGGCATAGGGGTCACGTCGACGATTTCGGTGACGATAATGCCTGCATTGTTGATGGTGCGGATGGCAGACTCACGGCCTGCGCCCGGGCCCTTTACATATACCTTTACCTTGCGAAGGCCTGCGTCGAATGCGGTCTTAGCTGCATCTTCTGCTGCCATCTGAGCGGCATAAGGAGTGTTCTTCTTGCTTCCGCGGAAGCCACACTTACCAGCCGAACCCCAGCTGATCACCTGACCCTGGGCGTTGGTAAGAGTTACGATAACGTTGTTGAAGGTCGATGAAATATGGGCCTCGCCATAAGCGTCAACCTTGACAACCCTTTTGGATGTTGTTGTTTTCTTTGCCATAGTTCATCAATTTTTACTTGGTCGCCTTCTTCTTGTTGGCAACAGTCTTCTTCTTGCCCTTACGAGTACGGGCGTTGTTTTTGGTGCTCTGTCCGCGAACGGGGAGACCACTACGGTGACGGATTCCGCGATAGCAACCGATGTCCATAAGACGCTTGATGTCCATCTGGACGGAAGTGCGGAGCTCACCTTCGATTCGATACTCCGAAGCGATCTTGTTACGGATTGCGGCAATCTGATCGTCATCCCAGTCACCGACCTTGATCGATGCGTCGATTCCACACTCTGAGAGAATCTTCTTTGCTGAGCTGCGGCCAATTCCGAAAATGTAAGTAAGACCTACTTCTCCGATTTTGTTGTTGGGTAAATCAACACCGGCTATACGTGCCATAATTTATACTTTAGTTATTGTTAGTAAACTTGTTAACTATTATCCCTGACGCATCTTGAACTTAGGGTTCTTCTTGCAGATCACGTAAAGACGACCTTTACGACGGACGATCTTGCAATCCTCGCTGCGCTTCTTGATGGATGTTTTGACTTTCATAATATTGAAAATTTTATTTGTATCTGAAAGATATTCTACCCTTGGTCAAATCATAAGGAGAGATTTCAACTCTCACTTTGTCTCCGTTGAGGATGTGGATGAAATGCATTCTCATCTTACCTGAGATGTTGCACAGAAGGACGTGGCCATTCTCCAACTCCACCTTGAACATTGCGTTGGGCAGGGTTTCGATGACTCTTCCGTCCTGTTCGATAGCTACTTGTTTCGACATTGAAATATCTCTTTAAAAATTGATTGTCGGATCTTTCTCGATAAAATCAAAGGTAGACAGTTGCTCAGCGTGTCCGCGACGGACAACAACCGTAAGCTCGTAGTGAGCCGATTTTGCGCGGTCGGCGGTGTGGACTGCCCAACCATTACGGTCAAGGTAGACCCCGCGGCCGCCCGCGTTGATCATAGGCTCGATACAGATGACCATTCCGTCTACGAGATGCGGACCGTGGCCCCTTCTTCCGTAATTCGGAATTCCGGGCTGTTCGTGCATCTCCTTTCCGAGACCGTGGCCTTCAAGCTCACGGACTACGGAGAAACCGAATGATTCAGCATACGACTGCACCGCGTATCCGATGTCGCCGACCCTGCCGCCTGCCACAGCCGCCTCTATTCCTTTGTAAAGCGAGGCCTTGGTAACATCAAGGAGCTTGCGGGTCTTCGCATCCACCTCCCCTACGGGGAAAGTGTATGCGGAGTCACCGTTGTACCCCTTGTATAAGGTACCGCAGTCTACGCTCACGACATCGCCTTCCTTAAGGACGTAGTCCGACGGAAAACCGTGGACGACGACGTCGTTGACCGAAAGACAGAGAGCTGCGGGAAAGCCTTCGAAACCGAGGAAGCTGGGAATCGCGCCGTGGTCGCGGATGAAGGTCTCAGCCACCCTGTTCAACTCTAAGGTTGTCACACCTGGGGCGACTATTTTACCGACCTCAGCCAGCGTCTTTGAGACGAGAATTGCGTTCTCTCTCAAAAGCTCGATCTCTTCTTCGGTCTTAGGCTTAACCATCTTTCCTTTGTGTTTTTCAAAGAACTACATACCTGAGCGACCGCTGAGACGACCGGTCTTCATAAGGCCGTCGTAGTGGCGCATAAGCAGATAACCTTCAACCTGCTGCAGTGTGTCGAGGACAACGCCCACAAGAATCAGAAGCGAAGTACCGCCGTAGAAGCTTGCGAACGAGTTCGAAACTCCGAGGATCATTGCAAGAGCGGGAAGGATCGCGATGAAAGCCAGGGCGATAGAACCGGGGAGAGTAACCCTCGACATAATGGAGTCGAGATACTCAACGGTCTTCTTGCCGGGCTTCACACCGGGGATGAATCCGCCGTTGCGCTTCATATCTTCTGCCATCATAGTCGGGTTGACTGTAACGGCTGTGTAGAAGTAAGTGAAGATGATGACCATCAGGGCAAACAGGAAGTTGTACCAGAATCCGGTGTAGTTACCAAGGGTTGCAGCGAGTCCACGTGTTGCGTCCCAACGCGAGAAGAGGATAGGGAAGAGCATCAGCGCCTGGGCGAAGATGATAGGCATAACGCCGGCTGCGTTGATCTTCAGAGGGATGTACTGGCGTACACCGCCGTACTGACGGTTTCCGATAACTCTCTTGGCGTACTGTACGGGAACCTTGCGGACTGCCTGTACGAGTGCGATAGCTGCAACGATAACAAAGAACCAGATAACCAGTTCGATGATGAGCAGAATCACACCGCCGTTTGTGGTGGTAACCTTCTCAGTGATTTCGGCCATGAGTGCGTAAGGCAGACGGGCGACGATACCGATCATAATGATGATAGAGATACCGTTACCGATACCACGATCGGTGATACGCTCGCCCAGCCACATCACGAACATCGAGCCCGACATCAGGATGAGGGTGGATACAAGGTTGAACACGAAGCCGCTCCATCCGAGGTTGCGAACTGCTACGAACGCCTCTGCAGGAATCTGAGAGTGGATCGAAGCGAGGTACGCAGGGGCCTGGATGCAGATGACGATGATCGTGAGGACACGGGTCATCTGGTTCATCTTCTTACGTCCGCTTTCACCCTCCATCTGGAGTTTGCGGAAATAAGGAACGAACACTCCGAGAAGCTGGATGACGATGGATGCCGAAATGTAAGGCATCACACCCAATGCAAAGATAGAGGCGTTGCCGAAGGCTCCTCCCGAGAACATATTCAGGAGTCCTACGAGGCCCTGATTGGAGTTACTCTGGAGGGTAGCCAGCATCGATGCATCGATACCCGGAAGCACAATGAAGCAACCGAGACGATACACCAGAAGGAGGGCGACCGTATAGACGATCCTCTTACGCAGCTCCTCAATCTTGAAGATGTTCTTTATTGTCTCTATGAACTTCATTGTAGTAATTATTCAGCTACGACTGCCTTACCTCCGGCAGCCTCGATTTTGGTGATAGCGGACTTTGAGAAAGCGTCTGCGGTTACTGTAACAGCAGCCTTGATTTCTCCGTTTCCGAGCACCTTGATAAGATCGTTCTTACCGGCGAAGCCTGCCGCCTTGATGTCGTCCACACCGATCTCGGTGAGGTTGAACTTCTGGGCGATGGTCTCAAGAGTTGCTACGTTGACAGCTTTGTACTCAACGCGGGTAGGGTTCTTGAAACCGAACTTCGGCATACGCCTCTGGAGGGGCATCTGGCCACCTTCAAAGCCGATCTTGTGGGAGAAACCGGAACGAGATCCGGCGCCGTTCATACCACGGGTCGAAGTACCGCCGCGTCCTGAACCTTCTCCACGACCGATTCTTTTCCTTGTTTTTGTCGATCCCTTAGCGGGTGTCAAATTTTCAAGTTTCATTTCTCAGTCCTCCTTACTTTTTCTTGGATTTGACTTCTTCAACCTTTACGAGATGAGCGACTTTCTGGATCTGACCCCTTGCAACGGGAGTATCCTCGATCTCGACGGTCTGATTGAGTTTGCGGATGCCAAGGCAGCGCAGGTTAGCGATCTGCCTCTTGGTCTCTCCGTTCTTGCTGATAACCTGGGTTACTTTAATCTTAGCCATATTCTTATCCTCCATGATTAACCGTTAAACACTTTGGACATAGGAATACCGCGAAGACCGGCAACCGTATAGGCATCCCTCATCTCGGTCAGAGCTGCTACAGTGGCCTTGATAAGGTTGTGGGGGTTGGAAGAGCCCTTCGACTTTGCGAGGACGTTCTGTACGCCTGCGCTCTCGAAGACAGCACGCATAGCACCACCGGCCTTAACACCGGTACCGGGAGCTGCGGGCTTCATGAAGACGCGTGCTCCACCATAGCGGGCTTCCTGCTCGTGGGGGATGGTCTTGTTGATGACCGGAACCTTCACGAGGTTCTTCTTCGCATCCTCGGTAGCCTTCGCGATAGCGGAGGTAACTTCGTTTGCCTTGCCCAGACCATAACCAACTACGCCGTTCTCATCTCCCACTACCACGATAGCGGCAAAGCGGAAGTGACGACCACCCTTCGTTACCTTGGTAACCCTCTGGATGGCGACAAGCCTGTCCTTAAGCTCAAGGTCAGACGTCTTTACTCTTTTAACATTTGTATTTGCCATAGTCTGTACTGTTAGAATACGAGGCCGCCTTCACGGGCAGCGTCTGCCAAACTTTTAACCCTTCCATGGTAGAGGTAACCTCCACGGTCGAAGCAGACCGTTGTGATACCTGCTGCGAGAGCGCGCTCTGCGACTGCCTTTCCGACGATCGCTGCTGCCTCGATACCATTCTTGCCCTTGCACTCTACTGCGAGAGCCTTGTCATTTGAAGAAGCAGCTGCAAGAGTTCTGCCCTGCTCGTCATCAATTACCTGTGCGTAGATAGCCTTGTTGCTCCTGAATACGGCAAGACGGGGCTTTTCTGCAGTTCCGCTGACGTGTTTGCGAATACGGTAATGAATCCTTCTTCTTCTTTCAATTCTATTCAATGCCATAATTCAATCTCCTATTATTTAGCGGCTGCAGTCTTACCAGCTTTGCGACGAAGCTGCTCACCAACGAACTTAATACCTTTACCCTTGTAAGGTTCGGGCTTACGGAATGAACGGATCTTGGCTGCCACCTGGCCCACAAGCTGCTTATCGCAGCTCTTGAGGACGAGCTTCGGATTTTCTCCCTTCTTGACTTCGGGAATCTCTGCTGTGACCTCCTTGGGAAGCTGGAGCTGAATTTCGTGAGAGTAACCGAGAGAGAACTGAAGAATGTTGTTGCCGAGGCTTGCGACACGGTAACCAACACCGACGAGTTCCTGACGGATAGTGAACTGCTCGCTGACGCCAACCACCATGTTGTGGACGAGGGCACGGTAAAGGCCGTGCATCGAACGGTGACGAGGCTGGTCTGTCGGGCGGGCAAACTTGATCTGATTGTCCTCGATGGAAACGGTGATGTCCGGATCTACTTTCTGGGACATCTCGCCATGAGGTCCTTTAACCTTCACTACGTTGCCGGGGAGCAGCTCAGCTGTTACTCCGGTCGGAAGGCTTACAGGCAATTTACCAATTCGTGACATTATTTATAATAAGTTTAAATATTAATATACGTAGCAAATAACCTCTCCGCCGACGCCAAGTTCCTTGGCTTCTTTGTCGGTGATGATGCCCTTGGAGGTCGAGAGGATTGCGATTCCGAGGCCGTTGAGGACGCGGGGAAGGTTCTCGGCGTCTGTGTACTTCCTAAGACCAGGGGTAGACACGCGGTCAATTCCCTTGATGGCGGCTGCCTTAGTCTGGGGATGATACTTCAGAGCGATCTTGATAGTATTCTGCGGCTGAGCCTCAACTACCTTGTAGGAGAGGATGTAGCCTTTCTCAAAAAGGATCTGGGTCATAGCGACCTTCATCTTGGAGGAAGGGATCTCTACGACTTTCTTTCCTGCCATATAGGCGTTGCGGATCCTGGTGAGATAATCTGCAATGGGATCTGTCATATCTGTTTACTTTTTAATTTCTACCAACTTGCCTTCTTGACGCCGGGGATGAGGCCGTTAGCGGCCATCTCACGGAACTGGATACGGCTGAGGCCGAACGCTCTCATATATCCCTTCGGACGGCCGGTGAGGCTGCAACGGTTGTGCAGACGGACGGGCGACGCATTCTTAGGGAGCTTGTCGAGGGCGGCATAGTCGCCGGCTTCCTTCAGAGCCTTTCTCTTCTCGGCATACTTGGCAACGAGTTTTGCGCGCTTTACTTCGCGGGCTTTCATTGATTCTTTTGCCATAATCTTTAGTTGTTATGTTTCTTGAAAGGAATGCCGAAACCTGCGAGAAGTGCGTGGCACTCTTCGTCTGTCCTGGCGGTTGTTACGAATGTGATCTCAAGACCGTGGATGCGGGGGTTCTTGTCGATATCGATTTCGGGGAAGATGATCTGCTCCTTGATACCGAGGGTGTAGTTTCCGCGGCCGTCCATATTCTCGGCGACACCGTTGAAGTCACGGATACGAGGGAGAACAACACGGACGAGCTTCTCGAGGAACTCATACATCTTGACGTCACGGAGGGTGACCTTCACACCGACGGGCATACCCTTACGGAGCTTGAAGTTCGAGATGTCTTTCCTTGAGGTGGTGATGAGGGCCTTCTGGCCGGTGATGAGTGAAAGTTCTGCTGCAGCTTCCTCGACAACCTTGCGGTCCTGAGTTCCTTCGCCGACACCTTCGTTGATGGTGATCTTGACGAGTTTAGGGCACTGCATTACAGTCGAGTAATTGAACTGCTTTACAAGAGAATCTACGATCTGCTCCTTGTAAACCTTCTTGAGGGTAGGAACGTAGCCGGCAGGGAGTACCTGAGCTTCAGCTGCTTTATTTGTCTTTGCCATAATTACTTGATCTCCTCTCCTGATTTTTTAGCATAACGGACCTTCTTGCCGTCGACGACCTTGTAACCTACGCGGGTAGCGGTGTTGCTCTTAGGGTCGATGAGCGAGAGGTTTGAAACATGAATAGGGGCCTCTTTCTTGATGATACCACCCTGAGGGGCCTTTGAATTCGGTTTGGTGTGCTTGCTGACGAGGTTTACTCCTTCAACGATAGCACGGTTCTCGGCGGGAGCGACGGAGAGGACCTTACCGGTCTTACCCTTATCGTTTCCGGCGATGACGATGACGTTGTCACCTTTCTTGATACGTAATTTGTTCATAGTGCTCATTTGTTAAAGGACCTCGGGGGCCAATGAAACGATTTTCATATAGTTCTCGCGGAGCTCCCTGGCGACGGGGCCAAAGATACGGGTACCGCGGAGCTCGCCTGCGTTGTTAAGAAGGACGCAAGCGTTCTCGTCGAAGCGGATGTATGAACCGTCAACCCTGCGGATCTCTTTCTTGGTGCGTACTACTACAGCCTTCGAAACTGTACCCTTCTTGGCATCACTGCCAGGGATAGCACTCTTGATCGACACGACAATCTGATCTCCGACTGTCGCATAACGGTGGTGTGTTCCTCCAAGAACGCGGATGCAAAGAACTTCCTTCGCACCGCTGTTGTCGGCCACCTGTAAACGTGTTTCCTGCTGTATCATAATTACTTAGCCTTTTCTACGATTTCAACTAATCTCCAATTCTTAGTCTTACTCAGAGGACGGGTCTCCATAATGCGGACGGTATCACCCTCACCGCACTCGTTCTTATCGTCCTGAGCGACGAATTTGGTGGTCTTCTTTACGAACTTTCCGTACATAGGATGCTTCTCCTTACGCTCGACGGCGACTACGATAGTCTTGTCCATCTTGGCGCTGACCACTACTCCTGTTCTTTCCTTACGAAGATTTCTTTCCATAATTAGTTCTGTTTTTCTTTTTCAGCAAGGATAGTGATCATAAGAGCGATATCCCTTCTGGTCTTCTGAAACTTAGATGTGTCCTCCAGGGGAGAAATGGCGTGGTTGATCTTCATCTGGTCGAGGTTTGACTTCTCGACTGCAATACGGTCGCGCAGGTCTGCTACAGACATTTCGCGTGCTTCTGCTGCTTTCATCTTGTCTCCTGGTTAATTATTCAACATAGTCCCTGCGGACGATAAACTTAGTCGCGACGGGGAGCTTGTTGGCTGCGAGCCTCATAGCTTCCTTTGCAACTGCGAGCGACACGCCCTCAGCCTCGAAAAGAATACGGCCGGGGGTGATAGGGGCTACGAATCCGTAAGGATCGCCCTTACCTTTACCCATACGGGTATCGAGAGGCTTCTTGGTGACAGGCTTGACAGGGAATACCCTGATCCAGATCTGGCCTTCACGGTTCATATAACGCGAGATAGCCTGACGTGCAGCCTCAATCTGCTGGGCTGTAAGCCAGCAGTTCTCAAGGGTCTTAATGCCGAAAGAACCGAAGGCGAGCTGGTTTCCTCTCTGGGCCATTCCCTTCATACGGTTCTTCTGTTCCCTTCTGAATTTGGTTCTTTTTGGTTGTAACATTGCTATATTACTTTAAATAATTTGTTTCGTCTCTTGCAAAAAGGGCTGCAAATTTAACACTATTTCTCGGATCTGCAAATTATTTTTTAAAAATTTTCGACACAAAAGTTGAATACTTAACTCCCGCATTTTGGGCGAGTTGCTAAAAGGCTTCAAAAAAAGTTTGCGAACTTTTCGACGCGAATTTGCATCTATTTAGAGAACTTTGGCTCGAAATGTGATTTATGTATATTTGCAATCGAACTAAGATTAATATGAAACGGGTTCTTCTATCCCTGATGATTTTGCTGTGTCTCGGCGTTCCTACCGAGGCCCAGGAAGGCGTTCAGACCCCGGAACCCGAAGTAGAATACTGGGACTACATCTCCCCCAGCTCCGTTACCGGCCGCCGCAAGAGAACCCGCAAGGAAAGAAGGGAATGGCGCAAACACTATCGCCTGGTCTACAATTTCAACAGGGTATATCCCTTCGCTCTTGTCGGCAGAAAGCTGATGCATCAGATAGACAGCACCATCGCCGCGGACAATCTTGACAAAGGCGTACGCGCACGCTATATAAATGATGTAGAGAAAGAGCTTCTGAGGCTCTTCGAAAAAGATATCCGAAACACTACTATCTCTCAGGGTTTCCTACTCGTAAGACTGGTCGACCGCGAATGCGGCCACACCGTCTACGACATAATCAAAGACTATGAAGGCGGATTCGCCGCCGGCTTCTGGAATCTGGTCGGAAAACTATTCGACCAGGATCTGAAATCCCACTACGACCCCGAAGGGGTAGACAAAGACACCGAAGAACTGATCCGCGTCTGGGAGAGCGGAGCCTGGGATGAGTTCTATTGGGAGATTTTCGGGAAACACCCGGAAAAGACGGTGATCGTTACCGACCGGCTTTCAACGACTGCCCGTCAAAAATAAGGCAGGGCGTTCCGCCCTTAAGCCAGGTATCCATTACGAATAACTCGCTGCCATCCGACAAGGTCTGGCTGGCTTCGACGTGGAAATGACCGAAGATGAAAAAGTCTGCCTTACGGCCTGCGGCAATCTCTTCTTCCGCGTAGCGGACCAGCGGCTCGTCCGCCCCCTTCCACTCGTAAGGGGTATGGGTATAACGGTTGCGGGTCGAACATCCGGTCGCGAACCAGAAAGCGATTCGGGGATGGAGCGCGCTGAAAAGCGCCTGGCAGAAGCGGCTCTTGAATACCCGCATCATCATACGGTAGCCGCGGGTCGCGTCCTTAAGGCCGTCTCCATGGCCAAGGCAGAAGCGGCGCCCGCCGATCTCGGTATAGAACGGCTGCTCGATCTTCCGCATCCCCAGCGACTCGAAATAACCGTAGCACCAGACGTCGTGGTTGCCGGGCATAAACCAGACCTCTACCCCGTTGTCCATAAGGTCGATGAGCTGCGCGATTACCCTGACACCCTCTTTCGGGACGACGTCGCGGTACTCGTACCAGAAGTCCCAGATATCGCCGAGAAGGTAAAGGGCCTTCGCATCGCGCGGCAGGCTCTTCAGCCAGAGAACGAAGCGCTCCTCGCGCTCTTTGGGATCCGCGGTAGTCAGCCCGAGGTGGACATCAGATGTAAAATATACCTTCGTGCGTTCCATCCTTAGAAGATCTGGGTGAGGATTACGATAAAGCCTACGATAACGCAGTAAAGCGCGAACCACTTAAGCTGGGCTTTCTTGACGAGGGCGATCATAGCCTTGCAGGCGAAAAGACCGGTGATAAAGGCGGAGATGAAGCCGAGCGCCAGCGGCAGGGCTCCGACCGTGGAGGCGGCAAGTTCGCCGCCGACTATCGAGAGGAACATCTCTCCGAGGATGGGGATGATGACCATCAGGAACGAGAACTGGGCGACCACTTCCCTCTTGACTCCGGAGATAAGTCCGGTAGAGATAGTCGCGCCGCTGCGCGACAGGCCCGGGAGGACAGCGAACGCCTGCCCGATGCCGATTGCCAGTGCCTGCCAGAACGAGAGCCCGTTTCGGGCGGCGTTCTCCCCCTCCCGGGCCTTCGACTTCGCCGCGGCGTCCGAGAAGTACAGCAGAACTGAAGTGATAAGGAGCGATCCTCCTACGACCCAGAGCGAAGAGAACAGCTCTTCTACTTTGTCCTTGAAGAACAGGCCCACTATCATAACGGGGATGGTTCCCACGAGTATCTTGCAGATGTAGTCGGTCTCGTCGTTGTACTTGAACTTGAAAAGACCCGAGAACAGCTGAACTATAGACTTCCAGAACACGACTATCGTAGCCAGAACGGTAGCTGCGTGGACTGTAACTTCGAACATAAGGTCTTCAGAAGCCTCTACTCCGAGCAGCTCCCTGAAGATGGCGAGATGTCCGCTGCTGCTGACGGGAAGAAACTCCGTCAGGCCCTGGACTATTCCCAGAATAATTGCCTGCAGCCAGTCCATACTATTCCTCCTCCTTAGGTTTGCGCATAATGGCAACAACGACCACCACTATACCGGCCACTATTACCACCGGGGCCGCTACCAGCCTCCTGAAGTCAAACATAGCATAGTTGAACACGTCGGGGTCTTTTACCCCGCCGCCCGCCAGGAGGACGTAACCGGCCACCATCACTATCAGACCTGCCAGAAGCAGCCTGATGCTTTTGCGGGACATAGGCATTTTATCCATAGAGCTCATCGTTCGATAGTTTCACGATTTTACCCACCACCGCATTTCCGCAGAGCCAGCAAAGCACTACGCCGAAGGCGATGACGCTAAGGGCCGTTCCTACAAAAGCGGGGATGGTGAATATTTCATAGATTTCGGGATGCGATTTCCATACCAGATAGACGGCCAGCGCGATCAGCGCGAGGGCGATGAGGGCCGCGATCAGGCCCTGGGCCACCGTCCTGCGCACGTAAGGCCGTGCGATAAAGCTGCGGCTGGCGCCGACCAGCTGCATAGTATGGATCGTAAACCTGTTTGCATAAAGATTGAGCCTGACCGTGTTTGCGATCAGGGCCACGGAGATGACCACAAGCAGCGCGAGCACCAGCAACACGGCCAGCCAGACCTTGCCAAAGCTCACGGTCAGCGACTCGACCAGCGGGATGCGGCAGTCCACCTCGTCTACGATCGGGGAGTCCGACAGGCGTTTGTGGACGGTCAGAAGGCTGTCCGGGTTCATCCAGGCCGCGCGGACCGTAACCTCGACCGAACTGGGCACGGGCGAGCTCTCGAACACATC
>JAEESD010000191.1 GCA_016286145.1 Bacteroidales bacterium | reverse complement strand
GAAACCACGACCATGTTCGATGAAATGAGTCATGCTTTTTCATATGCTTTCTTTGATATTGATGAGACGTTGTTAAGGGAGTTGAGCATGGTGAAAACAATTCGAGTTACTTGCAGTGGTGGTGTATTCAAATTAAGAAGTCTTAATAGAAAGAATCTTAAGTCACTTCTTACCACTTATTTGGAACTCAAAAATGCGGCGTAGTAGTAATTCCGCGTTTCAAACAAAGGTGTGAGAGAGGGCAGATTTCGCATTTCGGGCGCTGTGCCGTACAGGTATAGCGCCCGTGCAGTAACAGCCAGTGATGCGCTATGGGCCTGATGTCGATTGGAATGTGCTTTTCGAGGTCCAGTTCCACGGCCCTGGGTGTAGTGCCGCGGCTAAGGCCGAGGCGCCTTGCTACGCGGAAAACATGGGTGTCGACCGCTATTACCGGTTCGTTGTAAAGGATGGAAGCGACCACGTTCGCGGTCTTGCGCCCGGCTCCGGGGAGCTTCATGATACTATCTACGTCCGAAGGTATCCTCCCACCGAAATCTTCCATGACCTTGCGGGCCATCCCCGCTAGGTTCCTGGCCTTATTGTTAGGGTAGGAAACGGATTTGATGTAGGGGTAGATATCCTCTTCCGTGGCTTTGGAGAGTGCCTCCACCGTGGGATAGGCGGCAAACAGGGCGGGGGTCACGAGATTGACCCTTTTATCCGTGCATTGGGCGGAGAGAATCACCGAAACGAGAAGTTCGTAGTCGCTGTTGAAATGCAACTCCGATTCAGCTACGGGCACATTGTCGACGAAATAGCTGATAATGGATCCGTATCTTTGTTTGAGCGTCATTGCTCGGTGCAGGTTTCGTCGGCGCAGATGAATACCCTGCCGGGGTAGCGTTCTACTATGGATTTGTCGTGGGTCACCATTATCAGGGTGGTGCCGTTCTGCTTGTTGAGGTCGTTGATCAAGCGGAGAATCTCTTCGGCTGTTTCGTCGTCGAGGTTCCCGGTGGGCTCGTCGGCCAGTATAACCTCCGGCTCGTTGAGCAGGGCGCGTGCGATGGCTATACGTTGCTGCTCGCCTCCGGAGAGCTGGTGAGGCATCTTGTGGGCCTTGGTCTCCATGCCGACGTCCTGGAGGACCTCCAGGATGCGGCGGTCCATTTCCTCGCGCACCTTCCATCCCGTGGCCTTGAGCACGAACTCGAGGTTGGACTCGACCGTGCGGTCCATCAGGAGCTGGAAATCCTGGAAAACCACCCCGGTCTTCCTCCTCAGGAAGGGGATGTCCTTGGGGCGTATCCCGTTGAGGGAGTATCCGCAGACGGTCCCTTCGCCTTCTTTCAGCGGGTTCTCTGCCGTCATCGTACGTATGATGGAAGTCTTGCCCGTACCAACCTTTCCGACTATATAGACGAAGTCTCCGGGGTAGATGTCCATGTCCAGTCCATAGATGACTATGCTCTCTCCGTTGATGATATTGGCCTTTTTGAAAGAAATGAGGGGTGTATTCTCCATATCGGTTTTATTTGGCTCAATTATTGAGCAAATATAGCTTAAAATTGTGTAAATTTGTAGATTGAAGAAAGATAATTGTTTTTATGCATACAAGGAAACTTTGCGCCGCGGCAGCGGCACTGTTGATAGGGGCCCTGGCATTCCAGGCTCAGGCTGCCCCCGGCAACGCGGACTATAAGAAGGCTCTCAAGCTCTACCGGAGCGGCATGTATGAGCGGGCCAAGGACATCTTCGAGGACCTTGGCCGCAGCGGCAACCTGCTGGGGGAGGGGTACTCCGCCCTTTGCGCCGCAAAGATGCAGACCGAGGGCTTCATGGACGAACTCGACTCATACCTGCTCAAGTATCCCGAGTCGTCCCTTACATCGCAGGTGCGTTTCGAGAAGGGTCTCGCGCTTTTCGACGCAGGGGATTATACCGGTGCCCGCAGGGAGTTCGCTTCCTTCTCCAAGGATGACCTTATGCGCGAGCAGGTCGCCGAGTACATGTTCAAGCGCGCTTACAGCGACTATGCGCTGATGAATTATCCCGACGCCCGCGAGAGGTTCCTTGCGGTGGAGAAGATGCCCTTCTCCGACTATACCGCCCCTTCCCG
>JAEESD010000049.1 GCA_016286145.1 Bacteroidales bacterium | reverse complement strand
CGGAGAGGACGAGATTCGAACTCGTGGTACGGTTACCCGTACGGCAGTTTAGCAAACTGCTGGTTTCAGCCACTCACCCACCTCTCCTGAAACCATCCTGGCGCTGAAAACGAGTCCCCTTGCGCCGGGCGGGGATGCAAATATACGAAGTTTTTCTGAATTACAACATTTTGTATATTTGTATGATAGCCGAAATATCAAATAAAATGAAACATATTCTCGTCATTTCTCTGGCATTTGCCATCAGTGCCTACGCCTCTGCCCAGGAACAGGTAGGCCAGTCGAGCCAGGAGGCAGCCCCTTCGCAGACCATCAACGTCGATAATTTCCGCTATGCGGGCCCGTTCGAGGTGAAAACGCCGCATAAGGTGGATACCGTCGATATCGCCGGGAAGCCGTTCGATCCCGAGTCCGCGCTGGACCGTGAGCTGTCGGTGACCCTGCCGAAGGAGATGAAGGCGGTGGAAGTCCTGGAGTCGAAAGACGCCCCGGCCCTTCACCTGCTCGGTTTCTCGCTCGAAAACGCAATCTATGCGAAGGCGAACCTCAAGATCGAGGGCCTGAAGCACAGTCGCCTGTTTGTGGACGGCAAGCCCGCAGGCCCGCAGCTCAAGCTTGAGCCCGGAACGCACGACGTGCTGATCAAGGCCCTGACGCTGCCCGGCGTAGCCGACACGCTGAAGGTGAGCGTGGTCCCGGAAAAGGAGGGAAGGATCGCTCTTCGCGAGGACGGCGGCCAGATCTTCTCGCTGGACGCGAACACAATCGGCCTTTCGAGTGGCGGGATTACCGTCTCCTCAGGCGGCAAGTTCCTCGCGCTGACCTACCGCATGGTCGACGAATCGGGTAAGCCCAGCTCATATACCGAGATCCAGCAGGCTTCCGACGGCCGTGTCCTCGCCCGGACCGAATCCCCGATCCAGTGGATGCCCGCGCGCGACGAATATTATTACACGCGCCCGAGCGCGAGCGGACGCGACCTGTGGTGTTCCAATCCCGCGACCGGCAAGGAGACGCTGCTCGCCCGCAATATCCCGGACGGCTGGTTCACCGTAGCGCCCAGCGAGGACTGGCTGCTCTACATGCTGACTCAGGAGGGCCCGAAGGAGGGCGAGGTCCATCAGATCCTAACCCCGGACGACCGTCAGCCCGGCTGGCGCGACCGCTCCTACATCGCTAAGTTCGACCTTAAGACAGGGCAGATGCAGCAGCTTACCTTCGGTTGGCACGACCTCTGGCCGGCCGACATCAGCCCTGACGGGCAAAAGGTCCTCGTCCTGACCCAGCGCGAGCGTCTTACCGCCCGCCCGACCACCCTTTTCTCGCTCTGGCAGCTCGATGTCCAGACCCTTGAGGCAGAATGTCTGATCGAGGACGACGGCTTCATCCGTGGGGCTTCGTATTCGCCGGACGGCAGGCAGCTCGTGATGGTCGGTAGCCCGGAGGCGTTTGGGGGAATAGGAATGAAGGGGCTGAAGCCCGGCCAGACCCCGAATATGTACGATATTCAGATGTACATTTTCGATATTGAAACAAAGAGCGTATCGCCGCTGACTAAAGACTTCGCCCCGAGTGTGGAAGGATCGCCGGTCTGGGCTGCGTTCGATAACCGCATCTATTTCACTACAGCCGATAAAGACGTCCAGAATCTCTACCGCTGCTCTCCGCTTTCGGGCGCTATCCAGAGGCTCGCGAATATGGAAGAGTATCTTTACGGTTTCGATCTCGCCCGTACGGCGCCGGTTCTCGTCTATAGCGGTCAGAGCCTTTGCAACGGCGACCGTGCTTACACCTACAACGTCCTTACGGGCAAGCAGCGGGTAGTCAAGGACTTCGGGGCCGAGCGCTTCGCTTCGGTCGAGCTTGGGGCCGGCGGCGCCTATGAGTTCACCTCCAGCCGCGGCGACCTTATCAACGGCTTCTATGTCCTCCCGCCGCACTTCGATCCTTCGAAGAAATACCCGCTTCTAGTCCACTACTACGGCGGCTGCAATCCTTCGGCTCGCTACTGCGTAGGCTCCTACTCGCCTCAGGTCTACGCTGCCCAGGACTACGTCTTCTACGTCGTCAACCCCAGCGGCGCGTCCGGCTTCGGCCAGGAATTCGCTGCGCGCCACGTCAACACGGCCGGCGACGTAGTCTCCGACGACATTATCGAAGCGACGCTCTCATTCTGCAAGGACCACCCGTTCGTGGACTCTACCAAGATCGGCTGCTTCAGCGCCTCATACGGCGGCTTTATGACCCAGCTGCTGCTTACCAAGACAGACATCTACGCGGCCGGAATCTCCCACGCCGGAATCAGCGACCACACCAGTTATTGGGGCGAAGGCTATTGGGGCTACTCATATTCGGAGGTGGCTATGGCAAACAGCTACCCCTGGACCCGCAAAGACCTTTACGTAGACCGCAGCCCGCTCTACAACGCCGACAAGATCCACACCCCGCTCCTCTTCCTCCACGGCTCCGCGGACACGAACGTGCCGATCGGCGAGAGCATCCAGATGTTCACCGCGCTCAAGCTCCTCGGCGCTGAGACCGCATTCGTCGTGGTTGACGGCGAAAACCACGGCATCCGCGAGTTCGGCAAGCGCCGCCAGTGGCTCCGCACCATCTTCGCCTGGTTCTCCAAGTACCTCCACGACGACCCCACCTGGTGGGACGATATGTACCCCGAGAAGAACCTGTAGGAATCTACGAGTCGAAACGGGACCGCACGAAAAAGGTCGGCCAAATCGGCCGACCTTTCGCTTAGAGGCGCGAAGCGCCGAAGGCGCCATCAGGCGCCGTGCCGTGAGGAAGGAGCGATGCGACGACCGGAAGGCACCCGCCGGGAGCGAAGCGGAGGCGGTGTCCCCCTGAAAGGGGGTGCCGAAGGCGGGGGTTGGAAAGCCCAAAGGGACCACGCGAAAAAGGTCGGCCAAATCGGCCGACCTTTCGCGTGGTCCCAGCAGGGCATGATCCTGCGACTCCCTGATTATGAGTCAGGTGCTCTAACCAACTGAGCTATGGGACCAGTCAGACTGCGATCCTCCCGGACCGCGCGTCATCATACTTTGATCTCTACATCAACTCCTGCGGGAAGCTCGAGACGCATAAGGGCATCAACGGTCTTAGCGTTGCTGTCCTCGATGTCGAGGAGCCTGCAGTATGAATCGAGCTCAAACTGCTCACGCGACTTCTTGTTGACGAAGGTTGAGCGGTTGACGGTGAAGATCTTCTTGTTGGTAGGGAGCGGAATAGGTCCATTGACCGTTGCTCCGGTGGTCTTCACAGTCTCGACGATCTTGGACGCCGACTTGTCGACGAGCATATGATCGAAGGATTTGAGTTTAATTCTGATTTTCTGGCTCATATTAACGTTTTTTGTACTTTACTCATCATTGTCATCGGACAGCAGTCTGAACCCGCTCTTCTCGACTATCTCCTTCTGCATGGCAGGGGAAACCTCTGCGTAGTGGTCGAAGGACATCGTGCTGGTCGCACGGCCGGAAGAAAGGGTACGGAGTACCGTCACATAACCGAACTGCTCGGAAAGCGGTACGAACGCCTTGATGATGCGCGCTCCGTTTGCGGTACTGTCCATCGCGTTAATCTGTCCGCGGCGGCGGTTGAGGTCGCCTACGATATCTCCCATATACTCTTCGGGTGTTACCACCTCAAGATTCATAATGGGCTCGAGTATGACAGGTTTACACTTAGGGCAGGCGTGACGGAAGGCCATACGTCCGGCAATTTCGAACGAAAGCTGATCCGAGTCAACCGGGTGATAAGAGCCGTCAAGTACGGTAACTTTCATCGACTGGACTTCGCAGCCGGCCAGTACGCCGTTGGCCATAGCCGACTTGAAGCCTTTCTCGATGCAAGGGATGAATTCCTTGGGGATGTTTCCGCCCTTGACGACACTCTCGAACTGGAGTCCGGTAACTCCCGGGTCTGCCGGTCCGATTTCCACGATAATGTCGGCAAACTTACCGCGTCCGCCCGTCTGTTTCTTGTAAACCTCACGGTGCTGGACACTGGTAGTGATTGCCTCTTTGTAGTTGACCTGGGGCGCACCCTGATTGATCTCGACTCCGAACTCCCTGCGGAGACGGTCGATGATGATATCAAGGTGGAGCTCGCCCATTCCGCTGATAACGGTCTGACCGGTTTCGGTATCCGCCTTAACGGTGAAGGTAGGATCCTCCTCGGAAAGTTTTGCGAGCGCTACGCCCAATTTATCAAGATCTGCCTGGGTCTTCGGCTCCACGGCGACTCCGATAACCGGATCCGGGAACTCCATAGACTCAAGGACGATAGGCTGGCCTTCGACACAGATCGTATCTCCGGTCCTCAGGTCCTTGAATCCGACTGCAGCCGCGATGTCTCCTGCCTCCACAGCCTCGATCGGGTTCTGGTGGTTGGAGTGCATCTGGTACAGCCTCGCTACGCGCTCCTTCTTTGCTGACCTTACGTTCAGGACGTAAGAGCCGGCCTCGAGCTTACCCGAATATGCGCGCAGGAAGGCAAGACGGCCCACGAACGGATCCGTGGCGATCTTGAACACGAGCGCGCAGAAGGGCTCGCTTTCTGAAGGCTGGCGCTCGATCTGGGCTCCATTGCGGGGGTTGATACCCTTGACGGCGCCTTTGTCGAGCGGGGACGGAAGATAACGCATTACTGCGTCCAGGAGGAACTGAACTCCCTTGTTCTTGAACGAAGATCCGCAGCAGGCCGGCACGATCTGCATCGAGATGCAGCCCTTGCGCAGCGCGGCGATAATCTCGTCCCTGGTAATGGAGTCCGGGTCCTCGAAATACTTCTCCATCAGGGTCTCGTCACACTCGGCGGCCGCTTCCACGAGCTTGTCGTGCCATTCGTCCACCTCGTCGATCATATCCTGAGGGATTGCCCCGTAGTGATAGTTAACCAGTTCTTCACTTGAGTTGTAGAAGATGGCCTGCTTTTCGATGAGGTCTACGATGCCCTCGAACTTGTCTTCTGCTCCGATAGGGAGGCAGATGGGCACCGCGTTCGCACCGAGTTTGTTGTGGATCTCTTCGACACAGGCGAGGAAGTCTGCCCCGACGCGGTCCATCTTATTGACGTACGCGATCTTCGGGACTCCGTACTTATCTGCCTGACGCCACACGGTCTCGGACTGCGGCTGTACGCGGCCTACCGCGCAGAATGTCGCGATAGTTCCGTCCAGCACGCGGAGCGAACGCTCAACCTCGACTGTAAAGTCGACGTGGCCGGGAGTGTCGATCAGGTTGATCTGATAGACCTTTCCCGCGTAGTGCCAGAAAGCGGTGGTAGCAGCGGAGGTGATAGTAATACCCCTCTCCTGCTCCTGGACCATCCAGTCCATAGTAGCCGCGCCTTCGTGGACCTCGCCGATTTTGTGGGTCTTTCCGGTGTAGTACAGGATACGTTCAGACGTAGTTGTCTTACCGGCATCGATGTGGGCCATGATACCGATATTGCGTGTGAACTGAAGATCCCTCTTTGCCATTTTCTACAGGTGTGTCAACTAAAAATTAGAAACGGAAGTGTGCAAACGCCTTGTTGGCTTCTGCCATTCTGTGCATATCCTCTTTGCGCTTGAATGCACCACCTTCGTTGTTGTAAGCCGCTACGATCTCTGCGCACAGTTTTTCTGCCATCGAGTGACCGGAACGCTTGCGGGCAAAAGAGATCATATTCTTCATAGAAAGTGATACTTTTCTCTCCGGTCTCAACTCGGTGGGCACCTGGAAGTTAGCACCACCGATACGACGTGATTTGACCTCGATCTGAGGGGTCACGTTCTCGAGGGCCTTCCTCCAAATATCCAGAGGAGCCTTGTCAGAATCTTTCACCTTCTCGCCTACCATATCAATGGCATCGTAAAAAATTGAATAAGCGATACTCTTCTTTCCCTGCAACATAAGATTGTTCACGAAACGTGTAACTTCCACGTCGTGGAACTTAGGATCAGGAAGTAGAATCCTCTTGCTAGGCTTCGATTTTCTCATTGTTTTGAAAAATTAAAGATTAAACCATCCTTCAGACTACTTCTTCGGCCTCTTAGCGCCGTAGAGCGAACGGGACTGGGTCCTGCCTTCTACGCCAGCTGTGTCCAAAGCGCCCCTAAGGATGTGGTAACGTACACCGGGAAGGTCCTTTACACGACCGCCGCGAACCAGCACGATGCTGTGTTCCTGAAGGTTGTGTCCTTCGCCCGGGATGTAGGCATTGACCTCTTTAGAATTCGTCAGACGTACACGTGCGACCTTACGCATTGCTGAGTTAGGTTTCTTAGGGGTTGTCGTGTAGACACGCACGCAAACGCCACGCTTCTGAGGGCAAGCATCCAACGCACGAGACTTCGATTTTACTTCGATGACCTCGCGTCCTTTGCGAACCAATTGTTGAATTGTTGGCATATTAAAATGTTAATAAAATTAAAGCCCCAAAAATTTTGGGGCTGCAAATATAGAGAAAATTCTGAAAAAAACTAGCGGTAATCGGCGAACTCTGCGTCTTTTGCTGCTTTTTCTGCGTAAACCGGGTCTTCACTGGCCTTCGCGAGGTATTTTTTCACTCCGGAAGCATCACCCTTACGGGCGGCTGCGATCGCAGCGATGTAGCTGTCGCGAGGGGTGGCATCGGAAGCGGCTGCCGCGGCGTCGTCGGTCTGGCCGGCGAGGATGTAGGCCAGGACTTCGTTACGGCTGCCGGTGCCGGCCAGAGCCTGGGCCGCCGCGGCATAGTCGCCGAGAGCGATCTTCGCAGAACCGGCGTTCTTCTTCGCATCGTCAGTACCGGACTGCTCGAACAGGTTGATAGCCTCTGCGTAGCGTCCGCGGCGCATCTCGATTACGCCGAGAAGGTTCTGAACATCACGGTCTCCTTCTTCGGTATGTGTAAGATAAGCGAGGGCTACATCGATCTTGTTCTCGTTAAGAGCGAGGACGGCGAGATCGTAGAAACCAGTGTTGGAGCCCCAGCGCTCGGTAGTTACCCTATAATAATATTTCTGATTCTCCCTGTCTTCTGTAACTCCGGCAAGGTGAAGGACCTCGGCTTCGGAAAGAAGGGCAAGCTGTTTCTCGGCCATCTCCTTCAGCTCTTCGTCTGAATAGCCGGTGTGTTCTGCGCTTACTACGAACGAAGCGCGGCGCAGTCCGGGGAACACATCCTTCTTGATATCCTCATATATAAAGGAGAGGTTCTTGATTTCCTGCTCCCTGACTTCGGGATCCGAGTACATCGACAGAACCCTTAAGATAAGGTCCTTGTCTTCGATGTCGGAGTTGGCCATAGCCTCTTTGAAGCCTTCCCAGTCCTGGCCTACACTGCTGACCTTTACGTCATCGGAAAGGCCGCTGCCAACCTTTGACCAGGTCTGTTCGGCTGCCTTAGCCCTGTCGCCGGAGAGTTTGTCGTTGAGGTCTACTCCTCCTTCCGGAGAAGCATAGGCGATAATCTCGGCGCTGGTAACATTGTAGCGAGGGTCGTTCTGGAGTTCCCTGAGGTAAGATTTATATACTTCCAGGGCGTTCTTGTTCTGGGTATTGTTCTTGACCTGCGATGAATTTACATCGAAGAGGATACTGGTCTCGGTAGTGTAGTTCGAGATGCGCTCGAAACCGTCCGGCTTGAGGGAGAATTCTCCGCTGAGGTCTGCGAGCCTGTAGGTTGCGATACATCCGTCTGCGACCTTGATCGAAGGAAGGGCGACTTCCTTGCCGGCGATCATCAGCTTACACTGAAGCTCGAGTACACACTGCTCCATTCCATTGGCAAAATCAAAGGAAACATTCTGAGTATGTTGTCCTCCCTTGAGGGGAATGACGCGGTAGTTGGCCTTGATCTGCTCGCCCTGATAGATTACCGCAGTACCGGTCCTCTGTCCGCCTGAATATACGATGACAGGGGTAGTAACCATCATGGCGTTTGTCTTCAGGTAGCCCTCGGGGAAATTGAGGGTGATGGCGGCATTGATTTTTCCGCCTACTACTTCGAGGATGTGGGGCTCGCAGGTGACTTCGAGTCCTGAACCGCCGCTGTTGACTTGTTTCTGAGATGAGCAGGAGGCTGCGACAAGAGCTGCAACCGCTGCTGCAAGAAGTATTTTGAAAGCTTTCATCTTATAAAAATGTTCTGAACGCAAAGATAAAGAATTTTTAAGTAACTTTGTAGGCTGCGATAAAATGGATACACAGGAATTACAGAGAATTAAAAACAGGTACGACATCATCGGAAACGATGCTGCCCTGAACCTCGCCATTGAGATGGCCGGCGTAGTCGCTCCCAGCGACCTTGCCGTTCTGATCACAGGTGAAAACGGTTCCGGAAAGGACGTCATTCCCCGTATTATCCATGACAACAGCCGCCGCCGTACCGCCCCGTTCCTGGCGGTAAACTGCGGCGCTATCCCTGTCGGAACCATCAACGCTGAGCTCTTCGGCCATGAAAAAGGTTCCTTCACCGGCGCTGTTGCTACCCGTAAGGGTTACTTCGAAGAAGCAGACGGAGGTACTTTGTTCCTTGACGAAATTGGCGAGCTCCCTCGCGAGACTCAGGCTATGCTTCTTCGAGTCCTTCAGGACGGAGAGTACCTGAAAGTTGGTTCTTCCAAGGTCGAAAAGACCAATGTCCGCATCATCGCGGCTACCAATATAAACCTTCTCCACGCAGTCGAGACCGGAAAGTTCCGCGAGGATCTTTATTACCGTCTGAATGCCTTCCAGATCAAGATGCCGGCTCTGCGAGACCGTAAAGACGACATCTATCTTCTGTTCAGAAAGTTCACTTCAGACTTCTCCGAGCGTTCGCGCCTCTGTAAGATTTCCCTTACACACGAAGCCATCTCGGTTCTGAAAAACTACCGCTGGCCGGGCAATGTCCGCCAGCTCAAGAACTTTACCGAAGCGCTGACCGTGATGGAGAGCAGGCCCGTGACCCCTACCTCTGACCGGGTGGAGCTGGACGCGGCCGCGTTGCTGCCCCACATGCCCCAGGAGGCCGAGCAGGTCCTTCCCGCAATCGTGGATGGTCCTCAGGCCGGAGGCAGCCGGATGAGCGATGAGGATATGCGCGCGATCGTGAAAGCGATCCTCGACCTCAAGCAGGAGGTAGACCGCCTGAAGAAGATAGTCGAGTCGCAGCCTGCCAGCCCGGCAGTCGCAGGTCCCGCCGTGGCCGCTCCGATCGAGGATGAGGCCGAATGGCAGGAATCCCAGCCGTCCGAGCCCGCAGCCCCGTCCGTGAAATCGATACGTCAGAGCAATGACGAGCTGTACGCCGCGACCCTGGCTAAATACGACGGAAAAGTAAAACCCGCGGCCACAGAGCTTGGCGTGTCTGAAAGGACTATCTATCGCTGGCTCTCAAACCAGAAAAAGACCGCCCAATGATAAAGACCCTCAGAAACATACTTGCCCTCTGCCTCGCTGCATTTGCTGTGAGCGCCTGCGGCATCTATTCTTTCTCCGGTACCTCGATCAAGCCGGACGTAAAGACTATCACCATCAACTATTTCGAGTATAAGGCGATGAAGGTGAATCCTTCGCTCAGCAACGACCTTACGGAAGCGGTCAGGAACCAGTTCCGCCGTATGACGAGCCTCGAGCAGCTTGATATGGACGGAGATCTGGAGATAACGGGTCAGGTGACGGGTTACGATGTACGCGCTTCCGCCGTTACAGCCGGCGATGTCGCCGCGATGAACCGCCTTACCGTTACCGTGAAGGTGGATTTCACCAATAGGAAGTATCCTGAGGAGGATTTCACCGGAAAGAGCTTCTCGGCCTACGCCGACTACGAATCTACTACCTCGCTTGACGCGGTCGAATCAACCCTCTGCGCCGAGATCATAGACAAAATAGTCGAAGACATCTTCAACGCTACCGTAGCCCAATGGTAAAAAAGAACCTCATAGACCTCAAGACCCTTAACCTTGAGGAGCTGAACGGGGTGGTGAGCCTCTACCCTTGGTTCGCGCTCGCGAGGGCCGAACTGTGCCGTCGGATGGCCCAACTGGGCGAGGGGGCGTGGTCAGACGAGAAGTATGCCGAGCAGGCGCTTTATATGGGTTCCCGCAGGCTTATCTTCAACCTGGTCGAGCAGGCCAAGGCAAAGGGAACGGAGGCTCCGGTCGGCGAGCTGATCGAGGGCTACTTCGCTCCGGCCTCCAAGCGCCGCGAGGGCCGTCAGGTCTTTGTCGTGGGCGGAGACTACTTTACCGCTGAGCAGTACGAGGGAGTGCGCCTCGAACAGGACAATATCTTCTCGTCTTTTGCCGGTCAAGAAGCAGCTCCTTCGGATGCGGATCCGGTTGAGGAATTCACCGACTTCTGTACGGAGTCGCTCGCGAAAGTCTACCTGGATCAGGGATATAAAGACAAAGCAAAGGAGATTTATTCGAAACTAAGTTTGCGATATCCGGAAAAAAGTGCTTACTTTGCAGCCCTTATTGAAAAAATAGATTAAAAAAGATATGAACGCATTATTCACAACACTCGTGGTCCTGATCGTCATCGCCGCTATTCTTCTGGTGCTCGTAGTTCTGCTCCAGAACGGCAAGGGCGAGGGCCTCGCCAGCAACTTCACCGCCGGAAACCAGACCTTCGGTGTCCGCCAGACAGCAGACCTCCTCGAGAAGATTACCTGGGGTCTCGTAGCTTTTATCGCAGTCGTCAGCATCATCGCTTCGTTCGCAACGAAGTCTCAGACAACTACCGTCGACATCACCGATCAGATCGAGAACGTAGCCGAGGAGCCCGCATTCCCCGCAACTCCTATCCAGGCCAACCCCGACGAGGAGTAACAGCTCGGCGCCCGCTGACATTTTGTCAGTGGAACATAATTTGACC
>JAEESD010000003.1 GCA_016286145.1 Bacteroidales bacterium | reverse complement strand
GTGCTATCCGTCTTATTGTCCTCTTCATCGGCAGTTCAGCCCTCGCTGAGGAAATCAGCGGAGGAAAGTACCCCGAGTACGCAAAGTACTGCGAAAAGGTTTCGAAGTTCTTCCCCGGAAAACGGTATACTGCTTAGTAAAAATGCGTAAAGCTATTCTCGCTGTTCTGGCCCTGCTCATGGGCTCCCTGTCATTGCCTGCCCAGATTCCGTATTTCGCCGATCTGGCTCTGATTTACGGCGGCGGCGCTCGCAATCCCATGTACTGGGACAAAGAAAGGCTGGCCGGCCATGTAACCTGGACGGATCCGAGTACGGGCGAGGAAAAGTGGCTTTTCGACGCGTTCCTGATGCTGGACATGAGGACTCCGGATCTCAGCGACCCTCATGCTCTCGCATTAGGCTTAAGGGACTGGTCCAACAATAGCATCCCGATGAAATCGGCCTCCAAGGCCGACGCGTCGGCCTGGCTTGATTACTGGTTCAGGGAGGACAATGGTTTTACCGCGCTCGATCAGGCAGTGGGCGAGGCCGCGTCCAGAATCGGCCCGGCTCCGGTTTCCCGCAAGGTGATAGTGATGATGCCGGACATCCCGGCCCATGAGCGTTACAATATCTATACTTCGTCTACAACCTATTGGGGCTCGGTAGACGGAAAGGCCCTGGATTTTTCTAAGCCGGAAGACCGCCTCGCGGCATACTGCTGGTTCGTAGACGAGGTAAGGGCCCGCTTTGAGAAAGCGGCATTCAAGAATATCGAGCTTGGTGGCTTCTACATAATGACTGAGGAACTGCCATCGATGCGTTCGGGAGTTGGCGGCGCCGGCGGAGATACAGTAGGCGGCGAGCTTCGCGACGGATGGGAGGTAGAGGCCAAGGCCTGGGACGATGTGTTCCCGGCCGTGTCTAACTACATCCACAAAAAGGATGAGGCGGTAGTCTGGATCCCATACCGCAGGGCGGCGGGTTTCCGTTACTGGAAGGATTTCGGAATCGACTACGCCTATATGCAGCCCAACCGCTTCTGGGACTCGAAAAATGTAAATCCGATGGATTCGTTCTTCCAGCAGATATCTGAATATCAGCTGAATATGGAGCTCGAATTCGACGATCGGCTCATGCGCCATCCGGTAGACGCTTCCGACTCCTCATACAAAGAGGGTGAAGACTACAATACCTACCGGGCCCGCTGGCGCGAGTATGTAGACGGTATGAAGCGCGAGAATGTCTACGGAGTGAAGCAGCTTGCCGTCTATATGGGCGCAGACTCCTTCAACCACCTCCGCGCGAGCCAGGACCCCGAAGAGCAGGACCTTTTCAACGAATTCTGCCGCCTTATCGCGGAAGATCCTCTCAAAGCAAATAACAGGTAGGCCGGCCGCCTATGACGGGGTCGATGCCGGCCATGGCGCTATCCGGTCGGGGACCTCGACCGTGCGGGAGATGTAGCCCTCGTCGTCGTGGACCTGCGGGCGGACGGAGATCTCACGGCCGTCGTGGAAGATATGCTGCAGCTGCTTGTCGCCCCAATTGCCCATCCTCTCGCGTCCGAGCATTCCGGTCGACAGACACCAGCGCCCGTCGGCGCTAAGGGCGGCCATCCGCTGGAGGAGCAGACCGCTCCCGTCTGCGGCTTCATGGACCGGGTTGAGGAAGATGTCCGTCCCGGCCATCAGGCCCTGGAAGCGACGGTTGAGGACCGGATTCCCGCTGAAACGAAAGTCCATGTCGACACCGCTTCCCGCGAGCATCGCGCTTTCTCCGCCCTGCAGGACGGTGATTCGGTTGCCGCAGCAGGCGAACTGCCGGCGCTTGAACTCGTCCATCAGCTTGTCCATTATCGCGTCGTTTCCTTCGATATCCTCTTCCGTCTCGAAAATCTGGCTCGTATAGAGGTCGAAGAACAGCCCGCCATGCATCATATACAGGGAATTGCGCTGTAAAAGGCAACTGGAAGAAAGCGACTCTTCGAGTTCCAGTATCGCGACCGAGCTTTTGTTTTTGATGTCCTGTTCGGCGTAAAGGAGGTCGTTGAGGTCACGGATAGTGTGGCCGGGGAAAAGTATAAGGTCTGAGTCTGACGCGTTAACCGCATCGACCAGTATGTCCATCTTGTT
The DNA here is from genome assembly GCA_016286145.1 of Bacteroidales bacterium. Classification (GTDB taxonomy): domain Bacteria; phylum Bacteroidota; class Bacteroidia; order Bacteroidales; family UBA932; genus Cryptobacteroides. The sequence continues at coordinate 41,650 of JAEESD010000003.1, read as the reverse complement.
GTTGGGATTCAGCTCAAAGTCAAACCCGATAAGTTCTATCTTCATAACTCCGGCAAATTTAACTATATTTGTATTATTAATACCACATAATCCAATGACTGACAGAAGATCTTTTCTTAAGACCGCGGCGGCAGCGAGTGCGGCAGCAGCGGCTACTCCTCTTCTTGGCTCTTGCCAGACCGGAAAGGATAAATACGGAATAGGACTCGATAAGAGTTTAAAGAGTACACTCATCGTCGAGCCTGGAAATGCGGTGCCTATTACAGGAACCTTCCTGGACGAAATCTCTACTGACATCCCTCACCAGAACTGGGGAGAGGCGGAGTGGGACCGTGACTTCCAGTATATGAAGAAGTTCGGCATTGATACGGTTATCATCATCCGCTGCGGACTTCGTAAATGGATGACCTATCCGAGCCCGTATCTTCTTAAGAAAGGGTACTACTATCCTTCAGTAGACCTCGTAGACATGTTCTGCCGCCTTGCGGAGAAATACGGGATGTCTCTTTACATCGGTCTGTACGACTCAGACGAGTATTGGTATACCGGAGTCTACAACAACGAAATAGAGATCAACAGATTTATCATCGACGAACTCTGGGAGCGCTACGGACATTATAAGAGCTTCAAGGGCTGGTATTTGAGCTACGAGATTTCCCGCCGCTCCAAGGGCGCTATCGAAGGATATCAGAAACTCGGTCAGCAGTGTAAAGAACTCTCGAAGAGCAAGGAATATCCCAACGGCTATCCTACCTTCATCAGCCCCATCATCGAGGGAATCAAGGGAGTAAGCGCCCAGAGCGCCCAGCTCCGCAGGGCCGATCGCCCGGACATCATGGAACACATGCGCGATTGGGACGAGATATTCGAGGGTATCCACGAATTTGTAGATGCCTGCGCCTTCCAGGACGGCTACAACGACTACGACGAAATCGAAGACTACATCTCAGTCAACAAGATGCTGGCAGATAAGTGGGGAATCCACAGCTGGACCAACTGCGAGAGCTTCGACCGCGATATGCCTATCAAGTTCCTCCCCATCAAGTTTGATAAACTCAGGATGAAACTCGAGGCTGCGAAGCGTTGCGGAGTAGAGAAAGCTATCACATTCGAATTCTCACACTTCATCAGCCCCCAGAGCGCATATCTGCAGGCAGGACACCTTTACGACAGGTATCTGGAGTACTTCGGAAAGAAGATTTAGACTTCGGACGAACCGTAGAAGTGTGTAAGTACCTCTTTCTGGACTTCCTCAGGCAGCGATCTTACGAATGATTTGATGCTTGCCGGGGGGAAGTCCGAAAGGCGAAGGTAAATCATCGCATCAACGCAGTCCGAGAAATCTGCATCCACATTCAGACAAGACACGTGGGCTCCGCAGGAGAAATACTTGCGGAACAACACGGGCAGTCTGTATTGTCCTTCAGATATAGCTCCGATGAGTCTGTCGAAAGCGTCTATATCGCCTTCCGGTATCTGAAGTAATCCTTCAGGATCGACTCTTAAATAATCGGGCTTGAAGGGAGATGTGGGGATAGAGAACTTCGAAGCCTCCGGCATCTCGAAATCCCGGTGGAGAAAGTACGACGTAAGGCTCTTGTAGAAGTCAGGAAGCGCCGCGCTCATCGTCACGAGGCCGAAGCAGCTGTCTGAGTTGGACTTGACGGTTGCTATACAAAGGCCTGCGAGAAGGAACTTCAGCGGGAGTACGTCCCTCTGGTATTTTTCAACCACGAACGAGCGGCCGAGTTCCATCGAGCGTGAGAGCAGGGCGGGGGCGTTGGGGCCGAAGCGGACCAGGGTCGAGGTGTAGAAGCCGCCGACTCCGCCGTGGGCCTTGATTATTTCGGTTCCATAGCCTACGCGGTACGCGCCTACGATCTGTCCGTCAGGGACGTTCCAAAGGACGAGGTGGTGATAATAATCGTCGTAGGGGTCGGTATCCAGCGCTTTGCCGGTCCCTTCTCCGACCGCCCTGAAGGTTACCTCGCGCAGCCTGTAGAGCTCTCGCATTACGTCTGGAGCCTGAGAGGCGGTGATGAGGTAGGCGCGGTAATCGCCGCTTTCGAAGATGGCGCTGTCGCGGACGGATTCGATCTGCGAACGGATGAGTTCAGGGTCGACTGCGGGGATGATTTCCTGCTCGCAGACTTCGGTATGGCGGCGCTCGAAATCGGCGCTACACTGGGCCTCGAGGGCGTAGCAACGGTTGCGCAGGTACTTGCCGAGATTCTGGATGCTGAAGCCGGCTATCTGGCTGGCCTGGATAGGCTGGCCGATCCGGACTTTGATGTGGGATCCCTTGGCCCCGAGCATCTCGCGTATGAGGAGGAGAGTGCGGATGCGGGGGTGGATACGGCCGAGGCGGTGGAAGCGCTTCGAATTTCCGCCGTCGAAATAGATCGGAATTACTGGCAGGCCGGACTTGCGGATGAGCTTGGACATATTGTCTGCCCACGGCTTGTCTTCCACGACCTTGCGGCTGCCGCTTACTGCCGTGCGGTTTTTGCCGCGCTGCCAGGTGGCTACCTCGCCTGCGGGGAAGAGGCCCAGGGCGCCCCCTGAGGCGATGTGCCCCAGCGCCGCGCGAATTCCGCTGACGCTGCGTGCCCCGCCGCTCGCAAAATTATCCACCGGAATAAACCAATCCTTGAGGTTGGGGATAAGGGCGAGGAAATAGGTTGTAAGTATCTGATAATCAGGCCTGATTCTGCCTATAAGGAGGTTGAGCAGCAGGCCGTCGATAGCGCCGAAATGGTGATTGGAGACGGTGATGAAGCCACCTTCAGCAGGGATATGGTTAAGCTGACCTTCGGGAACATCGAAAGTAACGTTAAGGTCTCTAAGTATTTCTGAAGAGAAATCCGGGCCGTCTGAGCGCGGATTCATCGAATAGAACTCGTTGAGCCGGTCCATTCCCAGCATATCATAGACAAGACAGGAGAGTATCTTGCCCAAAAATCCCTTTAAGCCAAGGACTCCCTGAAATGCTTTACGGTCTAGCAGAATAGGATTCACAGGTTCAGTTTTTAGTAAAAATTTTAACAAATATAAGTATATTTGCTGAAACGACACGCTAACAATGGTCCAGAATTTCCTCATATTGCTTCTGTTCCTCCCCTCGGCCTCGGTACTTGGGTGGCTGCTGCTCAATTCCCTGGTGGCGCGTCGTACCAGTACTTATATGATAGTACAGGTTCTTCTGTTTGACCTTCTTCTGTTCTTTACGGTAGATGCGATGTACTCTATACCTCAGCTACCTTCAAGAATTCTTGTCTACACACACCTTGTAACGGTCTTTTCTGCGTCGTGTATTATTCCGCTGATATGGTTGTACTTCGACCGTCTGCGCTATGGACGCAGGTTTAAACTGTCTCATTTCCTTTGGGTTCTTGTCCCATTCTCTCTTACTCTTACAGTAGCCTCTTTGACGGAAACTATCGGAGATGTCCAGCTGGCCCCCTTCCTTCATGAACTGTATACAGACGGAACGGAAGCTCTGGCAAAATACAAAGGAACTACTTTCGGACACTATTACGCCTGGTGTCATACTATTTTCCGTGTCGCTATTATTGTCGAGCTGCTATTGGCCGCAGCCTACCTGCTTTACTTCGTAAAGACCGAAGGAGTACATTTCAAGACTCTTGTCGCCCATATCAGGAATGATGCTCCGATCAGGGTTATCGAGCTCCAGATATTTGTCTTCGTGGTACCGGCCATCCTGGTCCTTGTAAAGGTCTTGTTTACCAAGCCATTCCTTAACAATCACCTCTGGCTCTCGGTATGCTGGGCTATAGCTGTTTCTATTTCTATTTTCGTATTCAACCGCTGCGCATGGTTCGGTGCGAGAAAGACTATTACTAAAACTCAGGCTAAACACGTTATGATGTTTAACTACCATCCTGCAATAGAAGGGCCTATTAAGGAGTTGATGGTAGAAGAACTCCTGGAAGATGTAGATGAAAACTTCCTCCTTCGTCTTCAGGATAAGATAGGAGACCGCGTCCACGAAACAGCAATGACTCCCAAGGAGATAAATGCTGTAAAAGACATCTTATTTGATTCCGCATCGAATCCCTGGGACGATAGCCTTCTTACTCGCTTCCAGACAGTAATGCTCAACGAGCAGCTGTTTCTCCAGCCCAGTATGAGCCTTCAGGACATTGCTGAAAGACTCCATACCAATAAGACTTATATCTCGAAGCTCGTCAACAATACTTATAATATGAGCTTCCCTGAATTTCTAAATACTCTTCGCATAGACTACGCGAAGCAGTATATAAAGAATCACCCTAACGCTAAGCAGGAAGAGATAGCCAGGTCGTGTGGCTTCCTCAGCGCGTCATCATTCAATAATATCTTTAGAAAGATTACCGGAATGACTCCGAAGACGTGGGTGTTCAAAATGGCCGAAAAATAGCCCTAGAGCCTATTCTGGGCCACAAATTCCGAAGGCGTAAGTCCTGTATAATCCTTAAATGCCGTAGTAAAGTACGACGGTGAGCGAAAACCGCATTCTGAGGCGATCTGCGAGAATGATAAATCGCCCTGAAGGAGAAGGTACTTCGCCATATCCATCCTTCTTTCTTTAATAAGTACAGAAGGGGAGGGAGAACCCTCGGCCTTGAGCTTTCTGTTGACGTGGATGCGGCTTATCCCGGTAAGAGCGGCGATAGCCTCTACATCGAAGTCGGGCTCGGAGATATGCTCCTGAATAAGCATCATAACCCGTGTCGTAAACTCAGTGTTCTTCGGCTCGAATTTCGTCACAGGAACACTCTCTTTTGCCGGCTTTACTACTGGCTTTTCGGGCTCTGTTTTCGGCTCGATTTCGGCTTCTGTCTTTGCTTCTTCAACTACAGTTTTATGCTCCACTTCAGAGATGCCCGCGTAGAGATCGCTGTGGGTCGAAGACTTCTTGTTCAGATAGTTTGTCCTAATTCTGGCAATCAAAAATGCGAAGAGTATAGATAGCAGAATAACAGATAAACATATTACGATAATCCAGGAAATCCCCACTCCTTTAGGCTTCCGTTCGGCATATGTTTCAAATTCTAAAGGTTTCGAATTTGAAATATCGTTGTCATCCTTTACTTCGGATAGCGTGCCTTCAGGGTTAAGCTTAGCAACCTTATTGTCTCCAAACATCCAGACGTAAGAAGAGTCTGACGAGAGTCTTAATTCGTTAGGTCTAAAGGGAATTTCCGAGAGTTCTATCAGGCTTGCGGACTTTGTGTCGAAAGCGAAGAATTTCGTCACACCAGCGATCATTATTTTCTCCTCTTTTGGGAGCAGAATTGCTTTCGAAATTTCGCCTATGCCGAGATTAGTTTTCTTAAATCCTTCTTCGTGTGTGTATGAAGTAAGCGACCCGCTTTTATCAAAAACCCAGAGCCTGCCGTTTTTATCAAAACAGATATGTATTATATAGTCAGATCCGATTTTGCCGCTCTCAGCACTGAAATGAAGTTTGTTCCCATTCTTTCCTATTCTATATAATCCTTCCCCGTTGGTTCCCATCCACATTGATCCATCTACTGGACACTCTGCGGTACAAGTTATTTCAGAGTTGAGGGTCTGAACTTCGTTCTGGGCGTATAAGAGGCCTGCGTATACCGTTATAGCGGCGTATGATAGAACCAGGCAGCAGATTTTCTTGAGCGTTTTCATGGTCTCTGAGTGCTTTTCCTTACCAAATATATACATAATTTCCTGATTATCCGGCAATAGGAAAATTATTTATTTTCGACTTTTTTGCCATTAAAGATGCCTAAAATGACCTTTGTTTTTGATTTATTTATACGTTTCAAAAAGACTTTTGCAATTCGGAAAGCATTTTTAAAACGTGAAATGCCCCTTGGAGTGCATTCTGTGTTATTTTGGGGTGAATTCGGGGTAGAATCGAAACGTTTCGAAACACCTACCCCCCCTCAAACCCCCTCTAAACTCAATCTTTATGTTTCAAAAAAACATTTTATTACCCTTGTTTATGAATCGACAATTATTTTCAAAAATAAGTAAAAATTCTTTTTGTAATGTGAAATTTCTTTATACCTTTGCATCCGTTATCGGTGAAGTTCGGACCTGCGGTTGGCAGACCGGCACCGTTAACGAAACAGAATTTTTAAGAGCAAAATGCAAACAGGACGTATTACAGCGAAGTTTTTCGCCTCCATCGCAGCCAAGGTCGCGATGGTAGTCTTGTTTGTGCTTTGCAACGCTTTTTTTGTACGCGCACGTGATTTTCGCGCTAACGAGATTGAGCGCGTAAGAGTCCATTTCCCGTTCGACAACGCCGAGCTGAGGTCAAACTACATGAACAATGAGTCAAGCCTTATTTCTCTGCGTCAGCTTCTCGAGGCTACAGACGGTAACATCGATGTAGAGGTTATCGCTTACTCCTCACCTGAAGGAAACGAGGCTTACAACAAGGCTCTCTCGGCTCGCCGTGCTGCTTCCGTCAAGGATTTCGTTCTTTCTCTCTTCCCCGATTCGAAGCCGACTGTTAAGGTGATCTCGGTTTCCGAGGCGTGGGAGCAGTTCAGGGCTTATGTCGCTGCAGACAAATCCCTCGATGCCGCTTCCCGTACCGAGCTCCTTCTCGTTATTGATTCCGATTCAAAGGCAGATGAGAAAGAGTCCCTCATCAAAGCGGATCCTAACTACAAGCGTCTTTATTCAAAGTATTTCCGCTCCCTGCGCTATGCTGAAATCTCTCTTAAGCTCAGCAGCGCTGCTGTATTTGGCCTTGTAAACACCAATGCATCCGTTCCCGGAATGGGTGTTTCCTTCGCTAATGGCTCCAGCAAGCTGGATCTCACCAACAAAGAGACCGTCGATGCTCTGAACGCTATGGTCGCTTTCTTCCGTGAGAATCCTTCTGCTGCAGATGATTATGTTATCGCCGGCGCAGCTTCTCCTGAGGGACCTACTTCCGCAAACAATCGCCTCGCTCTTATGAGGGCTAAGGCAATTGCCGATTATATCTCCGAGAAAGCTCCTGAGCTTAAGGGTAAGCTCCACATCAAGGCTGCAGGCGAAGACTGGAATGGTCTGCGCAATGCTATTCTTGCCGAGGATTCTCTCAGCAGTACCGATAAGCAGCAGCTCTGCGCAATTATCGACAGCAATGCTTCTGCAGACGAGAAAGAGGCCGCTCTTAAGAATCACCCTGCATATCAGACTGTCCGTGACAACTGCTTCGGTGCTCTCCGCCGCCAGTCTATCGCTCCTGCTGATTCTGCTCCTTCTTCTTCCGCGGCTGCGGCTTCTGGAACAGCTGAAGGAAAGGATACAGCTTCTTCTGCTGATAAGGGTGTTGCCGGAATGGGCGTTTCCTTCCGCAACGGCTCCAGCAAGCTCGATCCTAACTATAAGGACAACAAGAAAGCCCTTGACGAGATGGTGGCCTTCTTCCGCGAGAATCCTTCTGCAGCTGATGAGTATGACATCGTAGGCGCTGCCTCTCCCGATGGACCTACCTCGGTCAACGATCGTCTTGCCCGCGAAAGGGCTCAGGCTGTCGCAGACTATATCTCCGAGCAGGCTCCCGAGCTTAAGGACAGGCTCCACACCAGGTCTGCCGGAGAGAATTGGAACGGACTTCGTAAGGCCGTTCTCGCAGAGGATTCCCTCAGCGACAAGGATAAGAAAGAGATCTGCGAGATCATCGACAGCAACGCTTCTGCAGACGAGAAGGAAAAAGCCCTTAAGAATCATCCTGCATACGAGACTGTACGCGAGAAGTGCTTCGATCCTCTCCGTAGCCAGTCTATCGGTCTTGCAGAAGATCGTAACGAGACTACCGAGGCTCCTGCAGAGCTTGAGGAGGTTGTTGAGCAGAACGATACTACTACTACAACCCAGATCGTCAGCAAGGATACTCTCAGCCGCATCGAGCGTCTCCCTGGTATTTACACCAAGGCAGTTAAGCAGGGTGAGGATTCAGTCGCTGAGTATATCCCCGTCGAGGAGCCTCAATATGATACTATTATAAACAAAGTTCCCGTAGTGGCTGCTACATATAACTTCCTTCCCAACCTCGCCACCGTCGGCACCGGCTTCCATGTCGTCCCGATTCAGGCTGGTATCGAGGTTCCCGTAGGAGATCACTGGAGCATCTACGCAGACTATCTCGGAACTGCCCCTTGGCGTGCATGGGACAACAACGCAGAGTGCGCCGAACTTCTCCACTGGACCCTCGGAACGAGATGGTATCCTGGCAGTAAGTTCGCTACTCCTTTCAATCCCGGCGGGACCGAGAGGATACTCGAAGGATGGTACGCTTCGCTCTCTGTTGGAGCTGGCTACTATGACTTCGAACACAATGGAAAGGGTTATCAGGGTGAGGAGATCCTCGCTTCCCTGGGCCTTGGATACAGCCTGGTCTTCAACGAGAACTGGAGCATGAACTTTGGAATCGGATTCGGTCCTATGTTTACCCAGTGGCGTTATTATATTGAGAAGACCTCCAACCAGCACCTTGTTTACCAATATAGTGGTAAATCACAATATTTCGGTGTTACCGACGCTAAGATAACACTCACTTATCTGTTCCATGCGAACAAGAAAAAAGAAGTTAGGAAATAAACGATGAGAAGACGTCTGTTCATACTTGTATTTGCGATTCTCGCGGTTCTCACGAGCTGTGAGAGGCGTGAGCTGGAGTATGGCAACGCCATCATCGACCTCAAGCTCAATATCAACCTGAACATCCGCGTCAACGGTAAGTTCGAGCGTCTGCCCGATCCTGAAATGATGCGCGTCATGTTCTTCGATCCCACTACCTACGACTTCGTTACTGAGACTTACCTTCCTGCAAAGGGTGGTCGCGTCTCCATCGCCCCTGGCCATTACAAGTTCATCGCCTACAACTTCGATACTGAGGCTACCCTCGTTCGTAACGATCAGAACTACAATACCATCGAGGCTTACACCAACGAAGTTTCCTCTGCCCTTAAGTCCAGCATGCTTAATGCTCTCCGCTACGGTAAGCTCGCAAGCTCGACAAAGGCAGACGGTGAGGATGAAGTCTGGGCAATGGCTCTTAAGAAGGTTCAGGAGAGCGCTGTTATCTACGAGCCTGACCACCTCTTCGTGAGCCATCAGGATATTGAGGTTAAGAATATCTCCGGCACTCAGACTATCGAGGCTGAGGCTGAAAGCGTAGTCGAGACCTGGAGGATTTCCGTCCGCATTAAGAACGAGCAGTACATGGCCTCCGCCCGCGCTCTGCTTACCGGACAGATTGCATCCAACTTTATCGGCCTTCCTAAGGAAGAGGGTAAGACAGACACAGACGTTACCCTCATGTTCGACATGCAGGCCGGATTTGACACAGATACTAATGATATAGTAGTCGGCCAGTTCAATACCTTCGGTAAGAACCCGAATGTTGAGAGCCGACTCCTCCTTACTATTATAATAAAGACAGTTGGTGGAGATACCGTTTCCTGGACTCGCGACATCACCGACGAATTCATGTCTGAGGAGAACATCGAAGATCAGACTATCGAGATTATCGATGAGACTATCGAGATTACTCCTCCAGACAATCCTACCGCCGGCGGCGGAGGCTTCCAGCCAGGCGTCGACGATTGGGATCAGGAAGACATTCCTATTACTATTTAGAATATTATTTATGTTAAACCATTTTATAAACAATCAAATTTTTATGAAAACAAATCAATTGATTCTCGCAGCAGCGCTGGTAGCGCTTGCAGCTTGCAACAAAGAGAGCTTCGACCTCAACGGTCCCAACACTCTCAACGATGAGATCGGCTTCACTGCCGTGACCAAGAAGGCCACCAAGGCCAACAACGCTATTATTAGCGGTACTACTTATGCTACTGACAACACCTTCCAGGTGTGGGGTTGGCAGTCTGAGGAGGGCGACTTCTCTGAGTTCGCAACTGACGATGCTTCTAACTTTATGAGCAACCTTACCATCTCTTACTGCGGTGGCCCTCAGAGCCGTACGAATGCTTGGAGAAACGCTGATCATTATTACTACTGGCCGTTCACCGGAAAGATCAGCTTCCTTGCTGTTCACCCTTCCACCGTTGCTCCTTCAACCACCGGTTGGGATGCTACCAGCAAGAAGCCTCAGGCTACCTTCGCAGATTACACCATCAGCAACTCCAACAAGACTGTTGACCTGATGCTTGCAAACAACGAAGGTTCCCGCAGGGCAGACGCGCTTCCTATGGTATTCAATCACGCTCTTTCGCAGATTCAGTTCCGCGCGCGTACCAATGAGGATTATTCCGCAGATGTTACTTTCACCCTTAACAGTGTGACTCTGAACAACATTGATCTCTCTGGTGATCTCGCTTACGCAAATGGCGCTTTCTCTTGGACTGACAACGCTACTCAGTCTGAGAATTGGGCTTACTATGCTACTGCTCAGGAAATTGTCTATGCCGCTAACGATGCAGCAGCAGCAACTTATGGAGATGCAAACGTTATGATCCCTCAGCCCGCATACGTTCATGTTGACGAGTCTGGCACCCCTGGTGATCCTGGATACGTCGCAGAAGTTCCCGGAACAAAGATCACTATCTCCTACACAATGGAGCAGACCAACAGCGATCCTATTACCGGTACCGTTACCGTTGCCGCTCCTTGGACCAAGGTTAAGGAAGGTGCAACCGAGTATAATCCCGCTGAGGCAATCTCCGCTTGGGAGCCTGGTAAGAAGTACATGTACACTCTCAATTTCAAACTTAACGAGATCCTCTTCGATCCCACAGTCACAGATTGGGTAGTTGTAGAGATGTCAACTATTAATATTCTTGACTAAATTTACAGACTTACAGAATAATAATTAAACAAATAATAATCAATCATGAAAAAGTATTTCATCATCGCAGTTGCCGCAGTCGTAGCACTCGCAGCCTGCTCAAAGACTGAGATCGATAACACCGCCAGCAAGGGCCGTGAGATCTCTTACAACGCTGTTGCAGCCAAGAATGCGACTAAGGCGATCAACAATAAAACTTACTACGCTCCTACAGATCCCGCTTTCGGTATCTGGGGTCTTTACCAGACAGAAAGTTGGAGCGCCAACCACTCCGCCAGTGTGTGGATTGGTGCCAGCGCCAGCGCTGCAACTCAGATTACTTATGGTCTTGATGCACAGAGTACCGCGAATAGCGAGGCTTGGAGAAATAGGGCAAGTGTTGACTACTGGCCTCTTACTGGCTCCCTCGTTTTCATGGGCTATTCTCCATATGCTAATGTAAGCAGCAAGGCCGCCATTTCCGTTGTTGACAACAAGGCGACTCTCACGGTTTCCAATTTCCAGACTACTACAGGTGATTGGGTAGATGACCTTATGTGGAGTGACGCCGTTGAGGCTTCTTCAAATACCGACAACTATGATGCTGATGGAACAGATGCGACTACTTATAATGGAGTTCCCGTTGTGTTCCACCATGCTCTTTCCCAGATTGCTGTTAATGCTAAGATCGCGAAAGAATATACCGGATACACTTTCAATATCACGGCTCTTTCCGTGACAGTTGACGACAACGCTACCCTTACCGTTGCTGATGATCTTACCAATGCTCCTACAGTTACCTGGGGCGAACCTGCCACCGATGCTACTCGCACCATCCTTTCATCAGCTTCTGCGAATCTGACAACCAGCTATGTTCAGCAGGGAACCTCTTTCCTGGTTATCCCTCAAACTCTTACTGCAGGTCAGGATGTGCTGAATGTTACTTACACAGTAACGCATAATGGAGTTGTTTCAACTGCTTCTAAGACTATCAATCTTACTGCTGGTGATACTGTTCCGCTGACTTCTTTCGCAAAGAATACCAAGTACAATCTTAACCTTGTGTTCTCCATCGACGAAATCAAGTACTCTCCTGACATCGTTGACTGGGAGGCTACTGCTACCAGCGAGTATGAGGTTCCTCAGGATGCTAATTAATTTATGAATTATTTAAAAAACAGTATAACACAATGAAAAAGCTTTTTATCATCGCAGCAGCTGCTCTTGCATTTGCAGCCTGCTCCAAGAGCGAGTACAACGCTCCCGCTATTTCGGCAATCAACTTTGCCCCCAACGCCCTCTCGACTAAGGCGCTGATCCTCCCCGACGGCAACAGCCCCGAGCAGCTCGCGTTCCCTACCACAGAGACCTTCAACGTTTTCGCGTTCGCAGATCTCGGTGACGGAAACGGAACCAACTACACCAACCCCCTTATGGACGATGTCAACATCTCCAACCAGGGCGGTGACTGGAAAGCTACCACCGGAACATACCTCTGGCCTGCAACCGGTACCGTAGATTTCTACGCTTATCATCCGGCAAGCCTCAATGCTACCTTCGTCTCGACCGACGAGCCTAAGGGAATCAACATCGCTGGTATCGAGCTCGGAACTATCATCGGCAGCCAGATCGATCCCCTCGTAGCAACTGTCCTCGCACAGTCCGCTCCTGCAAAACCGAAGGTCGCTCTTGTGTTCAAGCACATCGCCAGCCAGATTGCTGTTACCGCTTTCGACGCAACTACCACCGAGACCCTCAAGGGCAAGATTTCCATCGAGAAGGTTACTTTCAAGAACCTCCACACCAGCGGTGACTACACCAAGAGTACCACTATCGGGAAGGGTGCTTGGAGCAACATCAACACTATTGCTGACTTCGTTTCCTTCCAGGGAAGTGAGGTTCTCCAGGAGACTGAGAGCTATCTTTCCGGTGCTTCTTTCACCGCATCGATTGACAACAGCGCAGCATTTGTCGTTATCCCTGACAATGTCGTCACCGGTACCGCAGCTGACCAGATTATCGAGGTTCAGTACAGCATCGCAGCTTACACAATCAACGGCTTCGACTATCCTGCTACTCCTACCCAGACTGTAAATATTCCCCTTTACAACAGGGTAAGCGCAAACAAGTTCCAGAATGGCAAGCGTTATGTCTTCCACCTTGGAATTTCTCTTGACGGAGCTAACAACGAGATCATGTTCTCGCCTATGGTTGAGGGCTGGGAGACCGAAGATATCTCCGGCATCACCATCGACGCTGTTAACGCTACTCTCCTCTAGTCGTTGTGAGAATCGATTGTTTATAATATAGTCTCCATCCGGGCGGAGCAATCCGGCCCCGCCCGGGGAAGAGACAAAAACCGATCGAAGTGGAAAGAAGGCTGCCAATAATGCTGATGGTTCTAGTGCTCGCATCGTGCACCAGCAACATCTCCGATCCTGTTCCTCAGGATAAGATGGTGTTCTCGGCCGTTGCGTCACATTCAATAGCCCTTCAGCGTAAGAGCATCATCACTACTACGAATTACCCTCTTGATGAACCTTTCGTAGTTGAGGCGGTCCATTATCCAAACGGCGACGAATCTGCCAAGGGCGAGACCTTTATGGCCAATGAACCGATCAGCTACGACTTCGAGAATATGTTGTGGAAGTCCGACAGCGTGTTCTTCTGGCCGGAGAGAGGTAAGTTAGTCTTCTATGCGGGCTCACCTATCCTACCTAATGTTACGATAGGACCCGAGAAAGGTGTCGAAGCAGATTGGAGTATCCCGGACAACGACGCAACTCAGACGGATCTGTGTTTTGCCAAGACAGTGGAGACGTGCGAGATGCATCCTGAAGCAGTACCTATTGTTTTTATTCACGCTTTGAGCCAGATTTGCCTCAAGGCCCGTACTATACAAAACTACTCGCACTCATATACTGAAGGTAATTTTATTCAATCCAACGTAGTCAACATCGTTCTTGACTCGGTCAAAGTCCATGGAATTGTCTCGAAAGGTCATTTCACACAAATTCCTCGCGGGTGGTCTTACGACCCGGCGGATACGGTCAGTTATACAGTATTCCGCAGCAAGGAAGGGCTCAATCTTAAGGTTGACCGCTATGACAATCCCGAGCTGGAGCGACTTACAACAATCCTGCTTATCCCGCAGATCCTTTCGGAAGATGCTTGTCTGGAGGAATGGCACCACGCAGAGGTACGCACCAGTCTTACTGACGCTTCAACCGGACAGATAGTATCTGACCTTAGTTATACTATCCCCCAAACATCCGTAATTTATTTTAGCGAAATTTGTGAAAAGTGGATTATGGATTTCAAATACACACTTCGCCTTGCTGTAGGAATCAACGGCGACAAGAGCACCCTCGCGGTAGCTGTTACTGATTGGACCGAAACCAAGGAAATTATTTTAGGCGACGAATGAGAAAGAGTTTCTTATATATAATAATGATTGCGTGCGCGTATAGCCTTGTGGCATGCGTGAAATCGGAGACGGATAATACCGATCGCCTGATTTCGTTTGCGCCTGTAGCAGGGAAGCCTACAAAGGCAATCATCGAGGGAACTACTTATCCCACCAGCGAATCATTCGTCGTAAGCGCCTACCACAACGGAACGGCGGCTTATTTCGAGGATCAAACAGCCAGCTACAATTCTACCAATGCCCTTTGGGAAACAGCGATACCCGAGTATTGGCCGCTTGCTGGATCCCTCAACTTTATTGCTTATAGCCCCGCATCAGTAAACGCCACTATCACCTCATCCGGCGTCTCGATCGACGACTATACTATTACTACTGCGGAGCAGCTCGCCACCGATCTGCTTTACGCAAACTATACCGTCGCAGACTGCGCTTCACACCCGGAGGCAGCTGCAATTACTTTCTCTCACGCCCTCTCGCAGGTTGTTTTCCGCGTGAAGGCGTCTGACTATTATGCCAATACGGCATTTGCGATGACCTCGCTTTCGCTTGAGGGCATCAACTCAGTTGGAGATTTCTCGGTTGATTCCTGGTCTAACCAGGCCTCCGAACATACATATACAATTACAAGTTCATCTACCGCTCTTACTTACGACGCGAACGACGAACCTGAAACAATAACCCTTGGGGCATACCTGTTTATTCCCCAGTCGCTTGGCGCAAATGCTGCGCTGAATGTAGGTTACTCGATAACCCAAACTGTCAATTCGACAGACTATACAGTCACTAATCCTCCTGTTTCCATTCATCTTGGAGGAAATATTGTTGAATGGGAACCGGGAAAGAAGTATATTTATACCCTGAATATAGGACTTAACAACTTAATCCAGTTTACCGCTACTGCCCAGGCATGGGGAGAAGCCGAAGGTGGTGTAGTTGTTGAGTAATGATAGTTTTATGAGAAGAAGTTTAACATATCTGTTCGTCGCAGCCCTGGCGGTGGTGTCTTGTCGTCAAGAAAAGACACCCGAGCCCGACTATGGTCAGATTACATTCTCCGCAGAGGATGTGACTACTACTAAGGCTATGATGAACGATGCCGCCCTTAAGACCAATGGCAATAAGCTTAAGGTCTATGACGAACTCCAGGACTTCACCGGAACAGTGTCGTGGATGGACGCAAACAATCCGTACTATATCAATGATGAGATTGTATATGCGGGCCAGCCCATCTGGAATTATGTTTCCGGCCGCGCATATCCCTGGACTACCAACGGAACACACAAATTCTTCTCGTGGTTGAGCTACGACTCAACCCTTGATCTTACAGCCTCGGCTTTCTGCGGAGCCTCGTTCAATGAATCAACTCAGATTCTATCCATTGCCCAAACGGACATGAATACTAATACTCCTCAGTACGACTTTATGTATTCAGACATAATGGGTGTTGAGGCTGCGGATCATGTTGCCGGTACACCGGTCAACCTTCCTTTGATGCATCTGTTTACGGCGCTGAATCTTACCCTTCTGAATACTTCCGGTACAAAGGTCCTTCTGAAGAGTGTAACGCTTACTGGCATGAAGAACAAGCGCAGCGCTACGATAGACTACTCTGGCAGTGTTGCTGCTGTAAATACTTCAGATATTGCGTCGACGGACATAGTTCTCTATGAATCAGTAAGCCCGGACGGTGACGAGTTCATTCATCAGGATGCGATCCTTCCTTTGACTGCTGACTTTATCCTGATGTGGCCTCAGACCTATGTTGAGCTTAATGGCGCTCAGCTGGATGTTGTCTATCATAAGGTTGATGAAAACGACGTAGTTTCTGATGAGTTAATCTCCAATATTATCCTTGACAGGCAGACCCTATTCAAAACGAATTCTCTTGGAATGGATGCAGGTACAAAGTATACATTCATGCTCCAGTTCAAGAAGAGTACTATTGATATCTATGTACGCGCTCTGCCGTGGGAGTATGAAGAATACGATTGGGATTACTCTAGCCACTCAATTACTGCGCGAAGCGGTATGTTCAAAGACGGCGTTCTGGCTTTCTACCGCTACAATCCCGTAACAGAGGCGTATGATGTACAGCCTACCACAGACGAATGGTCGGCTAAGACCATGAGGTTCAAGACCCGTAATGAGGTAATGAAAGGCCGTTTCTATATCGAGGCTCCTTCTTCTGGACGTTGGCAGGTAGATGCATTCCCGCTTTCGGCGGCGCAGTATTTCATCATTCGGCCCAATACAGCTGAAATTGATGTCCATAGTAACAATGGTATGGCTGAGTTTACGATAAGCGTAAACCCTGACCTCTCTCCGAGCGTTACCCAGAACCTCTATTTCAATATATCAATCTACATGAATGGAGACTGGCACGACGCTAATTCTGAATTCAACCGTAAGAATATAAAGCTGGTACTGGATGCGAACTAAAATACTATACTTAGCTCTTCTCACCCTGCTGTTTGCAGGATGTGTCAAGGAGACCGATTTCAGGGCCTCCAAGGGAGGCATAGTCCTTGAACTCGCTCTGGAGGATCATCAAACCAAGGCAACTAAAGACGGAGAAAATGCCCTTAATGAGAATCTTATAGCTCAGACTGTAGATATTTTCTTTTATGACCTATCTACTTTAGAAGTAACTAAAGAGGTTCTCAATGCTCTCCGTTCCGGTAACCTTGTACAGATACAGACCAATCCTAACGATATCCAGCATATTTTTGGTACGATGGGTGCCGGCGCAAAATGCGGTGTGTTTGTCGTAGCTAATTTCACCGGGTCTTATGAAGGTACTCCCGGTAGCAGGACTATAACTGAGATTAAGAGTTCATTGCTTCCAGCTCCCGATTGGGAAACTCTCCCTCAGGCTAGTTTTGTCATGACAGGAGAGCAGGAAGTTACCCTTCGTAATGCTCAAGGTTCGACTCCTGTGTCGGAGACTGTCGGTCTCTCGCGAGTTGCGGCTAAGGTTACCATTGATGTAACGGTAGCAGAGACCGGTATAGAAGGCGGAGATTGGCTTCCTGATACAGGGAATATGGGTGTATATCTGGTATACGCTATGAGGAAAGCGACTCTCAGCGCAGAACCTGAACCTATGCCGGCATCGGCCAACGTAACCTTCGGATCTTCAGGTACTGTAGTTTATGCGCAGTACGAAGACAAGGTCCTTTATAATACCGGAACTACTAAGCAGCGTCCCCGTGGGAATCAGAACGTAGCTACTCCTGTCTATACCACAGACCACGACGGAAGTTCATATCCATTCTATACATATCCTTGTTCCTGGGATATGGGCTCTTCGATGGAGCCTTATCTAAAGCTCATTATCCCTTGGACTTACAACAACGTAACCAGGAAGTATTTCTATAAGATACCGTTCCATACAGACCATCTGGATCGCAACCACTGGTATCACATCTCGATTGACGTCCAGATCCTCGGTACCGAGCAGGCAGATCCGCCGCAGGTTGACATTCATTATTCGATAGCCGACTGGAGTGGCTCTATGGATACTTCTCAGGCGGATGACATTACCAGCGTTACCTCAGTGCCTGCAACGGTTATTACGGCCAGATATCTCAGTGTTCCTACTACTGAGTACGTTATGTACAATATTGACGAGCTGACTATTCCTATTCAGTCAAGTCATGATGTCGAGGTTGTAGGATTTACTGTAGCATCTGGAGCATATACTTCTTCCCATGATGTAGAAGCGAATTATGTCGGATCAAATCCGAGAATATACAATCCGTTCACAACGACTCTTAATGCGAACAATTATATTGTAACCGCTCGCCCGGACTATAGTCAGACAACACCGAGTGCAGTTTCTCATACATTCACTGCCAATCAGACAGCGGATGCTCAGGGTTGGTCTGTAACTGTAAACGGCCGTCAAAGCGTTACGCTGAAACATGCTCTGAACCGTGATATGTCTACAGACAACTACGATGTAGCTCCTTATACTATCCGTATGCGTTTCCGTCACGAAGGAGAAGGAGCGTCGTTGTACTTTACCGATGTAACAGTTGAGCAGAGACCTTCCATTATCATCAAGCCTGAAGCTAATAGCGGTGGTACTGCCAACTACGGTTATGGCTTTGTCAATGGTGGTCAAGGTGGAGGCACAAACAGAAATGACGCAGATGGTAGCCATACGAGTTCTTCAAGCCAGAACTGGACTTATTATTTGGGATCCTCTCCAAGTAATTTGAGTAACTCTAGTAATACAAATACGAATATGTATGTCATAGAGACCTCAGTTCTTCCGACAACTGGTGCTGTGGCAAGTTATATGCTCGGTGATCCGAGGAGTCGCGATATTGATAATCTTGGTCAGTCTTGGAGCCAGAGCAAGGCTTCAGTCCAGGGAGGTAACCGCAGAATATCTTATTATTATCCAGTGGGTGGAGCTGAATACAGCAACTTTATTGCGCCTAAATTCCGCATTGCTTCTTCATTCGGAGCGACTCAGCCAACCAATTATGATAATGCAAAACGACGTTGCGCTTCTTATCAGGAGGATGGATACCCCGCCGGTCGCTGGCGTCTGCCTACAGTAGCGGAAATTACATACATGGCCCAGCTCACGACAGATAATCTTATCCCCCGTTTGTTAGGTAGTGACGATAATACTACGACTGATTATTGGAGCAACAATGGATATGTTACCGTCCCAGGTGGACGCAGCTCTGCTTCGCTTAGTTCGAATACAGGTACTTCCGGGACCAGGTATGTCCGTTGTGTCTATGATGAATGGTACTGGGAAGATACTGCCCACGAAACCGTGACAAAAACTACTTTCACATGGGGTGATGAGGCCCGGGAAGACGTAAGAAAGAACTGACATTATGAAAAGATATAGCCACATATTGCTTGCATTGCTGCTTGCCTTTTCGGCTTGCAACGTGCTTGATGAGCCCGAGATGATGCTTGAAAAGGCACCTGAAGGGGAGCGTGTGACCATCTCATTCAATGTGGCGGTTCCCAATGACGGCCCCGCTACTAAAGCGATGGGACTCAACCCGACTATAGACCCCGATGGTTTTTATGTCGCGGTGTTCGGAGGAAGCGGTTATTTCAATGAGTGGGTTAAAGCTACCGTTACAGCTGCTTCTACCAATTACCCTAGCAATGCAACTGTTTATAACCTTTCTGCAACCCTTTCGGTCAGCGATAGCCGCTTGAGGGTTCACCTGATCGCCAATTGCCCTGAAGGTTTGAGGAGCAGTCCTCCTATTTCCGGAAGTAGGGATACTGAAGAGTATGTACTGTCTCGGATTCGTTCCCAACTTTCTGAAACTTACAACGACGGTTATTGGCAAAAGGTTCTTCTCCCGAACGGAGTAAAAGCTGTAAAGAATGATCAGGATGTCTATGTCCCTACCAATGAGACTTTAGAGCAGTTCCCTGATCCTATAGTAATGGTTCGCAACTTTGCGCGCGTCTATCTTCGCAACCTTACGCCTACAGTAGGAGAGCAGGGAGTTAATGAGCATCAGTTGGTTAAAATCTATAAATATGGTCTCGCGTATGCTCCGGCCGAGGGCCCGATTGCTCCTATCCTTTCGGCTCCCTATGCTTCGAATGCACTTGGTGAGCCTATTACTGTGAATGTGGACGCAGACGAGAATGATCCAAACTATGATTCCGACACGCCCCTGTACTATGAGACTTTCTTTATCAATTATCAGAATTATCCACTGACTTCTGATGATCCCAATGCAGTCCTGATTACAGGAGAACCCTTCAACTATGAGGGCTATTCTCCCGAAGATCAGTCATATGATTATTATACGGGCGCTGGTCATGAGGATTTGGGTGCTCCCCTTGAAGCAGATCTTCAGCCTTGGGATGATGACACTCCTGAAAATAACGTCCTGTTCGTCTATGAAAGAAGTGTCCCCACAGCTGAGCGTCGAGCAACACGTGTTGTCATTCAGGCGGAGCGCATCGACCAAAATGGACGTAGCGACGGAATTAGATTCTATGCTCTTGATATCGTAAACTCTGAAGGTATTTCGATTCCTATTCTTCGTAATCAGACTTATACGGTACACCTTCTTGATATTGAGGAAGGTACCGGTGAATCTGATATTTCCAAGGCTTCTACAGCGACTTCCGCTTCCGTTACAGGAAATCCTAATTACCAGGGACTTATCAACATTTCCGATGGTAAGTCAAGTATTGGTACATCATTTACCGAGAAATTCTATGTTGAGCCTAAGTCGGACTACGTGATGTTCAGGTATATACCTACTAATGTCACAGATCAGAATTACGAGGCTAATGTCGAAGGAAATGAACTTGTTACATTCTCAGTAGGCTTGTATAATGCCAATTCAGGTGTATTCACGGAATTAACCCCGGCTCAGGCTGATGCTCAGGGAGTACAGATTTTCGCGACAGAAGGCGGTAATTACAAGGTTAGTATATCTAAGAACGGGAATGACGTAATCCAGTATGTCCGTTCCAACAACGACTGGGTCCCGGCTACGGCAGCTCAGATAGCTAACCCTGAAATAGAAAAGTGGGGAATGATCAATTTTGAGCTGAGCGAGTCTTATAAGGATAGCGATGGTTATTTCAATCAGGAACGTACTATGGCTATCCATGTTGTTGGGTCTTATGCCGATAGGGAACTTAGCCGTAATGTCGTTTTGAAGACGTCTCCACGTCAGATTATGCACGTCTCTTGTGTGCAGAAGTATGTTGCATTAAGCGCTGGCGAGGAGGAAGATATTCAAATTCTAATCCCTACGGGTCTGTCCCGTTCTGTTTTCCCGCTAGAGTTTACTATCGAAGCTGATGGCTATAGTCTTACCCCTAACGGTGACGAACTTCCGGTTGCGTATGGAACCTCTACCGTCCCCGGTACTTCGACTCCTGCCTTCTATTTCGTTAAGACTTTGACTGAGGATGCTTACAAAGCATTGGGAACAGTTACCAGTGGTGGACAGACCTGGAAAGTCCTTACATGTCATTTTAAGACTACGGTCGCAAACAATGCCTGCTCTGTCTATGTAAATAACCATTATTTTACAGACAGTGATTCCCACGACCGGTTCTTTAATTATACTCAGCGTCTCTTTACTTGGTCTAATCAGCCTGGTTCTGTGTATCGCAAAGGCAATACGACGTTCACTTTCGTAATGGATAACGCCCATAGCGGCAATACTTGTGTTTGGTGGGATCCTCAGAATACTCTTGGGCAGAGCGCCAGTGTAGAGGAAGCAGTAACTAAGGGCTTGTCTACAAGCAATCGCGTTTTGCCGCCTATAATGACAGTCGAACTTATAGGCTTCACTCCTCAGTATCAGGATGATGGTGAAACACCTGTTACTGCTGGTCTTCACCATTCAAGTGGCAATAAGTATTTATATTACGTAGGCACAGGAGCGCCTACGAGCGATATGGCTACCGTCACCCTGGCCCTGACTGCGACAGGTACTGTAGGAACTTCAGGCTCAGTGACACTCTCAACAGAGAATATCACAGAGAATCCGAACCTGTATGCTAAATTACTGTCAAATCAGGTTTCTATTCAGGGAGCGTCCTTCCGTAATTTGACTTGGGGCACTTCACCTCTTCCTTTGGGCTTAGATAAAACGACAACTTTCCGTTTTGATTATGTAGATGGTATCGTTGTTCCTGTTACGATAACTCTTTCCGGTCTCACTTTGAATGGTGCTGACTCAAGAATGACTGATAACGGAAACGGTACTTATACTTTTACTCCTACGAACGAAAATACAACTAGCTACACCCTATCTCTAAAGTCAACGACTCGCTTCTCTCAAGGTACTATTACCCTCGAGGCTGATGATTATAATGTGGCAGAATCCTCTGTACGTAGAAGTACGTTTACTATTCCTGCAAATGCGCTATATTTCCGTAATGAAAGTGGAAATGGTAATCCATCCAATTTTGACAGGAATTCAACTTATGTATATTTGAACAATTCAACGAGTTATAATTACTTGGCCCGTTCAGTTTCCAATAGCAATAATTATTATAATAAGTCTACAATGACGGTTGATCCAAGTAATTTTACAATTGTAGACGATGATGCTACGGTATACTTTATTTATGCATACGAATCCGGAGGGTGGTGGAGTAGTACTACATATTATTACGCTACGGCGAAACTGTCTGTGTTGCTTAATGCTAGTACGAGTAATCGAGTCCAACTCCGTTTCTCAACGACTCGCCCTTAGCCAAGAAGTAATTACCTCTATAATTCAACTCCTCCGCCTCCCGGCGGGGGAGTTTTTTTATGCCTGTAGGATAGAGAGATGAATTACCTTCCAAGCTGACGGATAATCTTTTTGATGATTACCTCGATAGATTGGTCGGGCTCGATGATGTTGTAGTCGCCCCAGAAGGCGTCGTCACGAAAATCGGAGACTTTCTCTGAAAGGACATCCTTGAATTTGACTTGGTTGTCTTTTTCGATTGTGAAGTCTCCGGTTTTGTGGCCGGTGACCGCCATCTCTTCGGTGATGGTGAAGTAGGTCTTGAAGAGGGACCTCCTGCGGCGGGTAGAGAGCTGGAATTCCGCACGGCAGTAGTCGTAGTACCACCCGTCTTCGAAACGGCGGTAGCTGACGGTATAGTCTGCTCTGTGGGCCAGATAACGGGTCTTAGCGGAGCGCTTGACTACAAACTTCCCGGCGGCTTCCTGCTCGCGTCCGTCGATTGCCATCGAGAATTCCGTACGTCCTATCGCGAGGCTTTCGGTCTCGATGTAGACTTTTCCCCGGTAGAGGATCTGTTTCTCGTCTTCGGCGGGCTCAAACTCAACTTCGTAGAAGAGCATTCCGTCGTGGCTGGAGATGCCGGTGAGCTTGAAGTTGTAGGAGTTCAGCGCCTCGATCAGAGGCAGACCCACGAAAGGATACTTGACTATGTCGAGGTCCATAGTAGACCTGACTCCGCCCTGGAGTTTGATGACGACGGTGTCCGTGACATCATAGTTGCAGGTTCCTCTGCCCTTGTAGATTCCCATCCGGTCAGATCCCCACCCGATGTATGGAGCTTTGTCGATGTCGATGACCGCTTCGTTGAGGAAGACGTACTTCGAGCTGCCCTTGCGGCCGATCTCACGGTAGAACGCCGTCAGGCCCCTGCGCTGCTGAGGGTAGTTGTCCCGGACGCTGCGGTAGGCCGCTTCAAGCAGGACCTTGGGGTCGATATCCCGGACGAAAGCGGGATCCAAGCGGATCGAAATCGGGACGAGCTTAATCTCGAGCGGGTTGCTCTCGCCGTGGCCTGCGAAACTGGAGATAGGAATTGCCATCTGCGAATAACCCTGATGGCTGACGACGATATTGCCTTCGCTGCCGGCGGGAATCTTGAAGGAGAAGAAGCCTTGCGAATTTGATACATTCGTGATTGCTTCGCCCTCGAGCGCCACCGACGAATAGAACAGCGCCTCCGCGCTCGCAGCATCCGTGACGTGGCCGTACAGCGTGACCACGGCCGTCGCCTGAGCTGCTCCCGTCGCTGCCGGCTTCGTCTCCGCCCGCGCTGCCGTTGCCTGCCCGCAAACCAGCGCCAGAACCGCCCACAGGGCATATATCAGCTTCCGTTTCATCGTTTTCCGCCTTTTATCTGCAGTGAAGATAGCAATTAATTTTATTGTTCCTTTCTGAAAAGTGCTAACTTTACAATATGAAAACACGGATGCTGATAACCTTGCTTGCTATCCTGTCTCTTACTTCCTGCTGGAACCGCAGCGGAAAGGAGGCCCAGAGCGTCAATCCCCAGTCTGTCCCGGAACTGCTGCCAGAGGCGGTAAGAAAGCCGGACACCGTAACTGTCCGTTCCTACGAAACCGGCGGCACAAAAGCCATCTACCATGAGGCCGAGTTGTACAATATGGCGTATAATCTGGCGACGCTGACTCCTTCCGGAACCAACAATAACTGGGGTAGCAGGACGCTGAGCTCAGGGATTGTCCGGGCCGTCTTTGATCGGGGGCGTAACCAGTCTACTTATATAAGGGCGAGTGCCGGGTACGATATTACAATCTCTACAACAGACAGCAAGGAAATTGTGGGAGTAATCCTTCATTATATTAATGGGTATTCTGGCGGTACAATAACCGCAGATACTGGTTCCTACAGCCTGAGCGGAACGACGGGCACCTGGTCCGGCTCGGCTACTAGTATTGTCCTTACGCCTTCAAGTGAAGCGAGGATAACGAGTATCGAAGTCTTGTACAAACCTTAAATTCTGTTCTCCCGGACCTCATCGGCCCGGGAGATTTTTTTGCTTTTGTGCGGTTTATATATATCTTTGTAAAAAGTATATATATGAACACACCAAACACCAGACGAAAACTTGTCGACATCAAGCCGGATGTATTCAATGTCTTGTCAGACAAGGCAAGAAGGAGAGATGTGTCTCTTAAACGCTACATTGAGGATTTGATTGAACGAGATGCGGGAAGTTCAGATGTCGTTGTACCCGAAGGAGTTACTTCCCAAAAGATTATTTCGCTTATTGGCATAGCCAGGTCCGGAGCACATCTCGACTGGGAAGAAGAAAGGCTTAAATACCTGTTGTCGAAATGATTCCCAAAATTTTTCTTGACACAAACATCCTTCTCGATCTGCTGCAGCAAAGACCAGGCTATGAAGATTCCTCCCGTATTCTCCAGGCGGGGGAGAGCGGGAAACTTCGCCTTTGCTGCTCTTATCTGACGATGGCTAACATTGCCTTCATTCTTCGAAAGTCTGTCAGCAAAGCAGCTCTTGTCCCGACTTTATTGCAAATCCAATCTATTATTGAGGTTCTTCCTATGGACGCCGATCAATTAAGAGAATCATATTGGATTTCTGGCCGAGACTTTGAAGACGTCCTTCAGGCTGTTTGCGCCGCCAAGGCTGGATGTACGACAATCGTAACAAACAATATCAAGGACTTCCAGTTCAAAATCACGAAGGAATTATCGGCCCGCGGCCTTTCCCTCCCTCCCATCATCACCCCCTCCGCCCTCCTCGCAGGAATGGCATAAATCCTCAGCATTCCTCTTCTGGAGCAGGTCTGTTATGCGTTGGGCAATATGGAGAATTAATCTACTTGTTGTTTAAATCGGTGGATTTGAGTACATTAGCAAAGGAAGACATAATCTATGATGAATAAATCCATTTATATATTACTTGTTGCGGGGCTTGTTCTGGCCTCCTGCGCCAAAGAAGGCCCGGCGCTGATGCGCGGAAGCTATTCGTTCAAAACGGGCGGAAGTATAGAAATCACAGGAAAACTGTATGAGACAGCCCTCGATACGGTAAGGATCGATACCGTAGTCCATACTGTAACTATTATGGGCATTCCGATCACTGATACTACCTACAACTATGTCACAAAGACCGATACCGTGTCGGTCAGGGATACTGTCATCACGCGCAGGCTGGTTACCGAGAGCGGCCAGATGCACATATTGGAGAAATCTGGCGACAAGATGGTTCTTACTATGAACATTACCGGTGGAGACCCGGTGGTGGTCCAGGCGGGCGTTTCAGGCGGTACGATAACACTGGAAAAGACAGGTCGCTTCGTTCCCGTCCATGACCGGATCGGTGTCGCGTTCTCGTATCACGACCTCCAGCTTTCCGGCTCGGGGACGCGCTACGACAATATGATAGTATTCGGCCTGGTCTACGAAGGGGACTATTCAGAGAGCTCGTTTGAGGGGACTGTAACCGCCTCCAGGATTAATTGCATTGCGACCCAAAATGAATAGCAGAATACTTTTAGCGCTGATCGCGCTGACCGCGCTGACCGCCGGCTGCAAGGGCAGGGTGGTGTCGCTCCGTCAGGCCCCCTCGCCCTCGAAACCGGTAACAGTGAAGGTGAAAGAAGTCCATATCGGCGACATTTCCGGCAATACCGTCTATGTCGGCAGCCTGGCCGCCTCCAGAACGGCTACTCTTACCGCCCCTGCGCCTGGAACGCTCGATAAACTAAGCGTCAGGGAAGGCAGTAAGGTCGCGAAGGGACAGTCGCTTGGAAAGATCCGTTCGGAGTCCGTAGAGAGCGCCTACAAGGCGGCCTCTTCGCGCCTTGCCCAGGCCGAGGACGGCCTCAAGCGCGCAAAGAAAGTCTACGAAAGCGGCGCGCTCGCGGAAGTTGAGTATATAGGTATCCAGACAAAGGTCGATGAGGCAAGGGCGGCGGAGGCCGCCGCGAGGGACGCGCGCGAACGCTGCAGCCTGAAAACTCCATTGTCCGGAATCGTAGATAAAGTGTGGTGCGTTGAGGGCGAGGATGTTTCAATTTCAAAACCGATACTGAGTATTGTAGATCTCGGCTCGATCGAAGCTCGATTCTCCCTTCCCGAGAATGAATACCATCTATATAACGATGGTACACGTGCCTCTATTGAGATTCCAGCTTTACAAAAGACGCTGGATGGCAGGCTGGAGTCGAAAGGTCTGGTGGCTTCCGTACTTTCGCGCAGCTATGATTGTCGTGTTTCAATTCCTAAAGCCGAAGGGCTGATGCCGGGTATGGTCTGCAAGGTCCGTCTGAAGGCTGAAGACGCTTTGGGAACTGTCATTCCTGCCTCGGCGGTGATGACTGACACACGAGGGCGTTTTGTCTGGACAGCTACAGGAGGGGTAGTAGGTAAGAAGTACATCACCCCTGAAGGCTTCAGCGGAGACGGCATAGTTGTTTCCGAGGGGCTCGATGAGGGGGATTTAGTTATAGTGTCCGGCGCATCGAAAGTAAGTACTGGAATGAAGGTAGGTATAGTCCGTTAAAATGAAGTTCCCCGGTTCATCATCTTCCGACAGAGGCATAGGCGCCTGGGTGAGATGGTCAGTCTCCCAGAAGGGAGTAGTGGCCTTCTTTGTCCTTGCGGTCGTAGCCCTTGGAGTGTTCGGAATCAAGAGGATGAACAAGGACGAGTTTCCGACTTTCGAGATAAAACAAGGCCTCGTTGCCGGAGTATATCCCGGTGCTACTGCCTCCCAGGTTGAGGCTCAGCTGACAAAACCTCTGGAAGAGTACCTTTTTACTTTTAAAGAGATTCATCGCGCGCCTCTTCATTCGGTAAGTAAAGAAGGTATCTGCTACATCTATGTAGACCTTGAAGAGAAGGTCCCCCAAAGCAGAAAAGACGAAGTCTGGTCGAAGATTAAACTCGGTCTTCAGGCCCGTAAGCTGACCCTGCCGACCGGAGTTATTGCTATCGCCGTATTGGACGATTTCTCAAATACCAGTTCTATCCTTCTTGCGATGGAGTCCTCCGACAAGAGTTACTCCGAGTTGGAGGACTATGCCAATGCCCTCTGCGAGCGCCTGCGCGCTATCCCAGATCTGGCCAAGGCCTCTGTGATGGGTAAGCAGCAGGAGGAAATAGCGGTGACGGTAGACCGTGACAGGCTCTCGGCCTATGGGATCGACCCCTCGCAGCTGTTTCTGGAGTATCGCGGCGCATCTCTTTCGGTCCCTGCCGGTATATTCTCGACAGACTATACCGAGTCCGCCATCCATATCGCAAGTTCGGTAGTGAGCGAGAGGGAAGTGGCTGAGAGGATAGTCTACTCCGATCCTTCGGGTAATGTCGTAAGGCTCAAAGATATAGCCCGTATCGAGAGGCGCAGCAAGGCCCCTTCTTCGTTTATCTCCTACAACGGCCATCCCTGTCTTATCGTCAATATCGAGATGCGCCCCGACCACAATATCGTCGCATTCGGGGATGAGGTGGACGAGGTCATCTCCTCTTACTCCCGGGATCTGCCGGACAGCGTAAAGATGAGCAGGATATGCGACCAGCCTAAGGTGGTAGACAGGAGCGTCTGGTCGTTCCTTCGCGACCTCCTTATCTCGATGCTTGTAGTCGTGTTCGTGATGTTGCTGCTCTTCCCGCTGCGCTCGGCCCTGATTGCGAGTTCGGGCGTGCCCGTCTGCATAGGCGTCTCCATTGCAGTAATGTATATGACGGGTATGCCGCTCAATACCGTTACCCTCGCAGCCCTGATCGTGGTGCTCGGAATGATAGTGGACGACTCCATCATCACGATGGACGGTTATATGCAGCACCTCAGCCTCGGGCGCAAAGGGGTCGATGCCGCCGCGACCAGCGCGAAGGAGCTGTTTATGCCTACCTTTATTGCGACCCTGGCCATCTGCCTGATGTTCTTCCCGATGGAGCTCATTATCACTGGCTATCTGGGCGATTTCATCCGCCTTTTCCCGTGGATCGTACTTACTGCCCTGATGACCTCGCTCTTCTATGCGGTTACGGTAGTCCCTTCGCTTGAGGTGCGTTTCATCGGCGGCGCCGGCGAGGACAGAAAGACTGTTATAGCCCGGGCCCAGGACTGGTTCTTCTCCGGCCTTCAGAAGATTTACGAGCGTTGCCTCGAGTGGTGCTTCAGGTTCCACACGCTGACTATCATCGGCGGAATCGCCGCAATCGCGCTGGGAGTCCTGATGTTCTCCCGCATCAACATCCAGATGATGCCTAAGGCCGCCCGTGACTTCTTCGTGATCGAGCTTTATGCCGAATCGGGCAATGGTATCGAGCAAACCCGGGCGCGCGCAGACTCCCTCGAACGCCTGCTTCTGAGCGATTCGCGCGTCGTCTCGGTCACCTCGTTCGTGGGAGAGGGCGCGCCCCGCTTCGCCGCCACCTATACCCCCATCCTACCTTCGCCCCGTACCGCCCAGATCATAGTCAACACTAAATCGAACCAGGCTACCGAAGAGATGCTGCGCGAGTACCCCGGCCGCTATGAACACATCTTCCCGGACGCGCGCCTTCGCTTCAAGCAGATGGATTACCAGGCAGTAGACACCCCGGTGGCCGTACGATTCAGCTCTGCGGACCGGGAGCAGCTTGTCGAGCCCGTCAGCAGGGTGAGCGCGTTCCTTACCTCGCTTCAGGGCGAGACGCAGTGGGTCCACAGCGACCTCGACGGCCTTGCCCCGTCGGTCGAGATAACCCTCGACAGCGACGAAGCCTCGCGCCTGGGCGTTTCCAAGACCCTTCTTTCGCTCTCGCTCGCAGGTACCTTCGGCGGCGAGACGATAGCGACTCTGTGGGAGGGCGACCGTCAGGTCCCGGTCAACATCTACAGCGAAGGTATCTCGCCTGATATGTCCTACGGGACTATCGCGGACCAGCAGGTGCCCACCCTTCTCCCCGGCGTGAGCGTGCCCCTCAGGCAGGTAGCCTCGGTCGCTCCGGGCTGGCAGTACGAGAGCCTCGTGCGCCACGGCGGAGTAAGCGTCGTTACCGTAGGCTGCGACCTTAAGTATGGGGTCAGCCAGCCGGCGGTGCAGAAAAAGCTCGAGGACTACGTACGTTCGGAAATCGCCCCCGACCTGCCCGAAGGGGTGAGCTACAGTATGCAGGGGCTTTCGACGCTCAACAACGCGGTAATCCCACAGATCGGATGGTCGTTCGCCGCCGCCTGCCTGGTCTTGTTCCTCTTCCTTCTTGTCCACTTCCGCAAGGCCTCGGTCGCTGTTCTTACTATGGTCCTTTCGTCGCTGTGTCTTTTCGGCGCCTCGTTCGGGCTCTGGATATTCGGCCAGGATTTCAGCATCACGGCTGTTCTCGGGCTTGTGTCCCTTGTGGGTATAATCGTCCGCAACGGCATCCTTATGTTCGAGTATGCCGAGCAGCTGCGCTCCGAGGGTGTAGCAGTGCGCGAAGCCTCGCTCCTTTCGGGCAAGAGGCGTATGAGGCCCATCTTCCTCACCTCATGTACTACGGCACTCGGCGTCCTGCCGATGATCCTGAGCGGCGACCTCCTCTGGATGCCGATGGGTATCACCATCTGCTTCGGCACTATGCTCAGCATCTTCCTTATCACCCTGATTATGCCGGTATCCTACTGGCGACTCTTCAAAAACGCCGACAAGAAATGAAACGCAGTGCGATCATATTGCTTTTGATGCTCTCAGCGCTTAGCGGCTTCGCCCAGGAACTGACCCTGCAGCAGTGCCTCGATTCGGCCTGTGTGCGGAGCATCTATGCGCGAAAGTCCTCGCTCGACGTTCTTGCGGCGCGGGCCCGGCAGGGCGAGGCGCGTTGGGCGTTCGTCCCGTCCGTGTCCCTGACCGCGCTGGCCTACGACGCGCTCGACCCGATGGTTAGACTTACACTGTCCGACGTGCTTGGCAGTTCGGACGCGGCGCGCGTTCTCGCGACCGACATCTCGGCCCGGGCCTACGAAAATGGTATCAAACCCTACTACGAAACCCTGTCCCGCGGATACGGGTTCACGGCTACAGTTATCCAGCCCCTCTATGCGGGCGGCCGCATAGTGTCGGGCAACCGCCTCGCCGATCTCGGCGTCAAGGCCGCGTTGCTGCAGGAAGAGCTCGCGCTGAAATCGGTCTCCGACTCCGTTGAGAGTAAATACTGGCGCATAGTCGCCCTTCAGCGCAAGGATGAGACGGTCGACGAGGCTTTGTCTATGCTGGACAGCCTTGAGCGGGATTTACGCTCGGCCGTGTCGGCGGGCCTGGTCTCAGATTCCGACCTTACCGAGCTCAAGCTCAAGCAGGGCGAAATCCGCGCAGCCAAATACCGCCTCGAGGGCTCGCTAGTGCTCTTGAAGATGGACCTGATGGACTTTATCGGCTGCGAATATGACGCACTGGCGCTGCGCAGCCTCCGTTTTTCCGAAATGTCTTCAGAGCTGCTCCCCCCGGAGGAGATATTTTCGAGGGCCCGGCCCGTTGAGGCAGGGGACGAAGCGCAGCTCCTCGAACTCCAGGTAGAGGCGAAGCAGACCGAAAAGAAGATGTCGGTAGGGGAGTATCTGCCCCAGGTGGCCGTGGGGGCTTCTTATGGATATGGGGCTATGATGCTTCCTAAGGACGGTTCCGCAAACGGGATGGTCTTTGCGATGGTCAGGGTGCCGATCACAGATCTTGGAAAGGCTTCGGCCCGGGCCCGCCGCTACGATTACGAGGTTCAGAAAGCTGAGATGGACCGCGACTATCTTATGTCGCGCCTGCGCCTTCGCGAAGGGATGCTACGCCTTGAGCTCGAAACCCTATGGCAGGAGATCGGTTCCGCCGAGGAGGGCGTTGCCTACGCCCAGAACTGCCTCGCGCGTGAGCGTATCCGCCTTTCCGCTGGCCAGTCTACCGCCTCGGCAGTCCTGCGCGCTGCCCTCGCCCTTACGACTGCCCGTGAAACCCTTCTTTCCAAACAAACCGCTTATCTTACCGCCGCAAGGCATCTGTTATGAAATCAAGGATAATAATAGCCGTTATGGCCCTCGTCGCATTGGCGAGTTCCTGTAACTTCCGCCAATCGCAACCCGCGCTGTCCAATGTCGCATCCCAAAGTATTCCCAAACTGCTCCCTGCCGCCCGGCCCGATACGGTGACTATCCGTATTATAGGCGATGTGATGCTCCATCAGGGGCAGATAGATGCGGCCAGGAATAAAGCGGCTGGCGATACCGTCCGAGAATTCAACTTTACACCATTCCTGGACTATATCGCTCCGAAACTGAAAGAGGCGGACCTCTCGATCGCAGGGATGGAGTTCACTCTCGGAGGAGAGCCTTACACGGGCTATCCGGCGTTCAGCGCCCCTGATCTTTACGCCGAGTACATAGCAGACTGCGGAGTAGATGTCTTTCTCGCAGCAAATAATCATATCCTTGACAGGGGAGCGAATGGCCTTCGCAGGACTATCTGGTACTACGACCTGATGGAATCCGAAGGACGCATCTCTTATACCGGAATCGGCGCGCCTCAGGATACTCTTCATAACCCGCTGATAGTAAGGGTCAAAGATCAGCTTATCGGAATTGTCAACTTTACCTATGGAACCAACCGCTATCCCGAGCTTGAACACCAAGTCCTTATCCAGCAGGGAAGCGAGGTCCTTCCTTTGATCGCTAAGGCGAAGGAGCGGGGCGCCGACTTTGTCCTCGTCTGCCCCCACTGGGGCGAGGAATACCAGCTCCAACACAACGCTTCGCAGGAGCGTTGGGCAATCGATCTCGCCCAGGCGGGGGCAGACGCTATCGTCGGCGCCCATCCCCACGTGGTCCAGGATGCGGCGAATATCACTACCACCGACGGGCGCAAAGTCCCTGTATACTATTCAATAGGAAACGCGGTCTCGAATATGAGCGCCCCGAACACTCAGGACGAGCTGATGGTTACGCTCCGCATCTCGGAAGGTAAACTGGTCGACATCTCCCACGACTGGATGCACTGCTACCTCCCCGGACAGTTCGCAGACTCTTACGCGACCGTTTTCTTTCGGTAAAACAGCCTCTTAGGCAGCGCACTTACCAGAACGATACCCAACACGATAGCGGCAGTGACCTCGAGAGCGAGCATGCCGCTCTGAAGCGCCATGTGGAGCCGGCTGGAGACGAGGAAGAACGTAGTCCAGAATATCCCGCCGCCCGGGATCATAGGGAACACGCCGGGAATCAGGTAGACCGTCGACGGGGTCTTGAACCACGAAGCGAAAGCGCGGGCGAGCGAGGCAACGATTACCGTGGCCGCAAAGGTAGAGATTGCAGGCCCGAGGACCGTGAAGCGGAAGAGGGCGAGATATGCGACCCAGCCGATCATGGCTACCAGCGCGGTCTGGAGGTAGTTCCGTCTCGGCACGCCGAAAAGGACCGAGAACCCGACCGTGCCTACGAAAGCGGCGATAGCCTGCATCGCCAGCGTCCCGCACAGCGCATCCGGCTCCGTCCCATTTACGAGGATCATCTGCCCCTCGATAAGGTAGGCCGCCATGAAGGTGACGACCACGCCCGCCGCGATGCAGAAAAAGACCATGATCGCATCCAGCAGACGGGTCGCGCCGGCAATATAGTCTTCGTCCGCGATATCGCGGATACCGTTCGTAAACGCGACTCCCGGGATCAGCGGGATAAGCGAGCCCACTATCATATTTCCCAGGCTCACGCCGAATCCTATGCGTTCGAAAACTATACAGAGCAGGGTCGCGAGCGCGCTGCCTACTATGTTCGCGATCGGCTTACTCATTCGCGCGCCTGGGAAGACCACGAACGCCCACAGAAGCATCCCCACGACGAAGGCCGCTGCAGCATCGAGCAGCCCGCCTCCGAAGATCATGCAGAAGCCGGCCGAGCCCACGGCGGAGCCCAGAATCTGTTCCCACGCTGGTTTAGGCTTGCTGGCGCGAATCGCGAGGAGCCGCTCGCGCGCCTGCTCCACCGTATAGCGGCCGGCTTCGATATCGCGCGAGATCTGGTTCACGGCCGCTACCCGCTCGAGCTGCGAGCCCTTGAAGGGAATGAACTCGACCTTCGCGTAGCCGGTCTGGCCGGTGGTGAAGATACCGTTGCTGAGAACGAAGAAATTCTGCGACTCGACGCCGTAGTGACGGGCGATTCGCTCCATCGTTTCTTCGACTCGCGCTATCTCCGCACCGTTTTCGAGCAGAATATGGCCGGCAAGCGAGGCAGTTTCGAGAACTTTTTCTTCCATAGCGTACAAAAATACAAAAGAATTCTTACATTAGATGTGGTTAATTATTGTCACTATGGAGAAGAAAATCCCCTACAAAATCTACCTCACAGAAGAGGAGATCCCTACCGCATGGTATAACGTCCGCGCAGATATGAAGAACAAGCCGGCTCCGCTGCTCAATCCCGGAACCGGTAAACCCCTCAAGGCTGAGGAGTTGGAGCCCATTTTCTGCAAGGAACTCGTAAAGCAGGAACTCGACAACGATACCCGCTTCATCCCTATCCCTGAAGAAGTTCTGAACTTCTACAAGATGTATCGTCCCTCGCCGCTCGTCCGCGCATACTTCCTCGAGGAAGCGCTCGGAACCCCGGCTAAGATCTACTACAAGTTCGAGGGTAACAATACATCCGGATCCCATAAGCTGAACTCAGCTATCGCTCAGGCCTACTACGCAAAGGAGCAGGGTCTGAAGGGTGTTACTACCGAGACGGGAGCAGGACAGTGGGGAACTGCCCTTTCGATGGCAACCCAGTTCTTCGGACTGGACTGCAAGGTCTTTATGGTGAAGGTCTCTTACGAACAGAAGCCTTTCCGCCGCGAGGTTATGAGAACCTACGGCGCAGAGGTAACCCCTTCTCCCAGCAATACTACCGAAATCGGAAAGAAGATACTCGAGGAGTTCCCCGGAACTACCGGAAGCCTTGGCTGCGCTATCTCCGAGGCAGTCGAGACTGCAGTGAAGAATGAAGGCTATCGCTATGAGCTCGGATCGGTTCTGAATCAGGTTCTCCTTCATCAGACCATCATCGGTCTCGAGACCCAGGCCGCGCTCAAGAAATACGACATCAAGCCGGACATCATCATCGGCTGCGCCGGCGGCGGTTCGAACCTCGGCGGTCTGGCCAGCCCCTTCATCGGCGAGATGCTTCGCGGCGAAGCCGACTACAAGATTATCGCTGTAGAGCCGGCCTCATGCCCCTCGTTTACCCGCGGAAAGTTCGCTTACGACTTCGCTGACACCGGCCATATCTGCCCGCTCGCGAAGATGTATACCCTCGGCAGTACCTTCATTCCTTCGGCCAACCACGCCGGCGGCCTCCGTTACCACGGTATGAGCTCGATCCTCTCGCAGCTCTATGCCGACGGCCTCTTCGAGGCGCGTGCCGTAGAGCAGACCTCCGTCTTCGAGGCGGCCAGGCTCTTTGCCCGCGTTGAGGGAACCCTTCCCGCTCCTGAGAGCAGCCACGCTATCCGCGTCGCGATCGATGAAGCCCTTAAGTGTAAGGAGACGGGCGAGGAGAAGACTATCGTCTTCGGCCTTACCGGAACCGGTTACTACGATCTGAAGGCCTACGAGCAGTTCAACAACGGTACGATGAACGACTATATTCCTACAGACGAGGAGTTGGCCGTAAGTCTTGCGAAACTGCCTAAGGTAGAGTAAAAGAAAGCGTGGCGCCCAGAATATGGGTGCCCGTTTTTTTTACGGGAAGAAGCTGATACAGGTAGAATACGTCCAGAGAGACGGAATCGCTCAGAGGGAACTTCCCGCCTAGGTAGAAACGTTGCTGGGTAATATTGTCCCAGTAGAAGATTTCATAGTCAAGATGAGGAGTCAGGCCTCTTTCGCCTACTGGGCGGGAGAGGCCGGCTTTTGTTCTGAGGGTATTGCCGGGATCGAGCTCCTGTCCGGGATACTGTGTCCTCATATACCATTCCCTGAGATAGAGGGAAGTGCCGCTCTCGGTCTTGTGCGAGAGACGAAGGCCGGGGATGTAGCGTATGCGGTTTCCGGAGGGCGTGTAAGCCCAGTCCAGGTTCATATCTATCCTCATCCACTTTACCGGCTTATAGTAGAGGCTGGCGCGGCTGTAGGCCTGGTTTAGCCCCTGAAACGAATCGAGGGTACGGTGTTCGACCCTCACGGCCGCGGAGAACTTCTCGCTGAAACTGCGGCTGACGTTCAGCGCAAACCAGCTGCCCAGGTCGTTGTAGTTCTGGGCATTGCAATTAAAGATACTGCACAGCAGCAGAAGCGCTGCCGTGCAGTATGATCTAATACCTCTTGGGTTTATTATTTGATTTTCTCCCAAGTGAAGGTGTGCTCGTCGTCGAAATCAAGGCCGGTGAGGTCGGTCTCGTTCCACTCGCCATAGTACTTGGTCTCCTTGGTGATGCAGCCGTTGGCATCGAACTCGTAGTCATAGACAGCGGTCTTTGCAGCGGGCTCATCGCCATAGTTCCACCAGCGGCAGGTCTCGAGGACGTTGACGGAGGTGTTACCGAACAGGCGAGCTTCGTGCATCCACCTCTTCATTCCAAGATCCTCAGCCCAGTGGGTCTGAACCTGGCCTACGTTTACCTTCTCGAGGTAGGTAGCCTTCTTCTGACGCCAGAAGTCATGATCCTTGTCATAGCGGCCCCAAGCGAGAACGTTGTTGTCCTCGATGGTCTGCTCGGTGCACTTTGCTCCGTCCTTGACAGCCTCGGTGAAGAAACCGTTCTTGTCGTAGGTGATGGTAACTACATGATCGCCGTACTTGACCTCGGTAGCGAAGCCCTGCTCGTTGAGAGTCATTTCATACTCTACGATCTCTTCTGACCAGTTGCCGTCTTCCTTCCACTTGTCCTTGATGGTGAGTTTGTTGCCTTCATAGACGAAGGTTCTGATCTCTTCGTCGTTGCCGTAGGAAGCGACCTTGCCGTCTGCATTGTAAGTGAAGGCTTTGCCGTCGAGGCTGGTGATGCGGTACTCGAGCTTGATGCCGCCCTTGTCCTCATTCTTTCCGTTGTTCTCGTCATCCTTCTTGCAAGCAACAAGAGCAACTGCAGCGATAGCTGCGATTACGAAAAACTTTTTCATAATGTTTTGTTAGAAATTAAAATGGGTTAATAAATGGTTAAAAAATAGGAATATATGTTCTTAGTTTGTTTGCACACTTGAGTATATCCTTGTCTCCTGTAGCATTGATTACGCGGTACTCGAATTCCCCTCCGCCGCGTTTGCACCCGCGGTAGAGAGCTCCAAAATCACGGTAGCAGGCAGATTCGTCTGTACAGGCAAAGAAGTACTTCTTCGCGGGGTCGACCGAGATGTCGTTTCCTAGGTTGGTGTCGATGAATATCATCGTATTAAAAGATGATTGATTCGCCATAATCGTTGCACCAGCGCCCTCGAATCCTACTGCAAAACGTTCGTTCTGAGGGTATTTTGCTTCGTAGAACGAAATCCATTCAGACAAAGACTTTTCTTTAAGGTTGCAGGGGAGAAGAGCGAAGAGTTTCTGGTTGTTTGTTGAGTACAATACCCGCATTGCATCTTTCAAATCCTGCTCGCTAAGACCAGTGTGGAAGAAGTAAACACCCGTTCCTTCAGCTTCGCCGGTGTAGGCCTTTGAGAATGCAGATCCGTCGTCATTGAAAGTGACATCCTGAAGGACGTAGTCGGGGTCTGTCGCAGAAGGCCAGGTAGAAGAGCCGGTAAAGTAGTGATCGAACCAGGGGAGCACCTCGCTGAGCGCATCCATCCAGTAACTGCTCTGGTGTCCTCCGTTGCCTACACGGTATTCGTGGTCATAGCCCAGGTCGCGGAGCTGTATATGGAGGGTGTCGTTTGCGAAAAGCAGATTCTCTTCGTCATCGCCGCAGGTGAAGAACCAATGGACCTTGGAGAGTTTATCCTTATTCTCAGCCGTAAACTGGTAGTAGGGACAATGCTGTTTGTAGTAGTCTGTAAGGCGCTCATCTCCACTCTTGCCGATACCGCCGAAGATTTTGCCCCACTGGTTGTCCCAGCCGCTCTGGGACTCTGCGAGATACTGCCAGTCCGTACGGAAAGACATACTGAGCGGAGCGCTGCAGATGAAGAGTTCGGGGTGTTGTTCGGGCAGGACCATCGCGCCGAAGCCGCCCATCGAGTAGCCTACTGTAGCGCGGTGTTCGCGGTCGGCTATCGTGCGGTAATTGGCGTCGATATATGGGATAAGCTCATTTACAAACATATCCATATAGTTGTACTTGCCGGTGTAGTAGTTACAGTAGTAAGTCGAATAACCCTCGGGGAAGACATAGATGTTTTCACCTATCTTTCCGCTCTGCTCAAGAGCCTTGATTTTCGAGTTCGCGGAAAGGTACTTTCCGTTCCACGAATTGTGTGTATCTCCCAGGCCGTGGAGCATATAGACTACTGGATAGGACTTGGTCTTGTCCTTCTCGTAGCTGGCCGGCAGGTAGATAGAGAACGGGACGTCTATGTTCATTATCTCGCTGTGGATCTTGAGATCCTGAGTGTACCTCTCGAAGGGCTTTTCCGGCTCGGAAGGCTTCTTTGGAGTACATCCGCAGGCGCTCACTACAGCAAACGCGGCGAGAAGAAAAATGATACCGTATTTATTCATCTTTATCATAGATTACCATTTCCTGTGCGTTGATCTCATAATCTTTGTGGGGATTGAGAAGAACGAACCTTAGGGTATGTTTGCCGCTCTCGAAGCAGTATTTCGAGAACACCTCATACTTGCGTGTTATATAGTCGTAAGGCATTACGAATTCCTCTACCAACTCGCCGTCCAGGTAAGCCTGCAGGCGGGCTCTGTAGTCGGAATTGTCGTGGCCGGTCTTTACGACACTGCCCTCTACGACTATCGAGTTGCCGGTGAATTCGAGCGTCAATTCGTCTGAGAAGCGCTTCTTGAGGACAACCTTTCCGACTGGCTTGATTCCCTCGAAGGACTGCTCGTAGCGTACGGGAACAGCTTCTTCGACAGTGAACTGCAGCCCTTTCATTAGCTCGAAATTCTTCTTGCAGGCGGTATTGAGGCTGAGAGTCGTATAAGGGAAGGGGAGATCGGCAATCATATCAGCGCCCTTGCGGTACTTCTCAGGGATAGCGTTATACCCATAGATGATGCCGAGAATACCGGCCGCCGAAGCGGGGTTGCAGTCGGAGTCCTGGCCGCAGCGGGTGCTGATCTCCATCGTCTTTTCGAAATCGCCCTCGCCGTAAAGCAGGCCGATTACGACATAGGCGGCGTTGATCACGGCGTCTATGTTGAAGCCGTTCCATACTCCCTCGGGGCAGCCTATATCGAAGCTGTGGAGCTTATCGACTTCGAACCAGCAGCGCTTCCAGTCGCGGGGATATTTCGCGTGATTCTTGATTACACACTCGATCGCTCGGCGGAACTTAGTCCCTTCGGGGATGACCTTCAGGGCCTCGCTGACTATCGTAGGGATATCGTCGCAGACATATGCGAGGGCATACAGGGCGCTTACATAGACTCCGCCGTACCAACCGTCGCCATAGTTCATGATGTGGCCGATTCCGTCTGCTATCGCAGCCGCATCGTTCGGGCGGCCGGGGGTGAGCATGCCGATGAAATCGGCCTCAATCTGGAAGTCGATATCGTCTGCATGGGGGTTGTACTTCCAATAGCCGGATTCGGGGGCTCCGCGTCCGTTGAGGATGTTGTAGCGGGCGGCCTGATTGGCATGCCAGAGCTTATAGGGAGCGTTGGCGAAGCGGTCTGCGAACTCGCTGATCGGGGCGTTGATCCCCATCTCGCTCATCACCTCGAGGAAGGTGAGGTCCATATAGACGTCGTCGTACAGGCCCGGATCTTCGATGAAGGTGTCGTAGATATAGTTGTCGTACCACTCCAGAGGCTGCTGATCCTGAAGAAGTCCGCCCTTGAACTTGAACTCGGTCGGGCCTCCGTAGGTACAGCCTATGGTCTGGGCGAACCATCCGCCGCGGATCTTGTCCATCATCTGCTCCTCGCTGATCGTTACCGTCTTTCCGTAGGGAATAGGAGCGGTCTTACAGCAGGAAGCCAGGAGCGCGAGCGCTGAAAGGACTGTCAATACTCTTTTCATACTAGTTGTGGTAGTAGGTATCCGTTACAGGATACTCTGAATAATACTGGATTGCGTTGATTCGAAGCAGATACTGTTTCGGATCGGGATTGCGCCAGATCATCTTTACTGTGTGTCTTCCTTCCGGCATCTGATACTTCCAGGCGGGTTCGAGCTTGCGCGAGGTTCCCTTCATAGGAAGGATGGAAACCTGATCAAGCTGTCCGTCTATCCAGACTTCGATTTCGGCTACATAGTCGTCCTGCTCCTCGGCGAGGGCGAAGACTTCCGAGCCGACGTGTTTCTTGGAGACGCGGTTGGCGTAGTCCTTAGAGATTCCGCGCAGACAGACCAGGTTACCCCAGATACAGAAGCCGTTGCCGCTGAAGTCGAACTCGTATTCCTTCTCCAGCCAGTCGTCTTTCTGGTCGCGATAGACAGGATAAGTATTTACGAAGTTCTGTTCGAGCGGAAGAACTGTTACGGGAAGTTGGGGGATAGTAACTTCAGTCTCTCCGATTTTTCCGCCGTTCTTCTCGATTAGCTGGAGGGCATGGCGGTATGAGTAATCCGAACCCTTCGCGAGCGAAACGTCAGTCCCCTCGAAATCGAGGCTCCAGATTTCTTCGAGAGGCTGCTTCCAGAAGTCGGGCAGCTTGCTCTTTCCGTACATAACTCCAAGAACGCCGCCGACAGTAGCCGGATTGCAATCTGAATCCTGGCCGCAGCGGGTCGCGATCTCAATCGACTTCGCGAAGTCACCTTCGCCGTAGAGAAGACCTATCGCGCAGTAGGCGGAATTCAGTTTTGCGTCAATATCGAAACTGAGGAATACTCCCTTAGGGCAGCCGGTGTCCGCTCCCCATTTCTTGAGGATCTCGAACCAGGTGCGTTTCCAGTCCTTCGGGAACTTTTTATGGAGCTTGCGTACATCGTCGATACACTGGTAGAAGGTACTCTGGGCGGGGATGCCTTCGAGCGCCATGTCCAGGATTCGGGCTGGGTTGTTCTCAACAAACGCGGCGGAATACAGGCCGGCTACAAATGCGCCGCCATAGAAACCGTCACCGCTGTTCATAATATGGCCCACCCTGTCTGCGATATCCAGCGCCTCGGGGATGAGGCCAGGGGCCATCAGGCCCACGAAGTCGGCTTCGATCTGGAAGTCGAGGTCGTCGGCATGGGGATTATTCAGCCAGTTCCCGGACTCGGGCGGCATTATCCCGCGACGGACATTGTAACGGCCGGCCTGGTTCGCATGGGCGAGATGGTAGTCGGCATACGCGAATCTCATCGCGAGGTCCTTGCTCGAGCAGTCGAGTCCGAGCTGGTCGAAGGCCTCGGCGAAGGTAAGGTCGTTGTAGATGTCGTCGAAAAGGCCGGGCTTGCGGTCCCACCAATATTTTACATAGCCTTCTCCCCAGGAGATGGGCTGCGAATCGGGGATAAGCGTTCCCTGGTGTTTGAACTCGGTCGGGGCGCCGTAGACGACGCCGATAGTCTGTCCGGCCCAGCCGCCCTGGATCTTGTCCATCAGCGTTTCCTTGCTGAGGGTGACCTCGGTGGGCTTGGGGGAGCTGCAGGCTGCCGCCGCGAGAAGTAATACCAGACTGATTCTATTTAGCTTCATAAACTTCGAGCTCTGTTATTGAGATGAAGGAAGAAACGGCTTTGGTGTATTTGTGCCAGTGTTCGAGGATAGCGTCGTCTCCGATTACCCTGATGGCGGTTGTAGTGACCTTGGGGAAGGTGAATATGAACTCGCCGTTGTGGGGCTGGAAGAACACTTCATCGCAGTAGGGCCAGTCGGGGGTAATCTTAGCCTCGATGGGCTGCCAGTTGCCGTTTTCGTCGAGATATTCGGGATGGATATTGCTGTACCAGCCGCCGAACTCCTCGAGCGGTCCGTAGTGGAACGAAATCATATCGGTAGTGATGGGCTCGTTCCAGCGGTAACCGAAGTAGTCGCGCTTGGGAGCGTTGGACTTGCTTCCGAGGGAGTAGAAGGCTGAGCCGGGGCCGCCGACGACCCCGTCGTTGATGACGTCGACCGTGTATGCACGGTAGCTGACGGGAATCGTGAGCCAGCAGGAATCGAGGGTCGCACGGTCGGTCTCACGGGTCAGCGCGAGTAT
>JAEESD010000190.1 GCA_016286145.1 Bacteroidales bacterium | reverse complement strand
GGTCCTCGCGAAGTACAAGGATATCGACAAGAAGAACGTTTTCGAGACCGGGATCTCCTACGGCGGTATCATGACCAACTGGATCATCGGCCACACCGACAGGTTCACCGCCTGCGTCAGCCAGAACTCGATCTCCAACCTCACGTCCTTCACGATCTCGGATATCGGAGCGGCCTTCGTCGACGACCAGTTCCAGGGAAGCACCTGGAGGAACTTCGACTTCGTCTGGGAGAAGTCCCCGCTCAAGCACGCCGACAAGGCAAAGACCCCGACGCTGTTCATCCACTGTATCAACGACTACCGCTGCCCGCTCAGCGAAGGCCTGCAGATGTACGAGGCGATCAGAAGGAACGGCGTCGACGCGAAGTGCTTCCTTATCAGAGGCGAGAGCCACGCCCTCTTCGAGGTCGGCGGCCCGAAGCACCGCGTAAGGTACACCCACGAGATCACCAAGTGGTTCGAAGAGCATAAGAAATAGCGGCAGGATATGATATCTAACTTAAGAGATCTCGGCGGGATAGCCGGAGAAGGAGGACGCGCAGTACGCAGCGGGATGCTTCTGAGATCCGCGAAGCTTTCAGAAGCCGAACCTGGCGATCTTGCAGGGATCGCAGCGGTCATAGATCTGCGCACTCCGAAGGAAAGCGAAGCTCCGCAGGATAAAGTTTACGGCGCGGAGTATCTTTCCATTCCGGTCTTTGACGACGCTTTGGCGGGGATCAGCCGCGACGAACAGGCCGAGATAGAAAACGCTCCGGAGATGGATGTTCAGTACAGGCTGCTGGTCAGGTGCTTTAAGACTAATCTGCGCAAGATCCTGCTGGCCATTATGGAACACGACTACAGCAGCGGCGCGATACTCTGGCATTGTTCGGAAGGAAAAGACCGGACCGGTATCGTTGCCGCTCTGGTTCTCGAAATGCTTGGCGCTTCGCGCGAGGATATAATCGAGGACTATCTCAAAACCAACATCGTCAACATCCCCAAGGCCATTCGCATGCGGGACGAAGTCCTAAAGACCGAAGGTAAAGAGGTCGCCGAAAGGGTCTACAAGAACATTATCGCGGACGAAGCGTATCTTAGCGCCGCTTTTGACGAAATGGGCAGCGACTACATACGCGAAGGTCTTGGTATAGACGAATCCGCGATCCTGCGTTTCAGAGAAAAGGTACTGACAGAATAGCAGCTGCCTGCTCTCAAAGAATTTGCGGCGCAAACACGCCACAGAAAAGCGGCCCCGGAATATCCGGGGCCGTTAGTTTAGTCTTGAAACTGTATACGGGCCTGTCGTTCATCCCTGAGCGCCGGCTTAGAACTCCCTGAAAACGATACCGTTCGAAAGACTGATATCGAAGAGATGTATCTTGCGATACTTCCCTATCATTTCCTGCCTCCTGCGCCTATTCCCGTATTACGGTCCCCCACTCATTCTTCATGTAATCGCATATCCTCTCAAGAGCCCTTTCGACTATGGCCCTGCCCTTTTCGGCCGTTCCCACGGTCGCGTTGCCGACGGTTCCCGTCGTGGTGATTTCAGACAGGGGCCTGAACACCTGAATACCGGGATAGCCGCCCTTGGGCTCTACTCTGGTCGCCTTGCTCATATCGACCAGATCCGGGCGGAAATAGAGCATTACCGAGGTCCCGGCTTCGGCAGCGTGACCGTGGCACATTATGCCCTCCTCCGTAAATATATCCTTTCCGAGGGGCTGGATGAATCTCCACCAGTCGATCTGGGCCCACTTGCAGTCATACTGCCTCTGATACCTGTTCGCGACGTACATTATCGTGGAGACGCTGGCCGCGTGGCCCGTGATAAACAGGAACTTTTTGAAGCCGTAGCCCGTGAGATCTCCCATCAGCTCGTCTATATACATTTCGAAGA
Organism: Bacteroidales bacterium; assembly: GCA_016286145.1. Taxonomy (GTDB): domain Bacteria; phylum Bacteroidota; class Bacteroidia; order Bacteroidales; family UBA932; genus Cryptobacteroides. The sequence goes on along the minus strand of JAEESD010000190.1, from coordinate 279 downwards.
GCTTCGGAGTTACTGTTATTGTTCCGGGGAGGGCGAGTATCATGCTGGAATCTGCGACCTCGAGCATGGGAGCTATAAGCGCTCCCGTTTTTTCGGCGACGAGTCTGGCCATTCCCATGGCGGCAATCCCGTCAGCGCCCATCGGAAGATGCGTTCCGTACACCTCGACGGCTCCGGTCGGAATTATAACCGTGTCCGTCTCCTTACGCCTTCTGTCGAACTCAACCCAGCTCATTTCCCGGATTTCGTTTGTCATTTTGTCTCCTCTTATTTTTCGTT
>JAEESD010000048.1 GCA_016286145.1 Bacteroidales bacterium | reverse complement strand
TTCACGGCACCCGCGCGGACACATCCCGGATTCCTTCCATCAAAGACATCCTCAGGGCATTTTACCAGAATAATGACTGCGTGACGGAAGAGTACAATCAGCGCGCCCTGGCCTTTCTGGACAAGGCTCCCGATGCCGATACCTGCCTGCACGGGGACTTCCACATCGGCAATATCATCACGGACGGGAACCGGACGATGTGGATAGACATCGGCCAGTTCTGCCATGGAGTCCCTCAGTGGGACCTGGGATGGTTCTGGACCATCTGCCACAACCTTGGTGACAAGCGGGCCGATTTTCTTCTGCATATGACCCAGCAGGCCCTGAATTCATTCTGGGATGCATTCCTTCCGGCCTATCTGGGAACAACCGACCCGCAGACCTTGGCAGACTATACCAGGGAGATTCTTCCGTTCTATGCGGTAAGAGTTCCCTATATGTTCCGCCTGGCCAGCCAAACCCGTTTCCCCGAAGAGGGCTGCAGGGCTCTCATCAAACTCATTCCGTAGCTGCCCGTTTGCCGCGGTTCATCCATGATTTTGGCCGATTTCGTGGACGAGTTGCCATACGAGTTGGAGAGGTTGTAACTTTATGCCCCCGAACTTCTCCAAATAGTGCCTCCCAACCCGGGTTATTGGAGAAGTTCCCCCGCACGAAATCACAACTTCTCCATAGGACTTCTGAAATCTGTATCAATGTCCGGTATTGTGTCCAGTTCAATTGTGAACGCAGTGCGTTCACTTATGGAATTATTTTTACGACAATTGCCCTTGTAGGCCGATGATATCTTCCAGGCCGATGATGCCGTGCAACAAATAATCTGAGACAAGATATTGTTTGTCAAGGAAAAGTGGCTATATTTGCAACAGAAATAGGGACGTGTTACGCTTCGGGCGGCTCGTACCGCGCCTCACCCCTTCCGCATTGCTGGAGGGGTGTTGTATTTTAAAAGGAGTAGTACATCAGCTCGTCATCGAAATAGTAATAGCCGTGAGTCCCCTTCTGATAGAGTGTCTTAAGGCCATTTGTAATTCCTTTGGCATGAGCAGTGAATTCAAATAATACTAATTGCGCTCCCTGTTTTTTGACGGCATATTCTCCATATTTTACAATATTGTTTGCGCTCTTTGTGGATTTAAAATCGGCAAGTTGTCCGTTGACAATGTAGGCCCCTCTCCCATGCCGTCTTATGAAAGCATCAGGAGAACTATACCCAGGTCGTTCGTATCTATGTTCAATTTGAAAACCAAATGAGGCGTATTTTAGTGCCATTCTTTGTTCCTTTAAGTAGGTTGTAATATCATTTTTAGACATAGGCCTGTACTTCCGTTGTAGTTCGGTCACTATAAATCCTCCTGTTCTTTCGTCGAAGAACGTCCGTTCCCATTCTGCTCCATAAGAGTAAAACGCTTTCCTGTCTTTCCCTATCTCCATACCATTAACCTTATTTAGGATTGCAAAGTTACCACCCCAAAACAATATAATCAAGACCATAAAGTCTTGACAATCAGGTCGTTATGTGGTTTACGTCGTTGCCTGAACGGCCTTTCTGTTGCCAGTTTTGCGACCGGCCGAAGGCGAAAAGAAGAAGAGGTGCCCGGGAGGCACCTCTTACTTGTTGTAACCGAAACTGCGAGCGCAGGGGGACCTGGCGGGGATGCGGTTATCAGTCCTTGCAACCGCAGTTGCAGGTTTCGGAGTTGCCGCTGTTGCAGCTGCAACCGCAATTGCAGCCACATCCACATCCGCAGCCGCATTGGCATTTGCGGGAGTCGCGGCGGATGAGGTGGACCAGAATTGCGATGACTGCTGCGGCGATCACACCAAGGATTACGATACTTGCGAAATTCATAAACCTAATATCTAATTAAATAAACCATCCGAAGATCCAGTAGGCGAACAGGGCGCAGACCCAGGCGACGAGGCACTGGAAGATTACTACGAAGAGGGCTCCGCGGCGCCCAAGCTCGCGGCGAATAGACGCGACAGCGGCGACGCAGGGCGTGTAGAGCAGACAGAAGACCAGCATAGGGATAGCTGTCAGAGTCGTAAGGGCGGCGGTGACTCCTGTAAGCTCCATAGTAGCGACAACACTTTCCTTGGCAAGGAAGCCGGAGATGAGTGCTGTAACTATTCTCCAGTCGCCCAGTCCGAGAGGGGCGAACAGAGGTGCGATAAATCCTGCGATAACGGCAAGGATACTGCTGCCGGGTTCCTCCGGCACATAGTTTAGGCGGAAGTCGAAGGATTGCAGGAACCAGATAACGATAGTTGCGAGGAAGATGACCGTAAAGGCTCGCTGGCAAAAGTCCTTGGTCTTGTCCCAGAGGAGGTGGCCTACGTTCTTTGCCTGAGGCAGACGGTAGGTCGGGAGCTCCATCACGAACGGAGCGGCTTCGTCTCCGCCGCGTATGCTCTTGCCGGCGAGGGCGACGATGATGCCGACCAGGATGCCCAGCAGGTAGAGGCAGGTCATAATGAGGCCTGCACGGCCGGGGAAGAACGCGGCGACAAAGAAGCCGTAGATAGCTATCTTAGCAGAGCAGCTCATAAACGGAGTCAGCAGGATAGTCATACGGCGGTCGCGGGCCGAAGGGAGGGTGCGGGTCGCCATCACGCCGGGGACCGTGCATCCGAAGGAGATGAGCATCGGGACGATGCTTCGGCCGGAAAGGCCGATCTTACGCAGAAGGCTGTCCGAAACGAAGGCGATACGCGCCATATAGCCGCTGTCTTCGAGCAGCGACAGGAAGAAGAACAAGGTCACGATCAGCGGCACGAAGCTCAGAACCGCGCCAACTCCGCCGAAAAGAGCGTCGGAGACGAGGGACTGGAGGGCAGGGGCGACATCGACCCTGGCCATCCACTCGGCGACGCGCTCTCCAAGGGCGGAGATGCCTTCGTCCAGCAGGTCCTGGAGCCGTGCGCCTATGACATCGAACGTGAGCCAGAAGACGAGGCCGAGGATAGCGATGAAGGCGGGGATAGCCGTCCACTTGCCGGTAAGGACACGGTCGATGCGGTCTGACCTGAGACGCTCCTTGCTCACGCCCGGCTTGCTGACCGCTTCAGCGCAGAGGCGGTGGATGAAGCTGTAGCGCATCTCGGCCATCGCGGCGTGGCGGTCCATCCCGCGCTCCTCCTCCATCTGGAGGATGAGGTGTTCGAGGGTCTCAAGCTCGTTCTGCGAGAGCTGCAGGGCGGCCAGGATATCCTTGTCGCCTTCGACAAGGCGGCTGGCCGCGAAACGGCGGGGGATACCGGCGCGCTGGGCATGGTCCTCGACGAGGTGCATAATGCTGTGGAGGCAGCGGTGAACCGCTCCGCCATGGTCCTCCGGGCTGCAGAAATCGAGGCGGGCGGGAGTTTCCTGATACTTCGCGATATGGATAGCGTGGTCCACGAGCTCGCCGATACCTTCGTTCTTGGCAGCGCTGATGGCGACCACCGGCAGACCGAGGGCTCTTTCCATCTTGTTGATGTTGATTGAGCCGCCGTTGCCGCGAACTTCGTCCATCATATTGAGGGCGAGAACTACCGGGACATCGAGCTCCATCAGCTGGATAGTGAGATAGAGGTTGCGCTCGATGTTGGTAGCGTCGACTATGTTGATGATCGCTCTGGGATGGTCCTTGATGATGTAGTTCCTGGAGACGAGCTCTTCCTGAGTGTAGGTACTAAGGGAGTAGATTCCGGGGAGGTCGGTGACGACGGTGTCTTTGTGGCCTTTGATAGGGCCGTCTTTACGGTCGACCGTTACTCCGGGGAAGTTTCCTACGTGTTGGTTCGCGCCGGTAAGCTGGTTGAACAGCGTAGTCTTACCGCTGTTCTGCTGACCGGCGAGGGCGAAGGAAAGCATAGTCCCTTCGGGAAGGGGATTCTCGTGGGCTTTATTATGATACTTTCCAGCCTCTCCGAAGCCGGGGTGCTCGATTTCTCCGAGGGGCTGCTGGGACTCGGTCTGAACAGCCTCAGGCGCCTCGGCCTGACGCACCTCGATCTTGTCCGCCTCCGCTCCCCTGAGGGTGAGCGAGTAGCCCTGGACAAGAATCTCGAGCGGGTCGCCCATCGGCGCCCTCTTTATCATCTTTACTACTGTTCCGGGTATGACACCCATATCGAGGAAGTGTTGGCGGAGGTTTCCTTCTCCTCCTACCGCGATTACTTCGGCGTAGTGTCCTATCTTTAAATCCTTAAGTGTCATCTTCATAGGTTTACGGACACAAAGATACCCCGACCTTTCGGCCGGGGCAATCCCTAAAAGTTGGTATTTATGAGAAATTATCTCGGGTTGATAGGAATACCGCTTACTGCAGTCTCATCAACGGGGATCTGATACTGAACTCTCAGATCGTTGTGGGAGATAACCTCATATTTTGTGTAGCTCGGGTAACGACGGTCGATGTCCCTTCCGTTGCGGACAAGGTCGGTCAGACGGAAGCCTTCGAGGAAGAGCTCCATCTTACGCTCGTCCAGAACTGCATCGAGAGCGGTAGGATAACCGCGGCCGGCCATATTTGCGGTGGTCATCAATGCTGTTCCGGAAAGACCTGCCCTCTGACGGATGGTGTTGACATCTGCAAGAGCCTTGTCGTCGTTTCCACCGAGGTGGGCATAGGCCTCAGCTCTGTTGAGGAGAACCTCACCATAGCGGATCATAATATAAGAAGTGTTGAGGTCGTAAGCGGAACCATCCCTGTAGCTGAGCTTGTTGCAGAACCATGTAGGATAGTTTCCACCGGGACGTACGCTTCCCATATTGATAGCCCAGACTACATTGCCGTCGCTGATGATCGGGCTGGGCATCTTGTGGCGGACGTAGCACCTGGTGTTCGATCCATCGTTGAGGATGTATCCGGGGAACTCGTCGCAGATCTTGGAGGCGGTGTTGTCCGGGATAGCCTTCAGAGCCTTTCCGTCGTAGGTGAAGGAATAGGTTCCGTCGCCGTTGTCGGTTACGCTGGAGACGATAGTCTTGTCTGCGATATTGGTTACGGTAGGATAGACGTTGGCGTTGGTGTAACACTGGTTCAATTCGTCGTAGACACCCCAGGTAACGAACAGGCCGTCCTGTGCGTTGTGGAGACGTACGAGGTCTTCGAAACGCTTATCGCCGGGGAAGCGGGTAAGCAGGTCGAGAAGAGGATCTGCTACATAGAGCTCGCCCCAGCCCTTGCCCTGAGTTCCGTCAGGGGAGTCGAACATACTGGCTACGAGACCCTTGGTAGACCAGCCGGCGATGTCGGCGTCTGTAAGGTCAACACACCAGAGGACTTCCTTGTTGGTCTGTGACTTGGAATAGATGTCCTTGACTTCCGCCTCGAGGTGGGTCATCGGGGTGTCGCCGAGAATCTCGGAGCAGATATCGATGCAGTCCTGCCACTTTCCTTCGTAGAGATAAACTCTTCCGAGGAGGGCCTGGGCGGCCTCCTTGCTGGCATAGCCGTTGTCGCCCTTGTACCTTCTGGTGGAAGGATCCATCAGCCTGATGGCTTCCTTGAGGTCTTCCTCGATGCCGGCGTAGACTTCGCCTACGGTAGCGCGCTTAGTCTCGGAATAGTCCGTACTTCTGCGGATAACGATACCGGGGTTGTCTACTCCTGCGGAGTAAGGCTTCGCGAAGAGGTTGCAGAGCATAAGGTGGAAGAACGCGCGAAGGAAGTAGTTCTCTCCCTTGAGCTGGTTCTGTTCGCTCGGAGTCTCGCTCTCGGTAAGACCACTGATGTTTGCGTTGGTCGCAAAGATCATCTTATAGCAGGCGACCCACATATAGGCTGCGTCTGCAGAGTTTGCATCGTCCAGATACTGGGCTGAGGTCCAGAACGGGTCAGTACTTGTAAGAGAGAAGCAGAAGTTGTCGGACTTCACCTCGTTCAGAACGAAGTACTGGCGCACGAAAGTGTTGTTCTGGCTGATTCCCCCGCGGAACTCCAACATATCCTTCATCATCGAGTAAACACCGTCTGTAGTATAGATAGCTGCAGCGGGGTTGCTCGCCAGCGCGGAGCTGGTAAGGGAGTCTGAAGGGATGATGTCGAGATTGACACAACCTGTGATAAGCAGGGGAAGGAATATGATTGATAAGAATTTATTTTTCATGGCTTCCTCGTTTTAGAATTTAAGGTCAATTCCAAAGATGACTGCTCTCGGGACCGGGTAGTTGTCTCCAAATACACCGGCGAGCGATGAACCGCTGCCTTCGAGCTGAACCTCCGGGTCTGCGCCGGAGAACTTGGTGAGGGTAAAGACATTGTCTGCCGTAAAGTAGATGCGTCCGCCCTGGACAAAGCCACCAAAGAGAGGCTTGCCAATGTTGTAGGCCAGGGTAACGTTCTTCAGACGCAGGAAGCTGCCGTCTTCAAGGTAACGGGTAGAGTAGCTGTTACTCTTCTGGTTACCGTTGAGCATCGGACGGGGGTGAGTTGCGATGGCGTGGGTGGACTCGTCCTTGGGATCCCAGCGAACCCAGCCGAGGCCATTGTCGAGGCTCATCATATTGTAGTCTACATAGCCGCCGTCGGAGTCTGCGGTAACGCGGGAACGGTTGAATACCTTGTTGCCGTAGACGACGAAGAGCTGAGCTCCGAGAGACCAGTTGCCCCACCTGAGGTCAGAAGTAAGACCGCCGGTGAACTTAGGAGTAGCTGTTCCAGCCATCCTGTAGTCTGCGTCGGAGTACTTGTTGGTCTTCGTCTTATTGCCAGTATAGACGGGGTAGAGGGTTGCGGCTGTGCTCTTCTGATCTGTAGGGTTGCCGCGCTGGTCTACTACGTAGTAGAGAGGGTTACCCTCGCCGTCGACTTCCTTCTCATAGGTCCACCACTGCGGGTCGCCGTTCTCGGGGTTGACGCCGGCCCATTCGGGCATATACCAGGTATAGATGTCGTGGCCTTCGGCAACGATCTGCTCGACCTTCGGGGTACCGTAGCCGCGCCTGAACGCTCCGTTGGGGAGGTAGACGACGGTGTTGCGGTTGAGACCGAAGTTGAAGCCTACGTTCCACTTCCAGTCACCGGACTTGATGATGTCTGCATCGGCCGCGATTTCGATACCCTTGTTGTTGATGGTACCGACATTGGCCATATAGGTAGTAAAGCCGGAAGAAGGGGCCTGAGGGACCTCGAGAAGCAGGTCTTTGTTGTTGGTGTTGTAAAGGTCGAGGGAGACGTTGACACGGTCAAACATACGGGCCTCGAGACCAAGGCTGGCCATATAGGCAACCTCCCATCCGAGGTGGTCGTTGGCCATTCTTTCTGCGACGGCGACTACCTTATTATTATAGTTGGAGCCGGTCGAGAAGGTATCCATATAAAGGAAAGCGGAAATATCCGAGTTACCGGTCTTACCGTAACCTACGCGAAGTTTCAGAAGGTCGAACATCGAAAGATCCTCCATAAAAGGCTCCTTGTTGATTATCCACGCTGCCGAGACACCGGGGAAGAAACCGCCGCGGTTCTTGGGGGCGAACTTGTAGGTCTTATCGTAGCGGATGGAGGCGGTAGCGATGTACTTCTCTGCATAGGAGTACTGGGCCTGGGCGAGAACTGCCCACGCTGCAGACTGCCAGTCGCTTCCGGAGACGGACATTCCTTCGGAGCCGACGCTGTTGAGAACCTCCATACCTGTAGGCATAAAGCCGCCACCTGCGCCCAGGTCGCCGCCGCTGCCCCAGCCGACCTCATAGCCGACGATTCCGTTGAGGGAGTGGTCGCCGAAGGTTTTATGGGCCTTGAGGAGTTCGGTAAGGCCTACGCTGGAGCCGATGCCGGCGCCCTGCCAGATGGAACCTGTGCCCTTGGCGCTGGTGTTGGTACGGCTGTCGTAGTAGGATTTGTTGGTCCAGTTGGATGAGCCGAAGCGGCTGGTGCTGGAGAAGGTGAGCCAGTCGGTGATGTTCCAGTTGATCTGGAGGTCGGCGACTATGTCTTCGCTGGTGCCGTAGCTCTTGTTGTAGAGGAGGCTATGGAAGGGGTTGTACTGCTCCTTTCCGTACCAGACACCGTCGAAGGCGGGGGTACCGACTGCCTTGGGGTTGCCGTCTTTGTCGAACGGGTTGTCCCACGGCAGACCCTGATAGGCCATCGAGGTGTCCAGCCAGCTGGTAGAGTAGTTGCTCTTAGCGCGGTTATAGGCGAGGCGGAGGTTGAACATAACCTTCTCGCCGATAGGAGCGCTGAGGTTGACGCGGGCTGAGTTGCGGTTGAAAGCGGTTCCGATCAGGGAGCCCTGCTCGTCGTAGTGGTCGATACTGGCGAAGTAGTTGACTCGGCCGCTGATTCCTGCTACGGAGATATAGTAGTCCTGAACGACTGCTTTCTTAAAGATGTTGTTGTACCAGTCGTAATCCTCATCGAGGATGCTCTTCGGACGCATTGACGAGAATACTGCAGGCTGCATCATAGATTTCTGGAGCTTGTAGAGCTCGCGGCTGTTCATATTGTGATAACGGCCGGAAAGAGCCTGCTTGATACCCGCGCTGGCCTTGAAGTTGACATCGGTCCTGGTGCGGTCCTTTGCGCTCTTAGTCGTAATGACGATGACACCGCCTGCTGCGGAAGCACCGTAAAGAGCGGTAGCGGATGCGTCCTTAAGGATAGTGACGCTCTCGACATCGTTGGGGTTGAAGCTGCCGCCTGCGATTCCGTCGACTACGTAGAGCGGGTCAGCGCTCGCGGAGATGGAGCCCGTTCCGCGGATGCGGATCTGCGCTCCTTCTCCGGGCTGACCGCTAGCGTTCATTACTACGACGCCGGCTGCCTTACCCTGGATCATCGTTCCGAGGTCGGAAGTACTGTTGTCCAGCAGTTCTTCGCTCTTGAGAGACACCACAGAGCTGGAGAGCTCGTTCTTTTTCTGAGAGGTGTAGCCGAGGACGACCACCTCTTCGAGGAGGCTGACATCTTCGTTCATGAAGACGTCGATCCTGCCGCGGCCGTTTACCTTCTCGACTACATCTTTGTAGCCTAAGATGTTGAAGGTAATAGTTGCATCGGGGCCTACAGAGACACTGTAGTTACCGTCAAGGTCGGTAATAGTACCGCCGCCGGTTGAGACGATGACGCCGACTCCAACGAGAGGCTCATCTGTAGCGGCATCCTTTACCGTTCCTTTGACGACATTCTGCGCGTAGGCGCCGAAGGCAGTCAGGATCAGAAAGAGGATTAACGTTAGTTTTTTCATCTTTACTGAGATTAATTATAGTGATTGTAATTAGTCTATGAACTGGACGCAGACGGGAGCGTCTACCTTGATCGACTTGTTTGTCTGGGACAGAAGACCGGACTCGGGATCTATCGAGTAGATCTCGATACGGTTGGAGTCGCGGCAGGCGACCAGCAGGAACCGGCCGTCGGGGGAGATGGCGAAGTTGCGGGGATGCAGGCCGGTCTGCGTAAAGCCTGCCGCGCTTACCTTGCCGGTAGCCTGGTCAACTGAAAAGACGGAGATTCCGTCATCTTTCAGGCGGTGGCTGGTATAAAGGAAGCGGCCGTCCGGGGAGAGATGGAGGTCTGCGCTTCCGTGGCCTTTGCCCTTGTAGGCTCTGAGTTTCTGGATAGGATTGAGCTTGCCGTCCTGGTATTCGAAAACTATAAGTTTATCGCTGAGCTCGCAGAGCAGATAGGCAAAGCGGCCGTCTTCGCTGAAGATCATATGGCGCGGGCCAAGTTCGCTCAGCCGCTCCCCGAAGAAGCGCAGGCCGGAGGCCATCCAGGCCGTTTCCGGGCGGCTGAGCGGATAATCGCCCGCGCCCAGCTCGAAGCGGTGGATGCAGTCGTTGCCAAGGTTGACCGCGAAGATGTATTTTCCGTCGGGGGAGAGGACAGCGCAGTGGAGATGGGCCTGCTCGAAGAGCGGTTCCTTAGAGAAGATGCTTGAAATCTCAAATCCAAAGCTGAACCACTGAGCTATTCCGTTGAAGGTTCCACTGTCTCGAAGGCGGAAGACGGTTACCGATCCGCCGGTGTAATTCGAACTGATAAGATAATTACCCGCAAGAAGCAGATTGCAGGGGTCGGCGCCATTGACTATATCGCGGGGGATAATCAGACTGTCTGTCTTACAGATAGTATTACCATCTATAATGTATGCGCTGACTCCTTCGCGTCCGTCGTTATACTCGTTTACGCTGTAGACTTTATTGCCCGATGCAACAACAAAAGAAGGGTTGCTCGAGGGGGCTACGGATTTAAGGTCAGTAGAGGCTGTCTGGGGATCGAAGTCATACAGATATACGCCTTCGGCGGAGTTCCCTTCGGTATAGGTTCCGACGAGAAGTCTTAGTGTTAGGAGTAGTACGCAAAACTTCATAGTCCAAATATAAGTTATATTTCTTACTTTTGCGCTACTATGTACGATGTAACTTTAATTAGCGATATTCACGAGGGCTCGATCCGCAAGACTTCCTTCAAAACTTGCGAGGCCGTTTGCTCCGAACAAATAGATATCGAAACCGAGGGCGAAATCATCCGCAGCGTCCGCTACACCAAGGGTTGCCACGGCAATACCCAGGGCCTCTCGCGCCTCTGCGAGGGAATGAAGGTCGCCGATGTCATCTCCCGCCTCTCCGGAATCGACTGCAAAGCCCGCGGCACCTCCTGCCCCGACCAACTCGCCCGCGCCCTCCGACAACTGTAGGCTTTAGCCTCTTCTCGAAACGAAAAAAGGTTCGGAATTTCCGAAAGTAGAAGGATTAATAAGGCAGGGGAGTTTGAGGGGGTCCGCCCCCTCATTCGTTGTAGGCTTTAGCCTCTTCTCGAAACGAAAAAACGCTGGCCGAAGCCAGCGATTTTTCGTCGAGAAGAGGCGACTCGAACGCCCGACCCCTACGTCCCGAACGTAGTGCGCTACCAACTGCGCTACTTCTCGAGCTTGTTGATATAAACCTGAATACCGCTCTTGAGGTTAGAGGCCTTATTCTTGTGAATTACACCGATCTTTGCGAGTTTGTCGATCTTAGCGAAAACTGCGGGTGCTGCAGCCTGAGCTGCCTCTTTGTCTTTTGTATTACGGATGTCGCGGATAGCGTTCCTTGTTGTCTTTGCATAATACTTGTTATGCAATCTGCGCCTCTCGCCCTGACGAGC
>JAEESD010000189.1 GCA_016286145.1 Bacteroidales bacterium | reverse complement strand
GGTCTGCTCGTCGTACGGGGCCATGGTGAGGGCCTTGTCTTTTGCGAGACAGACGTCGACGCAGTTGCCGCAACCGGTACAGTCTGCAACCGATGTTGCGAGTGCGTACTTGTATTCTTTGAGGTTGGCCTTGCCGTCGGAAAGCTTGAGTCCGGCGGGAGCGGCTTTCGCCTCTTCTTCAGTAAGGAGGAACGGCCTGATAGCTGCGTGGGGGCAGACGAAGGCGCAGGTGTTACACTGGATACATTTCTCTGCATCCCAGACAGGCACCATTACGGCGACACCGCGCTTTTCGTAAGCGGCGGTTCCGGCGGGCATAGTTCCGTCCTGGTAGGGGAGGAAGGCGCTGACGGGCAGCGAGTCTCCGGCCTGGGCGTTCACGACGTCGGCGATTTCCTTGACGAACGGAGTCGCGAGGCGGGCGGCGTTGTGGCTTACGAACTTAGCGGTAATGTCTGCCCATTCGGCGGGGATTGCGACCTGCTTGTACTCGCCTCCGCGATCGATAGCGGCGTAGTTCATATTGACGACGTTCTCACCCTTCTTGCCATAGGACTTGAGGGCTGCGTCTTTCATATACTTCACTGCATCTGCCTCGGGGATAATTCCGGTGATGCGGAAGAATGCGCTCTGGAGGATAGTGTTGGTCCTACCGCCAAGGCCGATCTCAGCTGCGATCTTAGTAGCGTTGATGATGTAGAGCTTGACGTGTTTGCGACCGATAGTTCCCTTTACGAAGTCAGGAATTCTCTCGAGGGTCTCCTTCTCGTCCCAGAGGGAGTTGAGGAGCAGGGAACCGCCGTCCTTGATGCCCTTGAGAACATCGTATTTCTCAAGATATGAAGGGACGTGGCAGGCTACGAAGTCGGGAGTATTGACAAGATAAGGGGCGTGGATGGGCTGCTCGCCGAAACGGAGGTGTGAGCAGGTGTATCCGCCGGATTTCTTGGAATCATAGTCGAAGTAGGCCTGGCTGTAGAGGTCTGTATGTGTACCGATGATCTTGATGGTGTTCTTGTTGGCGCCTACAGTACCGTCTGAACCGAGACCGAAGAACTTACACTCGGTAGTACCGGGCTTTACGATACTGACTTCTTCCTTAAGAGGGAGGCTCTTGAAGGTTACGTCGTCTACGATACCGATAGTGAAGTCGTTCTTAGGGGTCTTGAGGGCGAGATTGTCGTAAACTGCGATAATCTGAGCGGGAGTAGTATCCTTGCTGGAAAGGCCATAGCGTCCGCCTACGATAAGCGGGGCATTGTCCATACCCTGGAAGACTGTCTTGATGTCCTGATAGAGGGGCTCTCCGAGGGCACCGGGCTCCTTAGTCCTGTCGAGAACCGCAATTCTCTTGACGGTCTTCGGGAGGGCCTTGAGGAAGTACTTCGAGCTGAACGGGCGATAGAGGTGAACTGCGATAACGCCGAGTTTTGTCTTGCCCTTTGTAGCGAGATAGTCGATAGTCTCCTTGATGGTTTCGGTGACGGAACCCATCGCGATTATGACATCCTCAGCGTCCTTGGCTCCATAGTAATCGAAGGGGCGATACTGACGGCCACTGATCTCTCCGATTTCTCCCATATAGCGGGCGACGATATCTGGGATAGCTTCGTAGGCCTGGTTGCGCGACTCGACTGCCTGGAAGTAGACGTCTCCATTCTGGGCGGTACCCCTCGTTACAGGAGCGTTCGGGTTGAGGGCGCGGGCGCGGAAGTTGGCCAGAGCCTTATCGCTGATAAGCTTCTTGAGTTCCTCCTCGTCGAGGGCTTCAATTTTCTGGATTTCGTGTGAGGTACGGAAACCGTCGAAGAAATGAAGGAAAGGAATGCTTCCCTTGATTGTTGAGAGATGAGCTACCGCTGCCATATCCTGGGCTTCCTGGACGGAGCCGGAGGCGAGCATCGCGAAACCTGTCTGACGGCAGGCCATCACGTCCTGATGGTCTCCGAAGATCGAAAGGGCGTGGGATGCGAGGGCACGGGCAGAAACATGGAAGACTGCGGGAAGCATTTCACCAGCGATCTTGTACATGTTCGGTATCATAAGGAGGAGTCCCTGTGATGCGGTAAAGGTTGTAGTAAGGGCACCGGCCTGCAGTGAGCCGTGGACAGCTGCGGCTGCTCCGGCCTCGCTCTGCATCTCCGTAACCTTTACAGTCTCACCCCAGAAGTTCTTCTTTCCGTG
>JAEESD010000047.1 GCA_016286145.1 Bacteroidales bacterium | reverse complement strand
CGGTTACGGTATCAGGCTCGGTTCCGAGCGTCTGCGCGACACAGTCGCTTCCTATATGCAGAAGGGGCTCGAATGTCCGAAGTGCTCCGCAGAGATGAAGGAGCTCTATCAGAAGTGGCTCGATAACCGCGGAAACTACGATGTTACCCGCGAGGTTGCTGACAAGCTCGTTCCTCTGATGGAAGAGTGTGGGTGCGACGTAAGCAAGGCCCTTCTCGCCCTTAAGGACTACATCCCTGCCCGCAGCCAGTGGATCATCGGCGGCGACGGCGCTTCTTACGATATCGGCTACGGCGGACTGGACCATGTCCTTGCCAGCGGCGAGAACGTCAACATCCTCGTCCTCGATACTGAGGTTTATTCCAACACCGGCGGCCAGTCTTCGAAGGCTACCCCTGCAGGCGCAATCGCCAAGTTCGCTGCCAGCGGTAAGAAGATCCGCAAGAAGGATCTCGGAATGATGGCTATGAGCTACGGCTATGTCTATGTAGCACAGATCGCTATGGGCGCCAGCCCCGTCCAGACCATGAAGGTCATCAAGGAGGCCGAGGCCTACGACGGACCGTCGCTCATCATCGCCTACGCGCCTTGTATCAACCACGGTCTTAAGGCCGGAATGGGTCTTAGCCAGAAGGAAGAGAAGCTCGCAGTCGAATGCGGCTACTGGCACCTCTATCACTTCAACCCCGAGCTCGAGGAGCAGGGCCAGAACCCGTTCGTGCTCGACAGCAAGGAGCCCGACTGGTCGAAGTTCCAGGACTTCCTCAAGGGTGAGGTCCGCTTCGCTTCGCTCGCGAAACTCTTCCCCGAAAGGGCCGAGGAACTTCTCCAGAAGACCGAGGAGTACGCGAAGATCCGCTACAACTCCTACAAGAAACTCTCGCTCTAGTCCTGGGCGAACAGCGAATACTTCCTGATTATCGCGGCAATCTCCGGATCGAGGTTGCCGCGATATTTGTATGAGGGTTCTGCGGCGACTGCCTTGAGCAGGTGTTCTACGGCATCTGTTTCGCGGCCGCGGCGGCTGTAGGAGAGCGCCAGCATATAGTCTACCGGCGCCGAGGATGGCAAATTTTCGAGAATCTCTGCGGCGGTGGCGTTGTAATCCAGAGCCAGATACGCTACGGCGGTGTTGTAATCGCGGTAGGGGGTCAGAATCGCGAGCGCCTGCTTATATTCCTTATCCAGAAGGAGCCTTACGCCCCGCTGATAAACGCTGTCACGGCGAATGGTCGTATCAGCAAGAGAACTGAGCGAACTGATGTAAAAGGTCACCGGCTCGCTGGGAGGAAGCTCGCAGATGAGGCGGTCCTGCTCGTAAATCGCCCCGTCCATGCTCACCGTCACCTTGCGCAGCCCGGGGCGGGTCGGCATCCGGTATGAGTACATATATATAAAGGGATGGGAACCGCTCCAGACCGAGTCCAGGCGGGCATACTCCGGCTCGATCGGCACCTTGATATAGCGGCGGCGCAACTCCTCTTTTCGCGAGACCTTGCGGGCGTTGAGCCATTTCAACCCACGGCGGGAGTAGTGATCCTCCACCTCTTCGCGACTGAGCTCGCTGGTGCGGTCGAGAAACTTGCCGGCCTGGTCGTGGTCCACGAAAAGGGTGCTGTCGCGAGAGAGCCCCTTCAGGAAGCGGGAGTACTTGTCGTAGCCGCGCAGTTGCCCACGGCGGAAGTCCTCCCCCGTTATAAGGACGGGTTCAAGGCGCAGCGTGTCCTCCATCACATACATTACCGGATCGAAGCGCAGCTGCCAGCGCGGGTCCTGGAGCGAATCGCTGACGACAATCAGAAACTCCATATCGACCATCCCCAGCCGCTCGGCTATATTTCGGAAACGCGCTACCAGAACGGCTGCACGCAGCTGCTCGGTCGCGACCATCTCCCCCGTCGCTTCGTCGCGTACGGCGTTCATAATGTGCATCTGACGTCCCTCCTCGTCGCTGACGAGCAGGTCCTCGACCTTAGTTTGCCGGATTTGCTGGACTTTTTCCTCGCTCATCGCCGGCAGCGCAAGCGACGCGGTCTTGGCGGAAGAACGGATTTGTTCAATTTTTCTTGAAGAAGCGCACGAGCCTAGCAGGGCGCAGGCAGCCGCGAGGGCCGCCAGAGTTGTTGAAGTTTTCATAGTATTTCATAATTGGATTAGTTCTCTTTAAGTTTTAGGTGTAGGTCTCCGCCGGTACTCCAGATCTGTACCGTCTGGGAGCTATTTAGCTGGACTTCCAGAGGCTCTTCAGCCTGCTTTTCCGGGTCCAGGGAGTCATTTGCCGCTCCGTACCAGTGAAGGATTTCGTCGGCGTATTTCTTAAGTTTTTCGCCTGCCGGAGTGATGGAAAGAGAGCTTCTGCTGCGCTCGAAAAGAGCGGTCCCGGCCTGGCGCTCGAGCTCCTGAATATTCTGGCTCACGGCAGACTGGCTTACGCCCAATTCGCGCGCGGCGGCCGAAAAACCACCGAGCTCGGCGACGGTCACAAAAACCCTTAATCTGAAATCTTCCTCCAACATTCTATACAAATATAAGAATGATTTTTTATATTTGTAGCTCGAACCAAAATCTAGAAGACGTGAAAAAGACTATTCTAATCGCCGCTATGTGCTTCCTGTTCGCAGGTTTTGCCGGCGCTAAGGAAAACCCTGAAACCGTCAGGACAGACAAGGTCTATGTCTCCCTCTCGGGTGGAACACAGATCTCGTTAAACCTTAGATTCATCGATGCCGGAGGCCAGTTTGAGCTTGGTTGGTGGTTCTCCCCATACACCGCTATAGCTCTCAATGGCGGCGGAAACATCATCATCGGCCGCAATACAGCCGGAGCCGATGAGATTTTCGCAGGAAACAGATTTGACCTTCAGGCCCGTGTGCTCGGTCTCCTCGAGCTTACGAACCTGTTCCTCGGAGAGGAAGAGGGCGCCAGGACTAACTTCCACGTCGCCGGTTATGCCGGACTTGGTAAGATAGTCAACGAATTCCCTCAAGCCGGAACAGCCTACTATTGGCTCCCTTCCATCGGTATCGACCTGAGCGACCGCATCTCCCGCCATACCAGCATCTTCGCAAGGGCAGGAGTCAATATCTATCACCCGCTCCACAACCTTACAATCTATCCCGAGGCCAGCCTCGGTCTTAGGTTCGGTCTCGGAAAGGGCCGCACCTACGACAAGGATCCCGAGCAGGCATACAAAGACAATATCGCTGCCCTCGAGCAGGAACTTGCCAAGGAAAGACAGAAGGAGAAAGTAAAGACAGACACTCTCGTAATTACCGAAACCAAAGAAGTCGAGAAGATCGTCTACGATACCGTTACAGTTAAGATCAACCAGGTAGATACCCTTACCATCTACGACGTAGTAGAGGTAGGTGAAGGCGTCCCCGCCCCCGCAGATACTGTCTATGTTAAGGCTGACACCGTCTTCGTCGGTGACTCTGCAGTCGTCAAGACAGATACCGTCTTCGTAAAGGCAGACACCGTCTACATCAAGTCGGCTCCTGAAATCCTCGTCAAGACCGTCTATGCAGACAGCCTCAACACCAATGCAGTAGACTCTGTCGCAGCCTATGAGCCTGTAGTCCAGGTAGATACCGTCTACATCCTCTCTGAGCCCGAGGTTGTTTTCCAGGTCCAGACAGACACCGTCTTCGTCCAGACCGAGCCCGAGGTTCAGATCCAGGTCGAAGTTCAGACAGATACGGTCTTCGTACCTTCCGATCCCGAGATTATGGTCCGGACCGTCTACGTCAACAAAGAGCCCATCGTCATCAAGGACACCGTTTTCGTAGCAACAGACCCTGAGGTCCAGATCCAGACCGTTTATCGCGACAAAGAGCCCGTCATTCTGGTAGACACCGTATATGTTCAGTCCGAGCCCGAAATTGAAGTAAGGACCGTTTATCGCGACCGCGAAGTAGTTAAGGTTCAGAAAGATACCGTTTTCGTAGAGCTTGAGCCTGAGGTTCAGGTAAAAGTCCTCAAGGATACGGTCTATATCCCTTCCGAGCCCGAGATTCAGGTCCAGGTCGAAGTCCAGAAAGATACCGTCTTCGTTCCTTCCGAGCCTGAGATTCAGATCCAGGTTGAGGTCCAGAAAGACACCATCTTCATCCCTTCCGAGCCCGAGATCATGGTCAGGACTGTCTATGTCAACAAAGAGCCCGTTATCGTAAAGGATACAGTCTTTGTAGCCACAGACCCTGAGGTTCAGATCCAGACCGTCTACCGCGATAAGGAACCCGTTATCGTAAAAGACACCGTATATGTTCAGTCTGAGCCCGAAATCGAGATCCGCTACCGCGACCGCGAAGTCGTAAAGGTTCAGAAAGATACAGTCTTCGTCCCGTCAGAGCCTGAAATCCAGGTAAAGGTCGATACCGTTTTTGTCGCAGAAGAGACTAAAACAGATACTGTTTTCGTTGCATCCGATCCTGAAATTCAGATCGATACAGTAGTGATCGAAACAGACCCGGTAGTACAGATTGACACCGTAGTTATCGAGAAAGATCCTGTAGTCCAGATCGATACCGTAGTCGTTCCCGTCCCGGTGCCCGTAGAGCCCGAGAGTACTCTCATCTACGTAGTGTTCCCTGAGAACGCAGCATGGGTAAACTACGGAGCCCGCAAACAACTGGATAAATTCGCTAAGGAAATCAAGGAATACGAAGGCGACGCCAAGTATGTAATGATCGCTCCCGTCTCCCCCGACAGCGAAGACAGCGTCAAAGCCTACAATCTCGGAGTAAGGCGCGTTTCTCAGGTCAGGCTCCACCTCATCAGGGAGAACGGTGTAGACAGCCGCAAACTCCGTGAGTCTGTAGTTACCTCCAAGGCCGGCATCCCTGTCGAAGACGGCAACGCCTTTGTAATCGTAGCCCGCGAAGACGATCCCAGAATCGCCGAAATCCTGGGAGAATAACAGATAGCTCCGATGGCTAAAATCCACTCGGAAAACATCCTCTACAACGTCCTCCGTTTCCCGGTGGATGCCTGTACGAGGCGAATGTTCAGAAAAATGAGGACCTCGGGGAAGAGCAATCTTCCGAAGGACGGGGTCCTTATTCTTACCCCTAACCACTGCAATACTCTGCTGGATGCGCTGGTAGTTCTCCAGTGTTCTCGCCGTCCTACTGCTTTTGGTTCCAGGGCCGATATCTTCCGCAATCCTAAAATCGCAGCCCTTCTGAACTGGCTCAGGATGGTCCCGATGGCCCGTTTCCGCGACGGCCTGTCCGAAGTCAAGAAAGACTTCGCAGTCTTCGACGAAGCGGCGGAGTGCGCTATTGCCGGTGTCCCCTTCTGTATATTCCCCGAGGGCAAACACACTCCCGGATACGAAGTTCAGCCTATCAAGAGCGGGGTTTTCCGCATCGTTGAGGCTGCTCAGGAAAAGACGGATAAGAAAGTCTATATAGTTCCCATCGGTCTGAGTTATTCTGACTTCTACAGACCGAAGCCCGATATATATATAAGGTATGGAAAGCCTATCCCGGCTGAGGAGATTATGTCTCTTCCGCCCAAAGACAGGAGCGAGAAGCTCCACGATGCTATCCAGGAACTTGTAATCCAGCCCGAACCGGATAAGAATTATCTTATTCCTACCGTCCTGAAATGGCTGCTTAGCATCGTGTTCTCTCCGGTTATCCTGGCCGCCATCCTTCTTTCCTGCCCCATCTGGATCGCCTCTGAATCCATCGTCCGCTTCAAGGTAAAGGATAAAGCCTGGTCAAACACCGTCAGGTATGCCTGCCGGCTGATAGGAACTATCCTGCTTACTATTATTTACGGAGTTTTAGGCTTTATTTTCCTGCCCTGGTGGGGAGCCGTCGCGCTGATCCTGTTCTTCTGGGGCGCCCCGAACTTATTCTACCAGATCTTCAGGTAAAGACAATAAAAAAAAGGCCGGATGTCCGGTCTTTTTTTGTTGCCTTGTTGCGTATTACTCGCCGGGAGTGATAGCTCCGGTAGGGCAAGCGTCTGCGCAGGTTCCGCAATCGATGCAGATTGCAGGGTCGATGCTGTAGACATCACCTTCTTTGATAGCGCCGGTAGGGCACTCACCCTGGCAGGTTCCGCAAGCGACGCAAGTGTCGGCAGAGATTTTGTAAGCCATAATGTTTGTTGTTTAAGAATTTCGCTGGTGCAAATGTAACAATTTGTGGTTAACTTTGCAATTATGTCAAAGGCAATGTTTAAAGCTTTTATCGCATTTATGGCGGGCCTGCTTCTCAGCACCGGAGCCTTCGCCCAGAGCCGTTTCGGCGGAATCGTTTCCGTGGACAAGACAGTCCACGACTGGGGCGACGTTACGGTCAAGGACGGCCCCCTTTCCTGCAGCTTTACCGTTACCAATATCTCAAACGAGCCGGTAATGATCCGTACGGTCGCCAGTTCCTGCGGCTGTACCGGAGTCAAATGGACCATAGGCGAGATTGCGCCCGGAGATAGCGGTACTATCGAGGCTACCTACTCAAACGACGAGGGCCCTTATGCTTTTGACAAATCTCTTACCGTCAATTTCGTAGGGGTCAGAAAGCCTCTGATACTCCACCTTCGCGGCGTTGTCCATCCAAAGAAAATGCCCCTGAAAGATACTTATACCGTTCAGTTCGGTCCTCTCGGTCTTCGCGAGGCTGAAGTGAAGATCGGGAATCTCAGCCAGGGAGAGCAGAAAAGCCTGGAACTGAGGGTCGCGAACGTAGGGAAAAAAGAGATTACGGTAGGTTTTGACTGCGTCTCCCCCTTCCTGTCCTTTACTCCCTCCGAGCTTAAGATTGCCGGCAACAGTACGGCAGTCCTTGGGGTGACCGTGACCGCAGACCGCAGCCTATGGGGCCGGAACCTGTATTATGCGACCCCGGTGGTGAATGGAGTCAGGCAGGACGGCCGAATTGCGTTTGTCGCCTCGACCCGTGAGAATTTCGATGGGTGGGACAAGGCTAAGATGGCTGCGGCCCCTGCGGCCCAGTACGACGGCTCGTTCGCGGCAGATCCGGTCGAATCCGGGACTCCGGTCCGTGCGACCTTCAAAATCGCGAATAGCGGTAAGACTCCCCTTACCATCTACAAAATCGATTACAACAGTTCCAAAATAACTCCGTTCAAGACAGTAAACAGCATCAAGGCCGGTTCTAAGGCCGTTTTCGAGTTTGAGCTGGATACCGCGGGGATGAAACCGGACGGCGATAATCTGGGGATCATCACTCTCTACACAAATGATCCGCATCATAGCCTGATTCATCTTTATATTGACGTGATTATTTTGTAACTTAGCGGCGCAAAATTTCCCAAGAATGGCAGAAGAGCAGATTAAATACACAGACGACAACATACGGACTCTCGAAGGTGTGACCCACATCCGAATGAGGCCCGGTATGTACATTGGAAGGCTGGGAGACGGACGCAGCCAGGACGACGGTATATACGTAATGCTTAAAGAAATAGTCGACAACTCTATAGACGAGTTCTCGATGGGTTTCGGTAAGCAGATTACTATCGATATCTCAGAAGATGGGATGGTCAGCGTACGCGACTATGGCCGTGGAATTCCGCTGGGATCGGTCGTTAAGGCCGTCAGCGTCCTGAATACGGGCGGCAAGTTCGACGACAAAGCCTTCAAGAAGTCCGTAGGGCTTAACGGCGTAGGCGCAAAGGCCGTAAACGCCCTCTCTTCCGACTTCAGGGTCTGTTCCTATCGCGACGGCCTCTCCCATTGGGCAAACTTCGTCAAGGGCGAGCTGGTAGGCGAAGCTGAAGAACCGACTAAAGAAAAGAACGGAACTCTTATCTCGTTCCGCCCCGATACTGAGATGTTCGGCTCCTTCTCCTTCAATATGGACTATGTCGAGACGATGGTCAAGAACTACTCCTACCTGAAGAAAGGCCTGACCCTCGTCCTCAACGGAACGTCCTACCGCTCGGAGAACGGCCTGCTG
Source organism: Bacteroidales bacterium (assembly GCA_016286145.1). Taxonomy (GTDB): domain Bacteria; phylum Bacteroidota; class Bacteroidia; order Bacteroidales; family UBA932; genus Cryptobacteroides. Next base: position 3,267 of record JAEESD010000047.1, on the reverse strand, counting down.
GACCTCGTCAACGACAATCTCAGCGAGGAACCGCTCTACCCGCCTATCCACCTCGAAGGCGACGATATCGAGATAGTCCTGTCCCACGGCAACGCCTACGGCGAAAACATCTCCTCGTTCGTCAACGGCCAGAACACCCGCGACGGCGGAACTCATCTGGCGGCCTACCGCGAAGCTATCGCCAAGACCCTCAAGGAGTTCTTCGGAAAGAATTATGAGCCGGCAGACTGCCGTCAGGGAGTCGTAGGTGCTATCTCAATACAGATCCAGGAGCCTAAGTTCGAGAGTCAGACAAAGATCAAGCTCGGTTCTACCTACCTCTGGGAAAAGAACGGCGACGTAGGTCCTACCATCCGCTCGTTTGTCAACGACTTCGTCTCGAAGGCCCTGGACGATTATCTTCGCATCCACAAAGAAATCGTCCCCGTAATCGAGGAAAAGATCAAGTCCAACAAACAGGAGCGCGAAGAAATCGCCGGTATCCAGAAAAAGACCCGCGAAAAAAACAAGAAAGCCAGCGTCTACAACAAGAAACTCCGCGACTGCCGTTATCACTACAACGATAAGATTACGGAAAGGACTCCGCAGGAAATCCAGGACTACATAGACGCCTCTTCGATATTCATCACCGAGGGAGACTCCGCATCGGGAACCATCACAAAAGCCCGCAATGCAAACTATCAGGCTGTATTCTCTCTGCGCGGTAAACCCATCAACTGCTACAAAGAAAGCCGTAAGAGGGTTGCCGAAAACGAGGAACTCAACCTTCTGATTTCAGCCCTCGGAGTTGAGGACGACCTCGAGAACCTTCGCTACAACCGCATCGTAGTCGCTACTGATGCCGATGACGACGGAATGCACATCCGTATGCTCGTCCTTACCTTCTTTATGAAGTACTACCCGGATCTTATCCGCAGGGGGCACGTCCACATCCTCCAGACTCCCCTCTTCAGGGTCCGTAACAAGAAAGACAATGTCTACTGCTACGACCAGGCGGAAAAGGAAAAGGCAATTGCTACCCTCAAGACCGGAGTAGAAATCACCCGATTCAAAGGACTTGGAGAGATTTCTTCAGACGAATTCGCAGACTTTATCGGCGAAGGAATGCGCCTGGACCACGTAAAGCTTGCAGACGAGGAGAGCATCTCCGAAATTATGGAATTCTATATGGGCGACAATACTATCGAGCGTCAGAATTTCGTACGCGCTAATCTCCGTTCGGAGGAAGAGCTCGAGGATGTCGATATCTAATGGGTCCCAAATTCCACCAATTCGTCTTCAATAAAATCCTCGGCTGGAAAGGAGCCGAAGGAGAAGGCCTGTACCCTGTAGACAAGGCCGTCATCCTTGCCGCGCCCCATACCAGCATCTATGACTTCGTAGTCGGTTATTTCTACTACCGTTCGATGGGCGGACGCCTGAAGATCATGATCAAGAAAGAGGCCTTCTTCTGGCCTCTGGGCCCTATCCTCAGACACCTCGGCGCCTTCCCTATGGACCGCCAGAATCCGCAGCAAATGATGATGAGCATCATCCACGAAATGTCCCGCCCGGACTCGAAATGTCTGCTCGTCATCTGCCCGGAAGGTACCCGCAAAGCCGTCCACAAATGGAAGCTCGGTTACCATAAAATCGCCACCGCCTGCAACGTCCCGGTCTTTCTGGCCCACTTCGACTATAAGACCCGCGTAATCGGCACTGGCCCCCGCGTCGAACTCACTGACGACGCCCGCGCCGACACCGACCGCATCCAGCAGATGTATGAGGACATGCATCTGACTGCTCTTCATCCCGACGGATATACTACTAAATAATTTTGTCGTTTAAATAATTATGTCTATATTTGCGTCCCCTTTTTGAAGGGATGTATAATAATTAACGTATAACAAAATGATCAAACAGTACGAAACCGTTTTCATTGCAACTCCCGTTTTGTCTGACGCCCAGATGAAGGAAGCGGTTGCCAAGTACACTGACCTCATCAAGAACAATGGGGGCGAAATCGTGTACGAAGAGGATTGGGGACTCAAGCAGCTTGCTTACCCTATCCAGCACAAAACATCAGGATTCTATTACCTGATCGAATTCAAGGCGACTCCCGAGTTCGTAGCAACTCTCGAGACTCAGTATCACCGCGACGAGCGCATCATCCGCTACCTTACCGTAGCGCTTGACAAGGACGCTATCGCATACGCTGAGCACCGTCGTCAGGTCCGCGCCGCTAAGGCTGCTGCTCCTCAGGTTGAGGAAGAGCCCAAGGCCGAGATCGCAGAGCCCGAAGTTGAACCCGAAATTGCAGAGGAGGCATAATTATGGCAGCTAATGTAGAAAACAGCGGTATCCGCTATCTTAATCCTCCGACCGTAGAGGTTCGCAAGAAGAAGTATTGCCGCTTCAAGAAAGCAGGCATCAAGTATGTGGATTACAAGGATGCAGAGTTCCTCAAGAAGTTCCTCAATGAGCAGGGTAAGATTCTCCCTCGCCGCATCACCGGTACTTCTCTGAAGTTCCAGCGCAAGGTCGCCCAGGCTATCAAGCGTGCGCGCGCCATCGCCCTTCTCCCCTATGTTACTGACCTTCTTAAATAATTGAGAGTATGAAGATTATCCTTAAGAAAGAAGTCGCAGGTCTCGGTGAGGCTCTCGACGTAGTAGAAGTAAAGGCTGGTTACGCTCTCAATTACCTGGTTCCTCAGGGATTCGCAATCGTCGGAACTCCTTCCGCTATCAAGCAGAACGAGGAGACTATCCGTCAGAGGGCACACAAAGAGGCTAAACTCGTCGCTGACGCTCAGGCTCTTGCAGCTAAGGCAGAGGCAGTCGCTATCAAGATCGCAGCCAAGGTTGGCGAAGGCGGCAAACTGTACGGCGGTATCACCGCAGCTCAGGTTGCAGAGGCTCTCGCAGCAGCAGGCATCGAGGTCGAGAAGCGCAACATCGAGGTTCCTGAGATCAAGGCTCTCGGCGAGTTCGAGGCTAAGGCTAAGTTCTACAAAGGCGTTTACGCTACCCTCAAGATCGAGGTTGTAGAGGCTGAGTAAGATCAGGTTTATTACCCAATAAGAGGCTGACCGTTTGGTCAGCCTTTTTTTATATCTTTGTCTTCGATATGACACTTGAACAATTACGCGCCGAAGTCTCCGAGGAGCTGACTTCAAACATTCTCCCCTTCTGGATTAACCGTATGACCGACCCTGCAGGCGGGTACTATGGTAGAATAGACGGTAATGGAAATCTTGTAGATGGAGCCGAGAAAGGGCTGATCCTG
>JAEESD010000188.1 GCA_016286145.1 Bacteroidales bacterium | reverse complement strand
TTCTATCTTTGCGCTCCCAAGCCACATTAGCTCAGTTGGTAGAGCATCGCATTCGTAACGCGAAGGTCAACAGTTCAAGCCTGTTATGTGGCTCGAAAAAAGCACTGCGGTTGCAGTGCTTTTTTCGTCGCCCACAGGCTTGAACTGTTGACTAGCAGGCTGCGCCTGCCTTTTTACCCCCGCTGCTTCGCAGCTGCCCCACCGGGGCATGCCGCCTCCGCTTCGCTCCCGGCGGGTGCCTTCCGGTCGTCGCATCGCTCCTCCCTCACGGCACGCGGCTGATGCCGCTATCGGCGCTTCGCGCCTCTAATTCGCGCACAAAAAAAGTCGGACAATTTGCCCGACTATTTCATAAGCTTGAGATGAACCAATTATTTCTGACGTTCGGCGTAGCAGGGTTTGTTGAACATGTCGATCTCGCCGGTGTCTCCTGAGTAGGTGAACTTGATCTCGAGGACGGCGCCGTACTGGTTCGCGTCCTCGGAAGTAGTTCCGTCTTCCCAATGGAGATAAAGATTCTGAGGAAGGGTAGGGTAGTCGTTGTACGCCTCGATATAATCCATTGCATTAGGGCGATACAGATACTTTTTCCAGGTGAGTTTCACGACTTTCCCATCGTAGGTGTAAGGGCCCTGATAGCGACATCCCCAGGCGGAGATGATGTAGTCTGCGGTTCCGTCTTTCTTAAGCTCGAGAACATATGCGACATCGTCCTTGCTGTCGGGTGTGTTATAACCATACCAAAGTCCGACTTCGGTCTTTCCGGCCTTGTCGTCTTCTTCGTCGTTAGGCTTGCAGCCGACAAAAAGAAGGGCGGCAGCTGCCATAAGAATTGCGAGTTTCTTCATAAAATTCGGTGTTAATTTTCCCAAATATAGCAATTATTTCACTTTTGCTCCTGTTACTTCATACTTTTCCTTCAAAAGTTCCACCACCGGCTCCATCGCCTTCGGGAAAACTTTCCTCAGGTCGATCTCGTCGCTCTCGGAAAGAACCTTCTTCAGAGCGCGCATAAAGTTGTCTTTGATCTCGGTCGCAAGGTTCACCTTCACGATACCGTTTGCGATAGCTTCGCGAACCTGGTCGTGTGGAATACCGGAAGAGCCGTGGAGGACCAGGGCGACCGGCGTGGCGGCGTGGATCGCGGCGAGGCGAGGGATATCAAGGTGCGGAGGCAGCTTGTAGAAGCCGTGGGCCGAGCCGATCGAGACTGCCAGCGCGTCTACGCCGGTCGCTCCGACAAACTCCACGGCCTGCTCGGGGGTGGTAAACCCGCCGCCCTGCTCCTGTCCGAGCTTCGCTACATAGCCCAACTCGGCCTCGACATTTGCTCCGTAGGGCTTTGCCATCTCAACCGCCTTAGCCGAGGTCTCGACATTCTCTGCGAAGGGCTTTTCGGACGCGTCGATCATCACCGAATCGAAGCCCTCGTCCAGGCAGCGCTGGACCAGCTCGAGCGACGGGCCATGGTCCAGATGGATGTAGCCCTGAAGGCCATAGTCCTCGATAACCTGCCGGCCCATCTTGTAGGCCGTATGAAGGCCCATATAGTCGATCGACGAACGGGTGAGCTGCAGCATCACCGGAGCCCCGACGGCCTGAGCGGCGCGGGCGACGCATACCAAAGTTTCGTAGTTATAGAAATTAGTAGCCAGCACTGCGGTCTTCGCGGCCTGGCAATCGTAAAGTACTTCTTTGATCGTTTTCATAACGGGAGCAAATTTAGATACTTTGCCCTTTATTGGCAATAGCTATTTTTAGGTATCCGGATTTGCAGTTACGCTGAAAATTAGTAACTTCGCGGGCTTTATTATTGGTTAGAATGTCAGATATCAGAAACATAGCGATTATCGCCCACGTCGACCACGGTAAAACGACGCTCGTGGACAGGATGATCTATCAGGCGAACCTCGTGCGTCAGCCCGAGAACCTCGGCCAGCTCATCCTGGACAACAACGATCTCGAGCGCGAGAGGGGAATCACCATCCTCGCAAAGAACGTCTCCGTGACCTACAAAGGCGTCAAGATCAACATCATCGACACTCCCGGCCACAGCGATTTCGGCGGGGAAGTGGAGAGAGTCCTCAATATGTGCGACGGCGTCCTGCTGCTCGTAGACGCGTTTGAAGGCTGCATGCCCCAGACCCGTTTCGTGCTTCAGAAAGCCCTCCAGCTCGGCAAGAAGCCGGTAGTCGTAGTAAACAAGGTAGACAAGCAGA
>JAEESD010000046.1 GCA_016286145.1 Bacteroidales bacterium | reverse complement strand
CTGTATTGGTTCGCAGAGAAGCGTTCCGGTGTTGGTTTCATCCTAAAAAAGTAGCGGGCTATGAAGAAAAAGATATCATTACTCTTATCGTTTATTCTCTTCAGTATCAGCGCGATGGCAGTTCCGGCGATGCCGGGCGTACATACCTATCGTCAGCCGGACGGATCGGTAATCAGGCTGGAACACCACGGTGATGAATTCTTCAGTTGGACTACTATAGCCGGGACCAGCCAGGTTGTGGCCCTGGATAGCAGGGGCTACTGGACCAGGACAACCCTCAGTCCATCCTTGAAAAAAGCGGCCGCTCAGCGTCGCTCGGAGATGAACGAGCTGCGCTCTCTTTCCGATAGGCGTACCCACACCGACAATCAGATGACCCACGGCTCGAGACATATTCCGGTTTTTCTTGTAGAATTCTCGGACCTGGGTTTTTCCATCGAAGATCCTGCCAGACAATTCAACGATCTTCTCAATCAGCGCGGCTATTCCCAAAATGGGGGTACAGGAAGTGTTCAGGACTACTATATGGACAATTCCAAGGGACAGTTCCAGCCCATATTCGATGTCTACGGTCCTGTAGTTCTTCCACATAATATGAAGTATTACGGCGAGCCCATAAAGGATTCGAAGGGGAATATAATCAGTAACGACAGAGCTGCCTCCGAAGCCCTGAGAGACGCCTGCAAGTTGATGGACGATCAGGTAGATTTCACCGCCTACGACTCGGACAACGACGGATATGTAGATATGACTCTCTTCTATTTTGCCGGCTACAATACCGCAGAATGGGGCTCTGAGGATACTATCTGGCCGCATCAGGGTTATATGGGAGGACAGAATTACTTCGACGGCAAAAGGGTCAGCCGCTATTTCTGTACGTCTGAGCTCAAAGGCAACAGCGGGACGAATATGTGTGGGATCGGTACTACCTGCCACGAATTCGGCCATTCACTCGGCCTTCCAGATTTCTATGATATCGACTATGAGAATAACGGCCAATGTGCTGCATTGTCTAACTTCTCAATAATGTGTAGCGGTTCCTACAACAACAGGGGTTGTACTCCGCCGTACTTCAACGCTGAAGAGCGTGTATTCCTCGGATGGATGATAGAAAGTGATATCCAGGAACTCCCTCAGGGCGATGTCTCTTTCGGATCGATCAAGGATGATGTAGCGTATATGTCGCCGACCGAAACTGAAGGGGAGTATTTCCTGTATGAGTGTCGTGACGGCAGCGGTTGGGATGCGTATATTCCCCAAGGACTTGTTGTGTACCACGTAGACAAGTCCCCTCAGAGGAACGTAAACGGTTTGTCTGCCTACGATCATTGGAAGAAGTGGACAAGTTACAACGACATCAACGCTTATGGGGATCACCCTTGTTTCTATGTAATTCCTGCCGCCAGTCCGAACGATCTTAATTATAGCGAAGATCAACTCGAGAATTGGGTGTTCCCCGGGGCTAAAAAGATAACTGAGTTTACGCCTCGTGACTGGGATGGCTTATCGTTTGTCGAACTGTCCGGCATTTCGTATTCCGCCGGAACTGTCAGTCTTACTGCCAATTATCCGACAGGAAAGGTTCTGAAGGGAAAAGTAAAAGATAATTCGGGTCACGGAATCAGCGGAGTTTATGTTTCTCTTACCAGATTGCCTGATCCCTTATCTGTCCTTAGACCGAAGAGGCTCAGAAAATCAGGAGCCCCAAAGGTCCTTGAGGCTATGACGGACCAGGACGGCTGTTTTATTCTGGATGTAGAGGAATTCGGCGCAGATCAGGGACGCATCACCTGCTCCAAGGAAGGTTATATTACTAAAGGAGCAAATGTAAGCCTGACGAAACACATCAATTCAGCAGAAATCGTGATGAGCAGTGTTGCGACCGGTCCTATCCGTAATTACTGCTATTTCGATCCGGACGGAGTGTTGTATATTGTAGGTTTTTCGCGAGAATCCTCATCCCAGATGGCGGCGATCCGTATTCCTGCCGAAGATCTCCCCGAGAAGGGCGGTACTCTTACGAGCATCTCTTTCCGTGCGTATTGGCAGGCGAAGGCTTATTATCTTATCGTTGATTCCGGATCGGATCGTCTTTATACCACCCCGATTCAGCTCAGCTCAAATTATGAGAAGCACGACCTTACAGGATTGGACCTGAAAGTCCCCGGAGGTAAGGATCTGTATGTAGGTGTGGGATTTGACCAGGCGCGTGGAATCCCTTCCGGTTATGAAGGTCTGCTCTTCATTACAACGCTGGGAGGCGATAATCTCTATGAGGATTTTCTGAATCTTGAAAAGAGTGACTGGACCCACATTCAAGACGATATATCTCTGATGCTCGAAGTCGAACTGGCGGAGAAGCAGGACGATACGGTTAATACCGGTCCTACGACTTTCTCCGAGATAGGTATCTGCGCTATCGCCGATCCTGGCTGCGGCAGTTATGCTGCAGGAGATGTCTTCGATCTTAAGCTGGACGTCCCGGAAGGGGTATCAGTATCTGCTATAGTCTGGGAGCTCGACGGCCAGGCCGTTGATTCATCCGTCACCCTTCAGGCAGGACAACACACCCTCAAGGCTACGGTCAGTTATTCAGACGGCAGCGAAGAAGTCTTTGAACTGATTCTGAGCGTAAGCTAAATCAGCCCCATCTCCTTTGCGATGGAAATAAGCTCTGCGGTGTTCGAGACATCGAACTTCGCAATGAGTTTCTTGCGGTACCAGCGGATGGTTTCGTGGCTGAGATTAAGGGCCTTGCCTATATCAGGGGCGGTATAGCCCTTTGACAGGAGGTCAAGAATGTCTTTCTCGCGCTCGGAAAGTTTGATGTCTTCTCTTTGAGGAGGGATTTCTTCCAGCACTTCTTCGATGAGCGCGGTCGCCTCTGCCTTCTCCTGCTTTGTTTTGCGCAGCCTCAGTACTACAAACAGAAGCCCGGCCAGCATCAGTATAACGAGCAAGCTGCCGGCCAGCATCAGGCTGAGTTGCTTTTTCTGTCTGGTAAGGACGCTGTCTATGAATTCAAGTGTTTCACGGGGGAAGACGCTGCCCTCTTCCGGGTGTACTGCGTAGTAAGCGTTTACTTCTCGAAGGTATTTAAGAGCTTTGCCGGTCTGCTTTTTCTCCATATACAGACGCCCGAGGCCCTTGTATGAGTAGACCATCATAAGGGAATCGCCCGAGGCGGCCGCATATTCTACTGCTTTGTCGTAGGCGCTTCTTGCTTTATTGAGATTGCCTTCGTCCATCCAGGTCTCGCCTATATTGTACCAAAGTACGGTATTGCTCTCATTCCAGCCGTACTTGTCGAAAATCTGTCCGGCTTTTTTATAGTAGTCCATCGCCTCGGGAATGTTATCCATCACATTATAGAGATTGCCGATAGTTCCGTACAGAGCCGCGTAACAGTCATCAACCTCTTTTTCAGTATAGCCGTTTGGATTATTTGGAGAGGTCGCTCCAGCGGCCATCTTGTCGACGCATTCGACCGATCTGAGGAAGTAGACCAGCGCGCTGTCGTACTGTTCCTGTCCGTAGAAGGAGAGGCCTACATAGCGATAGGCATCGTTGCTCGCTTCCTGCCAGCCTTGAGAAACACTTATAGCAAGTGCTTTTTTTCCGTAGAACTTGGTTTTTTCTGCGTTGAGATTCAGCCATCCCATCATCAAATCCCTGTATGTGCGGTTGAGTTGAAGGAGTTCTTGCTCCGAAGCCTTATCTATCGCCTGAGGGGTCCAGACGGCTACCGCTCGCTCGAGAGAGTCGAGATTGAACCCGCGGTGGTCATTGTAAGCGAACGAGAGTTGTACGCTGAGCAAAAGGGTAAGAATGGCTGCAGTTTTTTTCATAACGCAAAAATAACTAAAAAAATATAGGGAGATTACCACCCCAAGGGGTGGCGACCACCCTTTTGAGTGGTGTTTTTGAGAATATAATAAACGATTTTTGTGTGAACACTTACCGATAGTATAATGGTAGAAGTCTCATTAACCACAAAAGAAAAGGAGATAATCCGTCTTATAGCTGAAGGAAAGACCACTCCCTCAATAGCGACCGCTCTTGGCCTTGCTCCCGAAACGGTGAAGTGGTACAGAAAGCGTATCCTCGACAAATTCCAGGCATCCACTTCCGCTGAGGTGGTTCGTAAAGCGATAGATCTAAAACTGATATAATATGAAAAGAATCGTATTGACTCTGCTTGCCGTTTCGCTCGCGTGTGTGAGCGCGCAAGCCCAGGCTCAGGATTTTCTCAACAGGCTCAAAAACAAGACTAAAGACAATATTGAGCGAAAGATTGAGAACAGGGTCGAACAGAAGGTAGACAGTACTGTAAATACTACTGTAGACAATGCTCTTGACAGATTGTTCAACCCCAATAAAAAGAAAACTGATAAAAAAGCTCAGGAAGCCCCCAAAGAGAATAATAACGCGGCTTGGGCCTGCTCAAAGTGCGGGGCTAAAGGCAACACCGGTAAATTTTGCTCGGAGTGCGGCGCGCCTAAGGGCGATGAGAAGAAAGCCGGGCAGTCTAAGTCAGGTTCTAAATCCGGAGATGAGTCGGTCGCAGCAGTCGTGAAGGCCGCAAAAGCGAAGTACGCAAAGTGTGACTTCGTCCCGGGTGATGACCTGTTCTTTGAGGACGATTTTTCTCAGGAGCGTCTCGGAGAGTTCCCGCTGCGTTGGGAGCTTTTTGACGGCTATGTAGAAATCGCTTCCATTGAAGGAAGGAAGGTTTTGGCTTTTACTGATAATGGTCTCGGACAGGTAACCCCCAATATGAATGAAAAATGGGCATGGCTTCCGGATAGCTTTACCCTTGAATACGATATGTACCTTGCTCCTATCAATGAAGAAGAAGAATCTACATTGGGAATGGATGTGATCTTTGGCTCCAGAGGGCAGTCTGATTATTATAATGCAGGTAGCGTCGTAGGCTTCTATTATTGCGAAAATGGATCCAGCAATATGGAATGGTCTCTGAACAAGCCCGGCAGCGATATGAGGTCCTCAGGTCAAAAGGCTCTTGGGCTCAATACCGGTACTACCGATTATGCTTCAGACAGTCCCATCAAGGCAGGGGAGTGGAATCATTTCGCATTCTCCTTCAATAAGAGGGCTTTCAAGGGCTATGTCAATGGCTTCCGAGTAATAAACGTCCCGGCGATGGAGGCTCCTGGCTACTTCTATTTCAACAGTACCAGCCCGTATCGTTTCAGTGGAATCAGCAATGTCCGTCTCTGCGAGGGTGCGGTTCCTCTCTACGACCGCCTCATCAACGACGGTAAGATAGTCAGCTATAACATTACCTTCGAGACCGGAAAGGCCGAGCTGAAACAGGAATCCATAATCGAACTCCAGCGCATTGCTGCCCTGATGGAGCAGTATCCGGACCTCGCATTCGAAGTCGTAGGCCATACTGATAATACCGGCTCGGACAAGGTCAACGATCCGCTCAGCCAGCAGCGCGCAGAGACTATAGTCGCCGCTCTGGTCGAGCTCGGTATCAACGAAGCGCGCCTCACCCCGGTAGGTAAGGGCTCGCACGAACCGCTCGTTTCAAACAAAACACCCGAGGGCCGCGCCAAGAACCGCAGAGTTGAATTCATTAAGAAATAACCGCATATGAAAAAGATAATAGTTACTCTTGCAGCTCTTGCCCTTCTTATTCCGGCCAGTGCTCAGAACAAGGCCAATAAGATAATTTCCCTCACTCCGGCGCTGCCTACTGTAAAGGATCTGTTGGAAGATTTTAAAGAAGATGGTATTCCGTACGACGAATACAAAGGCCCCGGCGGACAAGCATTGCAGGCTTTTTTGGAGAAACACAAAGATGCTGAAGACATTATCCGCGAACTGCCTTCCGAGTTTACCCCGGATGTCTCGTCTCTCGGAAAAATGACTCCGGGTTCCGCTAAGGGAGCAGCGATGGGCCGTATGTCCGGAATGGGCCTTAGCGCCGCTGACATCCAAAAACTCCAATCTGGCGAGCTCAGCGAAGAAGAGCAGCTTGCCTTTGCAAACAAAGTGATGAAAGCCCAAGGCGGCCCGACTTCAAGTGATCTCGAAACGATCAGCAAGATGATGGAAGCCCAGAACGCAGGCGCTAATCCTGAGCAGGCGGCAGAGATAGGAAAACAACTTTCTACATACCAGTCCCGAGGCGCCTCCGGTAAAGGCAAGAAATCAGGCATACTACAACTTAATGAGATGGACCGTACTCTTCTCGATGCTTTCAAAGAAGGCGACAATCGTAAGGAAGAGGCCCGTCAGAGAGGTTGTGAATTGTACGAGAAAAAGTACAGAGGCCAGGTGATAGAGATTGAGAAAGGTATTCACCAGGCTATTATGGATGGTGCATTGGATGAGTTGCCCGCTCCCGGAACGGAAGCCCGCTGCGAGGCGGCAGCAAAGCGATTCCATGCGCTCAAAATGCAGGAATTCGCTGTTGTGTGCAAGTTCTACGAGGAGTATCTCCCTATCTGGAGAAACGCTATCGCCGGTGCGATGCAGTACTACAAGACCGATGTCATGAAGCTCTCCGAGGAAAGGGAAGCCTTCCGCGCCCAGCAGTTCGCTCAGACAGGAAGCACTGAGTTTATGGCTCCTGCCTTTACCCCGGACGCGGTGGCCCAGCAGTATTTCGAGATTGCTAAAGACATCGCTGATTACAAACTTGAATTACCGGACGATTCGGTATCAATGGAATGATAAACTTGAATAGATTATTTACTTTGGCGGCAACACTCTTCCTGAGTGTCGCCGCCTTTGCTCAGGGCCGTCTGGTCTCTACTCCGATAGTCGAAGCTATAGAGAGCGGAAAGTTCTATATGAAGGTCTCGATGGACCTGGGCGGCAGGAAAGCTACCGTAGAGATGGCGTCCCGCGCCGGGGTGACTATGAGCCGAACCTCGATGGCCGGGATAGATGCCGTGACCCTCTCAGTCGGCGAGATTGTCTATCAGCTAGACGAAAAGAAGAAGACCTGGAGTGCTGGAATGGGGATGGCCCAGGCTCCCGGCCAGATGACCTTCGTCCGCCAGGGAACTTGCAAGGTCGGCGGAAAGAGCGGCTGGTACTTCGACGAATATACCTCGGACGGACAGACTATAACCTTCTACTATAATTCTGATAAGGTCGCAATTATCGACCTGGGAGATCCTCAGATGGGCCCGGCGGCCCTGCAGTCGTTCAGCCCGACCATCCCGAAACATATGTACTTCTGCGTCGGGAATGATTGGACGGGAGAGGGGATAGCGCCGCCGCGCTGCGCTTCCCGCTGGACGGATAACGGCCCGGCGATGGAGCTCGCCTGCGGAGTCAATCTCGCTTCGGTCGCGATCAGCGGGAAGCAGTCCGGCGGCGGCGTTCCGTCTGGCAGCCTGTCCGCTACGCCCGAGGTGACGGTAGCCCGCTCGGACATGAAAGTGACCGAAGATGGCATACGCAAGGCCTTCGAACAGCTCCAAAAGGAGTCCGAGGGCAAGACGGCCGAGCAGGTTAAGCGCGACATCCTGGACTTCAACGGCACAGCTAATAATATGATGCTGTTCGGCGTCGTGACGGGCGAGATGATCGAGATGGCGATCGCGCGCTGCCGGGTCTACCCGCACCCCTCTCTTCTTACGACTACCGGCAACATGCTGCTGGTGGCGGAGGAGCCGAAGCAGGCGCTCGAGTACTTCGAGGTCGCCTCGAAAGCACAGCCGGATTTCGAAGAACCGCTCTACGGCCAGCTCGAATGCCTGATGGACCTCGGGCAGGTCGAGAAGGCCCGCAAGGTGGTCCCCAAGGTCATCGAGGTCGCCGCAAAGCGGCGCAAACCGGACGGCAAGGCATGGCTTTACAAGGCCATGCTCACGACGCAGACCGACCCCTTAGGCGCAGCGGCCGCCCTGTTCAAATCGCTCTCGCTGGGCTACTTCAACGAGAACACGGTCAGCCTTATCAGTTCGCTGCTGGCCGGGCTTGACCAGGCGGAGATGACGGCCTCCCTCGACGAGCAGGACTTTATGGGCATAGTCAATCAGGTATTCACGCCTGAGAATCTGGAGAACATCCGTAAGGGAGTCACCTATGGCGACGACGATTTCTTCCCGGCCGACGACGCCGGATTCAACGCCACTCCCGCCGGCGATCTGGAGGCCAACAGAACCAACAACGCCCGCATAGCCCGCGATTATGAGACACGCTCGTCTAAACACTGGGCCAAGGCCGAGAAGGCGGCCCAGAAAGGACCGGCCATCGGCCTGCTTACCGCGATGGGGGCAGTTTATCTGCCCGACAATATGTCAAGCCTGATCGATGCGGCGAAGCAGAGGCCCGAAGTTCTGCAGGCTGTTAGAGCCAGCTCCGACGCCCGTAAAGGGATTGAGAAGATCAATCTCCCCGAGGCTGTTCGGGCCGGTCTTGAGACTTCGTACGAGAGGCTCACCAACGCCCTTTGTACCGAATACGGTGTCGATGGCTTCTACCTGCCTGACGCCCGCGCGTACTGGTGTATGAAACTCCTGGAGCGTTACTACAAATACTGTCTCGATTATGCCTACGGCACTTTCGGCAGTTTCGATGACCAGACCCGCACCTTCCACGGCTACCTGCCCGAGGGGCTCAAGACCTATATACTTGCCTGCGTAAAGCGCACCGACAAAGACATCTCTCTCAACGAGGCGATGGACAAGCGGCAACAGAAGGCGGCTTTGAAACTTTACAAACAATGCCTCGGTGAATTCGACGCCTGGTGCGATGCCCACCCCGATGCATCGGATGCCGCTATCGAACGCGCCCAGAGGCGCATTTTCAGGCCTTACCGCATAATGACAGAAGTTACCCATCCGCTTGAGCACCTGAACCAGATAGAGGTGGTTTCCGAGACCGAAAAGGCCAACGCATATGTCACGTATTACAACGGGACTATCAGGCCTGTTCTGGCAGAGTGGTGGAAGGATATCTCGAAGTACTGTTCATACTGCTGCGACGGCAAAGTCAGTGACTATTTCTGGTACAGAAATCTGGCACTTATGTATTCCGAATACTCCGCCACTTTCGCTGCTAAAGCGACTGCGGGCGATATGCTGCATCAGGCCCGAGTAATAATACTCAAGGCTGAAGCAGACATCAAGGAAGAACAGTGGGAGGATCATCAGGAGGCGATAGCCGAACACGAGCAGGAGGAACAAGACGCCCGCGACCTGGCCGAATTCCTGGGCAAGCAATGGCATGGTCTGAGCGACCTCTATATCTCGATGCAGACTCCTCTTGGCGAGATCAGTTTGGGTCTGAAGGAGGGTAAGTTTGGCGTCCATCTCGATATAGATAAAGCATATGAGAAACCAGTTCCTCTGGATGCCGAGCCGGTTAAGACTTTGCTGGGGAGCGAGAGCATGGACCAGTATATGATGAACGTTCTGAAGGGAGAAGCAGGGAAATGGATAGGGAAAGGAGTGGGCGATATTGAACTTGCCTCCAGACTTGCTTCAGGCAATCTGATTGCCGTAAAGGAAAAAGAGCAGGTCGAGATAAGCCGCGATTCTGCAGGAAACTATCATTTCAAAGAACGTGAGAGCACCAATTACGATCTGGCCGGATATGCCAACGTAACAACAGAAAATATCCAGGTCGGAAGAATTGACGCACGCAGAGATGTTATTACCTATGGCTTCGGTGGATTCTTCTCGGCTTCAATGGGAAGTACAATAGTTAGATAATAATATGAAACGGTTTTTACTTTTACTTGCATTGGCGGCGGGCATCGTAGCCCGAGCTCAGGATGAACCGGAACCGCCCGGATGGTTCAATGTATCCAAACTGGCGTTTGTCGTAAACAAAGGCACTGATCCGGCTAAAGCTCCGATCCAGTATATGTTGTTTGCCGATAAGACAGTGAAGGAGAATGAGGAACTGTTCAATCAGTATCTTGCCTTGATGGAAGAGATAAGCCAGGAAGACAAGAATCAGGTAATTCCTGAGGCGATAAAGGTGCAGGAAGAGGCGATTAATGAGTTGCGCCAGAATCTGAAAGATAACCCTAACCCCGAAATTCAGGCCGCTCTGAATGAGATGATCAGAGAATTCGAGAGGCAGAAAAGCGAGGCTCTTGCCGAGCATGTAAAGCCTTCGAAGAGTTATACCTACGATCCGGCTACTATCCTTCGCAGGCTTAAGGCGATAGCTGTAAATCAGAAGATTTACTCCGGTTACTGGGAGTTAGGAAACGGCCTCTATAGTGTTATCGAGGCGCCCCGCAGTTGCAATCTTGAGGAGGATGACAAATATTCCCACACCAAGATCAATTTCGCCGAGGAAGACCGCTACAAGTGGGGCATAATCGACGAAAACGGCCGCCAGATCCTTCCTTACAAGTATAGCTGGGCAAATGCATATGCCATGTTTCCGGACGCTTTCCCCGACCTTGATATGATTTTCCTCTATAAGCAGGATCCCGACGGCAGCGTCCACGCAGGAATCGTTGGCTATCGCGGTCAGGTTCGCGTCCCGTTTATCTATGACGATCTAAACGGCGTGTACCACGGCGAAGACATCTTCTCTTTCTCGAAGAACGGTAAGTTCGGCCTCGTAAATGTCAAGACCGGCAGGGAAGTCCTTCCGTTCGAGTATACCACCTTCAGCCGCATTGCTGGCGGCTGGCTGGTCAGCAAAGACGATCAGTACTACGGAATGGTCAGCATCAATACCGGTAAGGTTATAATACCTCTTAAGTACCGGGATCTCTGGAGCGACAGTGAGCTTTCTTTCATTACTTATGATGATAAGATAGACTATTACGACGACTATGGCCATCTGATCCGTACAGAAAAAGCCCCTACTTACGACGATTAATACGAATAGATATGAAACGCATTCTTTTACTCATCGCTGCAGCGGCACTTATGGTGCCCTGCGCAGCTCAGAACAAGGCTCTTGAAAAGACTCTTGGCGACAAATTCGCTTTTGCCGGTCTTGAGAGCGCTAAACTGGTCCCTGCATTTGCAACAGAAATCAGCGAACTGAAAACAGATCCACGCAGCGAAAGCAAACCGATGAAAGACGAGGTTTTCTTCTACTCCGGTTCGGATATTACCAAGATTCCCGCAGCCAAGGTCCAGGCTTACCTTCAGAATGTCTATGCCGCTGTAAAGAAGGCGGCGGACGGCGGGGTCGTCTATAAGGCGAAGGGCTACGCCGGCGATCAGCTCGGCGAGCAGATTACCGCCGCCCCGACGACCGACAAGCCCGCCGCTACCGTGATGTATCTTTACCAGCACAACGGTGTATGGTTCAACATCTCGGTCGGCCACAAAGCCTACTTCCGCAAATTCAAGAAGGATTACGGCG
>JAEESD010000045.1 GCA_016286145.1 Bacteroidales bacterium | reverse complement strand
GTCCCGGGGCGCTCGGAGTAATAGAACATAAACGCGGCATCGAAGCCGACCTTCTCGAAAAGCTCGAGCGTCATCTGGTGATCCTCCTCAGTCTCCGAGCAGAAGCCGGCGATTACATCGGTCGTTATAGCGCAATCGGGCATCAGCTCGCGGATTTTGTCTACCCGCTCGAGGTACCAGGCTGCCGTATAGCGGCGGCGCATCTTCTCGAGGATGCGGTCGGATCCGGACTGGACCGGGAGGTGGATATGGTGGCAGATGTTGGGGTAACGGGCCATGGTCTCGAGCACCTCGTCCGAAATGTCCTGAGGGTTCGAGGTCGAGAAGCGCACTCGCATCTGGGGGCTCACCTCCGCGACCATCGCGAGCAGCCGGGCAAACGAAGTCCCTTCGAAATTGTATGAGTCCACGTTCTGGCCCAGCAGCGTCACCTCCTTATAGCCTTTTTGGACGCAGTCGCAGGCCTCACGGACGATCGAGCGGGCGTCGCGGCTGCGCTCCACTCCGCGGGTGTATGGGACTACGCAGTACGAACAGACGTTGTTGCAGCCGCGCATAATCGAGATGAACGCGGACACGCCGTTCGAATCCAGGCGGACGGGGGTAATGTCGGCATAAGTTTCCTCGCGCGAGAGGATTACGTCGATCTGAGGGTGGCCGTCGGAAGCGGCCTCAAGCAGCTCGGGCAGGCGGCGGTATGCGTCCGGTCCGGCCACGACGTCGACCTTGCCCCCTTCGAGCAGCTGCTCCTTCATTCGCTCGGCCATACAGCCGAGGATACCGACCACTACCGGCCTGTTGCGGCGCTGGAGCGCGAACTGATCGATACGGCCGAGGATGCGCTGCTCCGCGTTGTCGCGGATCGAGCAGGTATTCGCCATTATGACGTCTGCCTCGTCCATATTCTCAGTGCGGGAATAACCGTGTTTTCCGAGGATCGAAAAGACCACCTCGGTATCGGCTACATTCATCTGGCAGCCGTAGGTTTCTATGTATACCTTTTTACTCACGTTCGCAAAGATAGACAAAAAGTTAGTATCTTTGGGGACGTGAATAAAATTGTACGCATACTCTTGGCGGTAGTTGTCGCCGCCCTGCTCGCCGGTTGTTCTGCCTCGCGCAATCAGTTTACTATTACCGGCGGCGGAATGGATTCCGTCCATATCGGGGATCCTATAACTGCTGTCGCAAACCTTAATATCAACAACCCTTCATACAAGGTGAAGGTCAGCGATATAAGCGGAAAAATAAAGAACGGAGAACAGACCCTGCTCAACGTTCAGGCAGAAGATTTCGAGATTCCCGCAAGATCGTCTTCGACCGTCTTCGTCCCGCTGGAAGCAAGCCTGGAGCCCGGAGTAGGCGTGTTCAGCATTATGAAGATAGTCTCCGGCGGAGATTTTGAGAACCTTACGGCCGACATTACCTTTACAGCCACCGGCCTGTTCGGAATTAAGAAAACACAAACCCTTGAAAACATACCTCTCAAGGATTTAATGAAACTGTTATGAGAAAATTTTTGATGTCTTTCGGGCTTCTGATTCTTTCGGTCTGCGCCTTTGCCCAGACCGAGGAGCCGCCGAAGGAAGGTTACAAATACATCGATACCGTTATCTACAATGCGGTCCCGCGCCTGAACGAATCCCTCGTGGGGAAATCGGTAGGCGAGATTCTCCCCTGGAGGGTGAAGCTTCATCAGAGCCCCTCGATAAGGAACGCCGCTGAAGCCCAGGTCCGTAAGAACAAGACAGTCCAGACAGACGGCTTCCGCATCAGGATCTATTTCGACAACAAGCAGAATTCCCGCGAGGCCTCCTTCGAGAGCGAATCCCGCTTCAAGAGGCTCTTCCCCGGCTACAATACTTACCGTACCTTCAAGAACCCGTATTTCAAGGTAACAGTCGGAGACTTCAGGACTAAGGCAGACGCCCAGGTAGCTTTGCAGCGCATCTCGAGGGTATTCCCAGACGCCTTCATCGTCACCGAAAAGATGAAGTTTCCGGTAATTTCGGACCTTGTCCGCGTTACTGCAGATACGGTCAGAATGCAGGTTCCGATAGTCCCTCCTACCCCTACCCCTCAGAATGAATAAACAAGGTCTAGCGTTAACCCAGCAGCAGGTCCAGAAACTCTCGCCCCTGCAGATCCAGACCATCAAGCTGATCGAGCTTCCGGTCCAGGATCTGGAACAGCGTGTCCGTCAGGAGCTGGAGGAGAACCCCGTGTTGGACGATACGCCGGACCCCGAATCCCCCGAACAGGAATCAAAGGAGGTTTCCCTCGATTCGCTTCAGGACGACTATATTCCCGACTACAAAACCAGGGTCAGCAACTGGGGTAAAGATCCCAGGCCCGAGTACAATACTTTCTCCGTAAAGACCGGCTTCAGGGAGAGTCTTCTGGACCAGCTTGGTTTCCGCCCTCTTTCCCCCCACGAAAAGGAGGTCGCCTCGTTTATCGTAGGCTCGCTGGACGACGACGGCTACCTTCGCCGTGACCTCGATTCGCTGGTAGACGACCTTGCCTTCCGCGCCAACATCGAGAGCGACCGCGAAGAGGTGGAGCGCCTGCTGGCGGTAGTCCAGACCTTCGATCCGGCGGGGGTCGGCGCGCGAGACCTGCGCGAGTGTCTGCTGCTGCAGCTGAAAGCTGCGACCCAGACACCCGCGACAGTAAATGCGCGCCGCATACTAGAAGAATGCTTCACCGACTTTACTGGGAAACATTTCTCCCGTATCCTCTCCAGGCTGGGGATAGATGAGGACGAACTGAAAGACGCTATGAAGCGGATCTCGCGCCTCAACCCTTCTCCCGGCGGCCAGGTAGACGATTCGTACTCAGATGTTGCCGAGCAGATTATCCCCGACTTCGTCCTTAAACTGGGAGACGACGGCGATGTTACCTTCGAGATGCCCCGCTTCAACATCCCCGAACTGAGGGTGAATAAGAAGTACGCCGATATGCTGGCCAAGGCAGAAGGCGGGTCAGATCGCGAAAAGAAAGAGGCGGCAACTTTCGTAAAGGAGAAACTGGACAGCGCGAAGTGGTTTATCGAGGCTCTGAAGCAGCGCTATAATACCCTTTCTAAGACTATGCAGGCCCTGCTGGACTACCAACACGATTTCTTTGTAAGCGGAGACGAGCGCGACCTTCGCCCTATGATTCTTGAAGACATCGCGAAGATAACCGGCTTCGACATCTCTACCATCTCGCGAGTAGTGAACAGTAAATACATCGACACCCCTTACGGAGTCTATCCCCTTAAGTATTTCTTCTCCGAAGGTCTAGTCAATAAGGCCGGAGAGGAAGTAAGTACCCGCGAGCTGAAAAAGGTCCTCCAGGAGATCGTGGATGCCGAAGACAAACACAAACCTCTTACAGACGAGCAACTCGTCAAAGAGCTCGCCGCAAAGGGCTATATAGTAGCCCGGCGCACCATCGCAAAATATCGCGACCAGTTAGGGATTCCTTTAGCGCGACTCCGCAAAGAAATCTAAGTATTTTTTGTACCTTTGTCGGGATGGGCTCGCAGCAACAGCATACTTGGGAAGATATCGAGGCCTACAAAAACGTCCTGAAGGACAAAGGTCTCAAGGCTACCCGCCAGAGGGTGGCGGTCCACGAAGTTATGATGGAGCTCGGACACGCAAGCGCAGATATGGTCCGTGAGCTTATAGCCTCCAAGAATACTGCTAAAGTAACGACCGCCTCCGTCTACAACATCCTCTCTCAGATGGCCCTCCTCGGAATCTATTCCTACCGCCTCAGCAAGGGCGGTAAAATGTATTTCGACGTCAACCCTACCTGCCACCTTCACCTCTACGATCCTCAGGCAGACACCTGGATGGACCTCCAGGACGAAGAACTTACCGAGCTCGTGGAGAGCCGTTGTAAGAGACGCCGTTTCAAAGGCTACAAAGTCGACTCTGTCGATATACAAATAATCTGTCACCAGTCAATACCAAAAAAGAAATAATATGGAAGTCATCAACCTCGGAGAAAAAAGTTCAGTTCTCAACAGCTTCGTCGCCCAGCTTCGCGACAAGACCCTTCAGAAAGACAGCCTGAGATTCCGTACGAACCTCAACAGACTGGGCCAGATTTTCGGCTACGAAATCAGCCGGACGCTCGCTTCGAAAGAGAGAGAAGTAGTGACCCCGCTCGGTACGGCCCGCCTCAGTGTTCCGGATGAGCAGATCGTAGTCGCTACCATTATGCGTGCCGGTCTTCCCCTCCACGAAGGTATCCTCAGCTGTTTCGACTCAGCCGAGAACGCTTTTGTCGCCGCTTACAGAAAGTACGACAGCGCCGGTGAGTTCCATATCCACACCGAATACTGTACCTGCCCCGATCTGGTCGGCAAGACAGTCATCCTCGCAGACACAATGCTCGCTACCGGTTCCTCCATCGAAGTCGCTTATGAAGTACTTCTCAAAGAGGGCGGAAAGTTCGCCAAACTCCACCTCGTCTGCCCGTTCTCCAGCATTCAGGCTATCGAGTATCTCAGCAAGAAGATGCCCGAGAATACCGTCCTCTGGGTTGCGGCTATCGATCCTGAGCTTACGAGCCACTCCTACATCGTTCCGGGACTCGGCGATGCGGGCGACCTCTGCTACGGACCGAAACTTTAATCCTCCTCCTTCCAACAACAACTTCTTAAACTATGAAAATCAAAGACCTTTCGACGAGCGAAAGGCCTCGAGAGAGGCTTCTTTCCTCCGGGCCCCAGGCCCTATCCAATGGTGAACTTCTGGCAGTGCTGCTCCGTAGCGGCACTGCCTCCTCAAATGTACTTGACCTCTCGCGCTCCCTTCTTCGCTCATGCGATGGGAAGCTCGTACGCCTCTCCCAGATGGATATAAACGAGCTACAGAGGGAGCCGGGGATGGGCCCCGCGAAAGCCGCGGTGCTCGCCGCCGCCTTCGAGCTCGGCAGACGCTTCGCCGACGAGCGGGCAGGCTCTCCGGGGCGCATCATCACTGGTGCACACACCGTTTATGAGATGATGATTCCGTACCTTAAGGGTATCTCGCACGAAGAATGTTGGGTACTGTTTCTGGATAAGCGGCAGCGCGTCTGCTCACGCGAGCGGATGTCCTCGGGGTCTCCAGACGGAGTCCAGATGGACCCCGGGACTATCGTCCGCCTCGCGATGAGCCGCAGCGCCCGCGGTATTATCCTCGTCCATAATCACCCCGCCGGCAACCCCGAGCCCTCCCAGGAAGACATACGTCTCACCCAGAACCTCGCCCGCGCAGCAACCGCTTGCAGCATCACTCTTCTCGACCACATCATCGTCTCCGACGACTCCTTCTACTCCCTCGCCGAGGAGAAGCTCTATAATTCTAATATTTAGAATAATTATTCAATATTTAGATAATTATTGTATATTTGTAACGCTTTTGACATATGAGAATTGTGGCAAAGAAGACTCTGGTCCTTTTTTACGCCATCCACAAAGATGCCCAAACGGCCCTTGAAGACTGGAACGATAAGGCCGAAAAAGCAAGTTGGGATTGTTTTGCTGATGTCAAACGCACCTTCGGGTCGGCTGATTCAGTAGGGAATAAAAGGATAGTATTCAACATCAAGGGCAATCAATACAGACTGATTGCGTTAGTGTTATTCAAGATCAAGATGGTATATATCAGATTCATTGGAACACACGTTGAATATGATCAGATAAAGGATATCGAAAACATTTAGGTTATGACAAAGTTAGAGAATGAGAAGCAGTACGAATCTGCTATGAAAAGAATCAACGAACTGCTGGAGTTCGTTGGAGAGGACACTCCGGAAGATGATTTCCGTAGTGTCGAATTGGTGCTTTTGTCAAACCTTGTGGCAGACTATGAAGACGAACACTATCCAATCAAAAAACCGACACTGATAGATGTTCTCAAACTTCGCATGTATGAGATGGGCCTGAACCAATGTGCGCTTGCCGCTATGTTGGGAATGAATCAGTCCAAACTCAGCGAGATAATATCAGGAAAGTGCGAGCCCACCCTGAAGCAGGCCCGCACTATGGCTCAAAAACTAAACATCTCCGCCTCTATCGTTCTGGGAGTATAGTCGTGGGAACGCTCTGGTGACCGCGGAACTGAGTGCGGGCAGTGATACGGTCGGGCTGCTCGTCGATTAGGATTTCAGCACCCGGGATGGCCGAATTGCCGACGGGTTTTCCGTCAACTACGCTAAGGCCCGGCTGAGGGATATGGTAATTAACTCCCTTCGAGTCCCAGTAAGGCATCTCGCGCCAAACGATAAGACTATAGAACTCATCCTCGCTGCAAAGCGCCTTTCTATTCCACGCCCTCTCGAAAACTCCGACGGTCTTCGGGAAAAGATCGTAGCAGAGATCTTCCCAACTGCGTACCGTTTCGGTCCACATCTGGGCCTGGACGCCGATTATGTTCGGATACTCTTTCAGAGGGAACCTGAACGCCTCAGTGTCATCGATATAGCCTACCCAGCTGTGGGCTAGTTCTTCCTTGTTTCCGGAGTAGGCCTGGTCGGCGTAGGTATATTCGCAGTTGGACTGGACTACCGGGAAGCCCATATCCGCAATTTCGTAAGGCTTGTTGACATAAGGTCCTATAGTAACCCAGACATTAGTCGAATAGGTGACGCTCCGCAGGAGCTCGGCGATTGCCGGGTTCTTGCAGCCGGCAACTTCCTGCCAGCCGGCGATCTTGATGCCCTTTTCCTTGGCGAGGCGGGCGACGCGGCCGAGATAAAATTCGTGACGGTCTTCGCCGTGCCATGCTCCCGAAGGGACCTCATCGCCGCCGATATGGATCGCGGGCAGCTCGACTCCGGCCTCGGCATACATCGCGATGATGCTGTCGAAGACCTTGCCGATGAAGGTGTAGACCGACTCGAGCTCGACGCTCATCACATTGTCCGTGAAGCCCTGGGCAGTGTAGTATTTCGAATCGTCGGCCGGGTCCTGGAGCCTCATCGAAGCATCGCCCGTGCGCTTTTCGTAGGCCCTCATGGCCTTGATTGCGGCTCGTGCATGGCCGGGAGTATCGAATTCGGGGATCACGCTCATGTGGCGAGCGGCCGCATAGCGCAGGATCTCGATGAAATCGGCGCGGGAATAGTAGCCGTTCGAGAGCGCCTCACGGTTCTTGGGGTCGGCGTTGCCGTCGTACGAAGGCTGGAGCTGATGCTCAAAATCGAGCGAGTGGAACGCGCCCACTGAAGTCAGCTCGGGAATCCCGTCGATTTCGAGACGCCAGCCCTCATCGTCTCCGAAATGGAGATGGAGGACATTGAGCTTGTAGCGCGACAGGACGTCGATCAGGGTCAGCAGATTCTCCTTGGTTGTAAAGTTTCTCGCGACATCGAGCATAAATCCTCTATACTCGTAGTCCGGCCAGTCTTCGATAGTCATTTCCGGGACTTCGCCGCCATGGTTCTCGCGAAGCTGGGCGAGGGTCTGCTGGGCATAGTATTCGCCGTCCGGATCCTCAGCCTCGATGATAACGGTCTCGCCGGTTGTGAGCCTGTACCAGCCGCGGGGGCGCACCTCCGCCACCCTGTTTTTTGGCAGCGGGATAATCCGAGCGGCCGCGGGCTCGCTCAGCTGCTTCGACGAGTTCCATTTCACCCACTTCTCCCCGTCCGGGGCCAGCGGCTGGAAGACATACTCGGTTTTCAGCGGAAGCTGCTTCTTCGCTGTCTGAAGCACGAACCCCTCCGGGGCCCAGCTGCGGCGGGTCAGAGCGCCGGCGCGGTAGAAGATACGGATGGTGTCCTTCGCGACCCCGGGCGTAATCTGATGTACGTTGGCCTGATACTCTTTCACCGCGGCGTCGGAGCCTTCCAGCGCGCTGATCCTCTGGGGGAACATACTGAACCATATAGTCCAGCCGTCCGGCAGAGACTTTGCGTTCACGATTTCAATCGTGTGGACGGCTTTCCCTTTCGAGTCCGGCGCTCCTTCGATCCAGCGGACAGACGGAGCTGAGGTACAGGATGCCATCAAAACTGTTGCAAGCACGCACTTAGCGAGCAGGAGGGTAATGTGGATAGTCTTCATAATACAAATTTATTAATTATTTGACTATCTTTGTGGACTAGACAATTTATAACTCTAAAATTAATAACGTATGAAAAAAATCCTTGCAGTTCTTGCTGCAGCAGTTCTTTGCTTCGGAGCATTCGCTCAGGAAGAGGAGAAAGAAATGAAGACCGGTTGGTCTTTTGGTGTACTTCCTACCGCAACTTATTCTGTGGATAACGGTTTCCAGGCCGGCGCGTTCGGAGATGTTTATTACTATGGAGACGGCGGTACCTATCCGGATCCCCTCCACAAAATCAGCTGGGAAGGTTCCTACTTCACACACAGTCACCGTATGCGTCTCTATCTGGCATACGACTCGAAGTATCTTATCCCCAATATGCGAGTAAACGCCTCCGTCACCTATATGAACGACCCTCTGTATAGCATCTGGGGCTTCAACGGCGCAGCTGCGACTCAGAACTATGATGTATGGGGCAACAGGGATATGTACGCTCCCGGAACAACCGATAACGTCAACTACTACGGTATGAGCCGTGAGATGCTCCGTATCCTCGCCAACTTCCAGGGCCGCATCACCGACAACCTCAACTGGGCAGCCGGTATGAACTTCTGGAAATGGAATCTCGGAGCAATGAAGGACAACGGAGTGGATGTAAACGGAAACAAGCAGTTCTACAACACTACCGCTACCCTCTACAACTTCCTCTCTAACTCCGGCGTCCTTACCGACGCAGAGAAGAACGGCGGTATCTCGCTCGAACTCAACGCCGGTCTCGTATACGACACCCGCGATATGGAGGCAGCTCCTAACAAGGGTATCTGGGCAGAGGCCTACCTCAACGGAAACTTCATCGGCACCCCTTACCTGAAGGCCTGTATGTACTTCCGTCACTACATCTCGATTCCTATTCCCATCCCCGCCGGCAACCCTGTCTTCGCATATCGTCTGGCTTTGCAGCACACTATCGCAGGCGAGACCCCTCTGTATATGGTTCAGAACAACCCTCTGCTTGTCCAGCGTAATATGATCTCCGAGGGCTTTGGTTCATCCAACACTATCCGTGGTCTTCGCGAGAACCGTATCCTTGCAGACGGTATGGCTTGGGCCAACACCGAACTCCGTATCAAGCTCGTCAAGTTCACCCTCGCAAACCAGTACTTCTACATTGCAGTGAACCCGTTCTTCGATGCAGGTATCATCACCAAGCCTTACAAAGCCGACGCAATGGCTAAGATCGCAGCTCCTGACGGAAAGGTCTATGACCCTGTGTTCAACGCCCTCACCGGAACTACCGATCCTATCTATGATCCGGCCAAGATCAAGACTCTCATCTACAGCGGCGGTGCAGGACTCAAGATCGCTATGAACCAGAACTTCATCGTTTCCGCAGACTTCGCGAAGTGCTTCACCCCTGGCATGGATGCAGGCCTCTGGATCGGTATCGGTATCAACTATCAGTTCTAAAATATGACCACCAACGAAATCGTCGGACAATTCCGGCTTGAAGGAAAAGTGACTGAGATCCGCCCCCTCGGAAGCGGACTCATCAACGACACTTATCTGGTGAAGACAGAAGGTGACGCTCCCGACTATGTCCTGCAGCGCATCAACAACGCTATCTTCACAGACGTAGACCTCCTGCAACACAACATAGAGGCCGTCACCGGCCACATCCGCCGTAAACTCGAAGCGGCCGGAGAAAAGGACATCGACCGCAAGGTCCTCCGCTTCCTTCCTCTGAAGGACAGCCCGAAGACCTATTGGACAGACGGCCAGACCTACTGGAGAATCTCCGTTTTCATAAAGGATTCGTTTACCTACGATTCAGTAACCCCTGAGTACTCCGAGTTCGCAGGCGAGAACTTCGGCCGTTTCGAGGCCATGCTCGCAGACATCAAGGAGCCCATCGGCGAGACTATCCCCAGCTTCCACAACATGGAGCTGCGCGCCCGCCAGCTGCGCGAGGCCGTGCAGGCCGATGCCGTCGGCCGCATGGCAAACCCCGAGGTGCAGGCCATCCTGAAGGACCTGCTCCAGTACGAGGACGAAATGTGCAAGGCCGAGCGCTGGTACCGGGAAGGTAAACTTCCCAAACGAATCTGCCACTGTGACACCAAGGTAAGCAACATGCTCTTTGACAAGGACGGCAACGTTCTCTGTGTCATCGATCTGGACACCCTCATGCCCTCTTTCGTGTTCTCCGACTTCGGAGACTTCATGCGCACAGCTGCCAATACGGTTCCCGAAGACGACCCCGCCGTGGAGAAAGTGCAGCTCCGGATGGACATCTTCGAAGCCTTCACCAAAGGCTACCTCGAAGGAGCCACTTTCCTTACCCCCATCGAGAAGGAGAACCTGCCCTATGCCGCCTGCCTTTTCCCTTACATGCAGGCCGTCCGCTTCTTTGCCGATTACATCAACGGCGACACCTATTACAAGATTCAGTACCCGGACCACAACCTGGTGCGCACCCGTAACCAGGTTGCCCTCTTCCATTCCGCCTACGCACTGCAAGGCCAAATGAAAGCGTATATCGACAGTCTGTAACCAGCGCCGGGAGTACTTGCCGGCCAGTGTCCGCACGCATTGCCGCATTGACAAACAGAATGCACACAAGTGCGATTCCGTGTCAACGCGGCTAGCTTTTGTGCCGTTTCCCCCGAATTCTCTGCCACGTTGACACGCAGAACGCACAGCATGCCATTTTCCTGTCAACGCGGCCAAAACGTCGCAGGTGAAGGGGCAAAGTGTCGCAGATGGAAGGCCAAAACGTCGCAGGTGGGCATTTTTTGTTTGAACTGCGACGGGAAATGGCCCCTGGTGCGTTCTAGCGTCGCAGTTGGAAAGAATTTTGCCCACCTGCGACGTTACGCCCCCACACCCACAAAAAAGCCAGCCTCAAAAAGGCTGGCTTCGTATAGTAGTGTATAAGAACTTACTCGGCTACAACATTGAACTTGAAGGTTCCCTTCACGGCCTTGTAAATCTTGACGGAGGCCTCGTACTCACCGACTTCCTTCACTTCACCGGCGATGGTGATGTCTTTCTTGTCGATGTTCAGGCCCTTGGCGGCGAGAGCTTCGGCCAGGTCCATGGTGGTGACGCTGCCGTAGAGCTTGCCGCTCTCGGAGACCTTCACCTTCACCTCAACGGTCTGGGCGTTCACGGTAGCGGCGAGAGCCTCGGCGTCGGCGATGAGCTTAGCCTCTTTGTGAGCGCGCTGCTTGAGGGTTTCGGCGTGCTGTTTCTTCACGGAATCGGTGGCCACGACGGCAAAGCCCTGGGGCACCAGATAGTTCATGGCATAACCGGCCTTAACTTTAACGATCTCACCGGCGTAGCCCAGATTGGCTACATCTTTCTTGAGCAGAATTTCCATAAGGCAGATTATTTAAGGAGGTCAGTGACATACGGAAGGAGA
>JAEESD010000044.1 GCA_016286145.1 Bacteroidales bacterium | reverse complement strand
CCGCCTCAAGGCGTTCGGGATCGGTGCGCTGAGCGGAATCGTAGAGCCGGTGGGCGGAGCGCTGGTCCTGCTGCTTGCTACCAAGGTCCTTGGGATAATGCCCTATATGCTGGCTTTTGCGGCCGGGGCAATGCTTTACGTAGTGGTAGAGGAACTGGTCCCCGAATACTCTCAGGGTAAACATTCAAATATCGGTACCATAGGCTTTGCGCTGGGTTTTGCGCTCATGATGGTGCTGGACGTAGTATTGGGATAATAACTGTTACATACTATATTTGTAAGTATGAAAAAGAAAGGCATAATTGCGGTAATTGCCGCGCTGGCTATAAGCATCCCGGCGCTGGCGGTATTCAATGAGAAAGACCTCGGCCAGACTATCTCGGTCCTGAGATTCGAGCTGAAGGCCGAGTATGACAAACTGACCGCCAGGGAAGAAAGACTCAACTCCAGAAACGACGGCCGCCGCCGTCAGATGATCAGCCTGATGAAGAAGTGTAATGAGCTGTCTCTGATGCTCTATTCTCAGAATCAGGACTTCACTTTCGACCACACTTACGCTCTGGGAGAGGTGACAAAACAGTATGAGTCTTTCAGCAAGACCCGTCTACCCTTCGATGATATGGTCGTGAAACTGGATCTCGAGATCGACCGCCACGAACGTCTTATCGAATCGCTGCGCCGTCTCCCTCCTCAATTGGAGGAAATAGAGGAAGTCCCGGACAGTATCGTCAGGGAAATAGGCGGGCCGAGTTTCCAGACGAGGCGCCTGCCGCGCCGTCCGCCGCAGGGCTTCCAGATGCCCCAGCTGGACTCGGCGCGCAGAGCCGAACTGGAAAAGGAGCGCCGCACTTTCGTGCTCGATTCCCTTGGACAGGTAGACAGAGATTCCTGTATCTACTATGCCCTGAGTATGCTCAAGATGTACAAGGCTCAGCGCGAGAAGGTGGTTCGGGATTCCGAACACTATACCGCGATGAACGAACGCCTCAAGAGCAGCTACGATTATGCCCAGAACAAATATCGCCTCATCCAGAAACGCATCTTCGTCGAGGGGCAGGACGATTATTTCACCGTACTCAAGAGCTTCGGTTCGTATGCCCGCAGAGCATGGCAGGATGCAGTCCAGAAATATGCCCCTACCGGAGAGAAGAGTGAGTGGAGAGGCCCGATAGTGGTAGGCTTCATTTTCTTCGTGTTGTTCTACCTGGCTATCGCGGTCGTAGTGAGCAACCTTCTGGTACGTATCACGATGAAGAAGGTGAAGTACTTCCAGACTGAAGACTTCCGCCAGCGTAGACATATAATGATTATCCTCATCGGAGCGTTTATCTTCGCGATCTCGGTGATGATAGCCCGTCTGTGTGTAAACCAGAACTTCATAGTCGAGGCTTCGCTCCCGCTGCTGATCTTCGCATGGCTGCTGATCGCCATCCTCGCTTCGCTGCTTATCCGTCTGGATCCGGATGTGCTCAAGGGCAGTCTGAAACTGTATACCCCGGTGATAATAATGGGACTTATAGTGATCAGCTTCCGTATCATCTTTATCCCTAACAGACTCCTGAATCTTATCTATCCTCCGGTTTTGCTGGGCTTTGCAATCTGGCAGCTGATAGTATGTCTAAGACGCGGAGATAATCTCAGAAAGAGCGATATCGCCTATGCCTGGATTACCCTAGTAGTGATGGTCGCTGCTACCGTCCTGTCCTGGACGGGATACGTCCTGATGGCCGTTCAGATCTTTATCTGGTGGCTCTTCCAGCTCGCCGCAATCGGTACTATAACTGCGGTCTACGACCTGCTCGATATCTATGAAGAGAAGTATCTGTTCAGTAAGTTCGCTTCTACTGAAAAACGCGACGGAGAACATATCTCCCTTACCTGGCTGTTCGACTTCGTAGAGATGGCTGTAGTGCCGGTTGCAGCTATTCTTTCTGTTATGTTCAGTATATGGCTTGCAGCGGGTATCTTCGATCTTACCTCCATCTGTAAGACTATCTTCTACCATCCTTTCTTCAACCTGAGCGATTCCAACGGCAATCCTATCCTCCATCTGTCGATGTTCAAGCTGGTTATCGTAAGCGCTTCGTTCTTCATCTTCCGCTATGCGTCCTACGCCGGTAAAGCTATCTACAAACTGCGCAAGTACGAAAGCGTCAAGACTAAGAGTGGTAAGGCTGTCCTGATGGACAATGAAGTGAACCTTACCCTTGCAAACAACGTAATCGCCTTCATCGTCTGGGGTATCTACATCATCTTCTCGATTATCCTCCTGAAGATCCCTATGGGAGCCCTCTCTATAGTCGCCGCAGGTTTGGCAACCGGTATCGGTTTGGCCTTGAAGGATGTTCTGAACAACTTTATCTACGGTATTCAGTTGATGTCCGGACGACTCAGGGTAGGAGACTACATCGAGTGTGACGGTATCAGGGGAAAGGTGGAGAGCATCTCCTATCAGACAACTACTATCCAGACTATGGACGGCGCTCTGATGGCCTTCACAAACAGTACGCTCTTCAACGAGAACTTCAAGAACCTTACTAAGAACAACTCCTACGAGTTGGTCGCAATCCCGGTGGGCGTTGCCTACGGTTCCAACGTCAATACTGTCCGCGAAAAACTCTCCGAGGCACTGAAGTCTCTCTATCGCAAAGATTCCTACGGAAGGGAAGTGGTAGACAAGAAGAGGGGAATAACTGTAGCCTTCAGCGATTTCGGAGACAGCAGTGTAGACCTGGTAGTAAAACAGTATGTACTGGTAGAGGAAAGAATTCCGTATATCGCAGCAGCTAAGGAGTTGATTTACAACACTCTCAACGAGAACGGCATCGAGATTCCTTTCCCTCAGAGGGATGTCTATATTAAGCAGAACGTGAAATGATCCTGTATATCATCATAGCCGCCGCAGCGGCCGCTCTCATCGCCTGGGCGCTGACACACTTCATCGCCAAGGCGAACTATACCAGCGTTATCTCTAAGCTCGAGGGCGAGCTCAGCGCGGAAAAAGCGCTCCGCGCCCACGAAACCGAGGTCTACGACAAGACCCTGACCGAGCTTAAGGAAAGCCAGAAAGCGGTTATCGAGGCCACCAAAAACGAGCTGGCTCTCGAGAACGAAAAAAGGATGAAAGCCCGCGAGGAGGCGATAAAGAAAGAGGCGGCTGAGAGTATAAAGGTAATCACGGACGGCCTGGACAAGAACATCAAGGAGATGAAAGAGGCCTTCGAAGCCCAGAAAAAGGCTCATACAGAAGACACCGTTTCTATAAAGACCAAGTTCGAGGAGACAGTTACCAACCTTCAGAAACAGACCGAATCTATTGGTAATCAGGCAGATGATCTTGCCAAGGCCCTCAAGGGTCAGAACAAGATGCAGGGTATATTCGGAGAGACCATCCTCGAGAACATACTCAAGAAGGAGGGCCTGACTCCCGGGCGCGACTACGACGCCGAATTCTACCTGCGCGACCGCAAGGGCAATATCATCCAGAACGAAGAAACCGGCCGGAAGATGCGCCCGGACTTCGCCCTCCATTTCCCTGACAATACAGATGTCCTTCTGGATTCGAAGGTGTCGCTGACCGCTCTGGCAGACTATTATAGCGCCGAGACAGACGAGCAGCGCAGGGACGCCTCCAAACGCAATCTGGAGTCTATTCTCTCACACATAGCCGAGCTTACTTCGAAGGAATACCAGAAATATGTCGAAGGCAGGACTACCCTCGAATATGTTATAATGTTCATCCCCAACTACGGAGCTTACCAGCTCGCGAAGATGGAGGATCCGGACATATTCGCCAAGGCCTTCAGGCAGAACGTCC
The DNA here is from genome assembly GCA_016286145.1 of Bacteroidales bacterium. Classification (GTDB taxonomy): domain Bacteria; phylum Bacteroidota; class Bacteroidia; order Bacteroidales; family UBA932; genus Cryptobacteroides. Next base: position 7,653 of record JAEESD010000044.1, on the reverse strand, counting down.
TCATAACTACCGAAGAGACCCTGATTCCGTTCCTGCGCCTTATCAGAAGCGCGTGGGTACAGAAAGACCAGCTCGACAATATGGCCGACATAGTGGCCGGAGCCCAGAAAATGGTCGACAGGGTAGCAACCTTCTGCGAGAAAAATGTTGAGGTCGGAAATGCTATCGCCCGGGCTTCCAAACTCTTCGAGGAGAATCAGCTGCGCCTGGTAGAAGGCCGTCAGAGCATAGTAAAGGCCGCAAATGAGGTGATTGCCGCCGGAGTGAAGCTTACTCCCGGAAAAGAACTCCCCGAGGCTTCAGAATAATCTCTCCTCTTCTATGGTTTCTTTTCTCAGACAGGTAGCGGAGCAGTATTATCCCCAGGATAGCCTGAAAGAGACGGTGTTCGTCCTTCCGAACCGCCGTTCGCTGGCTTTCCTTAGGAAACACTTCTGCGAGCTGGCTGCGGCTGATTCCAGGACGATGCTCGCTCCGAGGCTCACTACCATCGGAGATTTCTTCAGCACGATGAGCGGGATAGCGCCCTCGGACCGCATCTCGCTGCTTCTGGAGCTGTATGAGGTCTACAAAAAACTCTTCCCCAAGGCGGAGCCCCTTGACGACTTTATCTACTGGGGAGACGTACTGCTCTCTGATTTCGACGATGTAGACAAGTACCGGGTAGATGCCGGGATGCTTTTCCGCAACATAGCCGATCTCAGGGCAATCAAAGACACTTTCGAATACGCCGACGATAAGCAGAAGGAAGCCATAGACAAACTGGTCAAGAATTTCGACTCGGTTACCCATAGCGGCAATCCCAGAAGAGATGTAAAGGAGAACTTCAGGCAGATCTGGGACATCCTCTATCCCTTATATACTCAGTTTAGGGATAAACTGTCGGAAAAGGGTATGGCCTACGAGGGAAAGATATACAGGGATCTGGCTGACAAATTGGAAGAAACTCCTGTAGCAGACCTTCTGGCCGAAGCATATCCCGGAGTAGGAAAATGTGTCTTCGTAGGTCTCAATGCTCTGAACAACTGCGAGAAAGCCCTTCTGTCCAAGCTTCGCGACGCCGGCCTGGGCGAGTTCTGCTGGGATTTTGCAGGACCTTTCATAGCGGACGATTCAAATGTCTGCTCCCTTTTCCGCAAGGAAAACCTGGCCCTGTTCCCTCCGTCCTTTACACCCGATGGCGGGGAAACAATCCCCAAGGTCCACGTCTGCAAGGTCCCTTCCGCCAGCGGCCAGGCCAGGCTCCTGCCCGAAATTCTGGCCAAGGTCCCCGAGAAGGAGAGGGGAGTCGATTTCGCGGTAGTCCTCGCAGACGAAACTATCCTCCTGCCGGTGCTTGGCAGCCTGCCGCATCTCGAGGACGGGGTAAACGTTACTATGGGCTATCCTATGCGCTCGAGCGAGTGGTGTTCGCTGATGCGCGACGTCCTGTCGCTGCAGATGCATATGCGCTGCAAGGGAGGGGAGTGGTACTTCTACCACAAAAGCTTCCACGACATAGTTTCTTCCGGAATAGTTGGCGCCCTTCTCGACGAAACAGAAAAGCAAAAGGTCTCCGATATTCTCAAGGCTGCAAAATACTACATCCCCCAATCCGATATAGCCTCCGGCCCCGTCCTGTCCGTAATCTTCGATCCTGTAATCAAGGATCCGGCTGCTGCCGACGTCTCTCAGACGGCCGCTCTGTCCGCTTACCTGCTGCGGGTCTGTACGACCCTGGCCTCGCTTCTGCGAGGCTCGGACGATAAGAATATCGTCCTGCAGCTGGATTTCGCGAAGCGCTATTATCAGGCCGTTACGAGGCTGGGTGATCTGTCGCTGGCCGTCCAGCCCCGGACGTGGATACATCTGCTCGAGCAGATACTCTCGGGCATCAGCGTCCCCTTCGAGGGCGAACCGCTTGGCGGCCTGCAGGTGATGGGCCCGCTGGAGACTCGCGCGCTCGACTTCAAACATATCGTGATCCTGAACGCGAACGAGGGCGTCTTCCCGCGAGTCAGCGCGGGCTCCTCTTTCATCCCGGCCGAGATGAGAATGGCCTTCGGGCTACCGACATATCTGCGCCAGGATGCGGTGTGGGCATACTACTTCTACCGTATGATTACCCGCGCCGAGGATGTGTGGCTGCTCTATGACTCAAGGACCGAGGGGCTCAATACCGGCGAAGAGAGCCGCTTCGCAAAGCAGCTTCGCTATCTCTACCCGGAGCAGTGTGTGCTGGAAGAGGCGGTCGCGATGGCGGATATCTCCCAGTCCGGCGAAGAAGAAGAGATAAAGAAGACGGAAAAGGATATAGAGACTATTAAAGGGATAATTTTTTCAGCGACCTCTCTTCAGGCTTACTTCGCCTGTCCGGCTAAGTTCTATTACCGCTATGTACAGGACCTTAGGCCCGAAGGAGAAGTCAAGGAAACCCTTGATCCCAGTCTTGAAGGAACAGTCTGTCACGAAGTCTTGAAGGAAATCTACGCTCCGGAAGGCAGGGAAGTAGATGAGGCCTATCTCAAGGGCTGGCTCAAGCGCCCGGGCGAGATTAAGTCGATGGTCCTCGACCACATAAGAAAGGAGCTGAAAAGCGTAGATGTGGGCGGTCAGGATCTTGTCACTTCAGATATCCTGGTGAAGTTCATTACAAGGGTACTCGAGTGTGATATCAAACGGATCCGCGAGAGCGGCCCAATTACGATACTCGGACTGGAGAATAAGATGTACGCCCAGATCTGCGGCCATCAGTTCCAGGGAGTAATAGACCGTCTGGACAAATCCCGGGAGGGGATGGTAAGGGTCGTGGACTACAAAACCGGAAAAGACACTCAGGACGTGCTCGAGCTGACCGCAGCCCCCAAGACTTTCGGCAGCGACAACAAAGCCGCTCTTCAGTTCTTTATCTACGATAAGATACTTCAGAGCAAGGGTGAATATGCCGGGAAAGCTATTTACAACTCGATGTATGCGATGAAGAGTTTCTTCACGCAGGACGTGCAGACTTATCCTTTCAACGAGGAATTTGCCGCCGGAACTGAAGAACTCCTGGAGCAGCAGTTCGAGCAGATGGAAGATATTACGGTCCCGTTCAAGCGCTCGGCAGACAATAAGCCTTGCGAATACTGCGATTACCGTATACTTTGTGGGAGAATAAAGAAACGTTGAGGCCGTGGAAGAGAAACTGAAGACACTGCATAACGTAGGCGGAGTCGAGTTGATGAAAGCATCGGCCGGCTCTGGAAAGACGTTCTCCCTTGCCAGAGAGTATATAAGACTCCTTCTGAAAAACCGGAAGGAGGATCACCCGTACAGACATATCCTCGCCGTTACCTTTACCAACAAAGCTACGGCAGAGATGAAAACCAGGATCATAGAGAGCCTGGATACCCTTTCCCATCACCCTGAGTACTCTTTTTACAGGGATTACCTAAAAAGAGAGTGCGGGATTGAATCAGACGAAGAACTGAGCCGGGAGTGTTCCAGGATGCTTACAGACATACTATGCGATTATGGAGCCTTCTCGGTCAGTACGATCGATCACTTTTTCCAGAGGGTGTTGCGTTCGTTCTCCAGGGAAGTGGGGCAGTTCGCCGAATATCAGGTGGAGCTGGACCGTGAGTCTCTTGTAGAAGAGAGCGTAGACAGGGTATTGGATTCGCTCTCATCCGGAGACAAAGCCCTGCTTGAGTGGCTCTCGGAGAGCGCTATGGAGAGAATCTCCGAAGGAGACAGGTATAAGGTTAGGGATGCCCTCTCATCTTTCGCGGGCGGATATATGTCCGAGGCTTACCGGGAAAAGGCGGAGGCGCTGGGAGTAGACAAGAAAAAGGCTTTCTCGGAGCAGAACCTAAGAAGCCTGAGCCGACTTTGCGCCAAGATATGTAAGGAGGCCGAGGCCGAAATCAAGACGGCCGCAGGAAAGGATCTGGCATCTCTTCCTCCTACAATCAAGAGCAAGGCGAAACTCGAAGAGTGGCTCGGAAAAATCGAGGCGGAAGGAATACCAGCTCTTAAGAAAATCTTTGACAAAGCTGAGCCCAAGACCTGGGCGGCAGCAAGGGAGGCTGGAGCTATGGCCGCCGTATCTGCCTTTATATCAGGGCCTTTGAAGCTTTATGAGACGGCTGTTATTCTTCGCCGGCAGGCGGCTGTCTTCCGGGTAGCCGAGGCCCTGGACACTCAGTTCGAGGCCCTGCTCAAGGAAAAGAATGTCCTGAGCCTGGACGATACGAACTCAATCCTACGGGATATCATAGCGGGCTCTGACGCCCCGTTCATATATGAGAAGGTAGGAGTGCGCTACCGTCATTTCCTGCTGGACGAATTTCAGGACACTTCTTCTACTCAATGGGAGAATTTCAAGCCCTTGCTCCAGAACAGTATCGGTGAGGGCTGCTACAACCTTATAGTAGGAGATGTAAAACAGAGTATCTACCGCTGGAGAAGCGCCCGCTGGGACATATTCGACACTAAGGTAGAAGGCGAGTTGGACCGCACCCTGCGCCACCCTCTGAGGGATAATTGGCGCAGTGCGTCCGAGATAGTCGCTTTCAATAACAAGTTCTACAAGACCTGGGCTGCTCAGTTGGATATAGCCCTCGAAGAAGCGGTGGCGGATTCTCCAGCCGTCAAGGCGGAAACAGAAAGCCGCCCCGTAAGCGCCATCTATTCCGACGTTGAGCAAGACGCAAGAAGCCGTTTTTCCATACCTGGAAGCGTTGAGGTTACATTCTGCGAGTCTATCTACGATCAGACGGTAGAGGCGGTAGAGCAGGCCGAGAAACGCGGTTTTGCCCTGAAAGACATAGCCGTCCTGGTAAGGACAAACGATATGGGGATGGAGGTTGCCTCGCGCCTTACGGCCAGCGGCAAACACGTAATTACCAACGATTCGCTCCGGATCAGCAGCGGAATTACAATCAGAAATCTGGTCGCAAGGCTCTACAAGATTGATAATCCCGCAGACAGGATTCACTCCTTCTATGCCGCTGATTTCCAGCCGGAATCGATGGATTCCTGCCAGTCTCTTACGGATATCTGCGAATCCATCCTCAAAGGACTGCCTACGGAGCAGGTCAATTCCGACACGCTCTATGTGTTGGCCTTTATGGATCTGGTCCGCGATTTCGTAAGCCGAAACGGCAATTCCCTCCACTCCTTCCTGGATTATTGGGAGGAAGACGGAATCCTGCGCAACATAGCCTCCCCGGAAGGAGCAAACGCCATCACGGTAATTACGATCCATAAAGCCAAGGGCCTGGATTATCCCTATGTAATAGTCCCGGTCAAGGCTAAGGATACCGCAGTAAGTTCCAGACAGGAATTCTGGGAGGATCCCTCGGTAGAAGGTACTCCCTTCGAGCAGGTCGAGCCCGCCCTTTACAGAACCAACCTGACCTCAAAATCGCAGGGCACTCTCTTCTCCGACAATTACCTGAGGGAACTCAGGATGGGAAGCATAGACCGAATCAATACCTGGTATGTAGCTACTACCAGAGCCTCTCAGGCGATGCAGATAGTGCTTGAGAAGCCCCAGGGAGACGGTTTTGGCGCAGCTCTCCAGCTATTCTGCGACAATCCTAATTCAGGCTTTAGGAATATGGGAGATCACTACCTGTGGGGAACGGTCTCGAATAAGGAGAACCTGCCGGAGCGCAGGTCCCTTAAGCTCCGCCCGAAGGAGGTGGAGCAGCGGCTCCGTTATTTCACCATAGATCCAAAAGAGGCGGGAGCACGCTCGCAGGTTAAGATAAAGACCGATTCGGCCGATTTCTTCGACCCGGAGGGCGAGACCGGTATCTCAGCCTCGCGTCGCCTCAGGGGAACCGTGCTACATAAGATATTGGAGACCGTATTCAGCCCGGCCGATCTTCCCGGCTCGGTCGAGCGTGCGGTCAGCTCCGGCCTGCTTTCCGCCGACCAGGGCTATGGGGCCGAGAAGATGCTGGCGGCGGCCATTGCTAACGTTGGGCATCGCGGCTGGTTCCCGGCGGACAAGTCACGGCTTCTGGACGAGCGCGAGATAATCGCTCCCGACGGAGAGACTTTCCGCCCGGACAGGGTAGTCCTGAAGCCCGACGGGTCGGTAGAGATAGTGGATTACAAGTTCGCCGAGGAGAAAGGCTCCTACATAAGGCAGGTCCGCCGTTATGCGGAACTGTATAGGGCGATGGGCTATTCTAAGGTAAGGGCCTACCTCTGGTATGTAGACAAGGATGAGGTCCGGGAAGTCTAGACGCTGAGTATTTTAGCCGTAAGTTCGACCAGCAGCTCGCCCGGATCGGTTGCTACGCTTCCGTCTCCGCCTTTTCCCAGATAATCGTATTCGCAGAGAAGAGAGATGATCTTCATCGCTTTCTGGACGGGATAATTGCGCACTGCCTGATCGTACTGGCGGTAGAAGTAGGGATTTACTCCGGCAAGGGCCCTGGCCTTGTCTTCAGCGGAAGGATAGGGCGTTTTCTGGAGGAGAGCGCCGTAGCGAAGGATCCTATTGAACTCGTTGTACATTGCGCTTACAGCGGCTGGAAGGGCGAAGCGGGCTGAGTTTCCGATATGGGCCGCTATCTTCAGAGCTTTTGTAGCATTGCGGGAAGAGAGTTCCTTATTGAGCTCGAAGATGGTGAACTGGCGGGAAATACCTACATTGCTCTCTATGTCCTGAACAGTAATTCTGGTAGTTCCTTCGGGCAGGGCCTTGAGGAGTTTGTCGGTTTCGAGGACTATAGTAGAGAGGTTGGTCCCGACTGATTCTCCGAGCAGTGCGGCGGCATCGGGATCTATCCTAAGCCCCCGGGATTCGTAGTAGGAGGCTATCCAGGAAGGGATTTCGTAGTCTCTGACGGGCTGGCTGTCTACAACGACACCGTTTTTAGTCGCGGCCTTATAAAGGGCCTTGCGCTTATCGGCCGAAGCGCCGTGCATCAGAATCACCAACACCGTACTGTCCAGCGGTTCCTCGCAGTAAAGGCTAAGCTGTTCGAGTGTTTTCATCAGCTGGGCTTCGCGTATGACTACCAACACTCTATCCGCCATCATAGGGAACTGGCGAGCGGCCGAGATTACCTGATCGGCAGTTACGTCCGCTCCGTAGCAGATAGTTTCGTTGAAATCCTTCGAGAATTCGTCGATACAGTTGTCGATGATGGCCTGGCAGACCATATCCGGATAATAGGCTTCTTCTCCCATCAGGAGATACACCGGTTTATACTGACCTTCCTTTATTTCGGATATCAGTTCCCGACACTGCGCTGCGACATTAATTCCTTGCTTAGCCATATACCTACAAAGACAATAATTTTGTATCTTTACGCGATATATCTGAACAACTGAAAAATGTCTATCATCCAGATTAAGAATGTTACCAAGACCTTCGGGGAGAAAGTGGCGCTCGATAATGTGAGCCTGGAGATACCCGAGGGCAAGATTTTCGGTTTACTGGGCCCCAACGGTGCCGGTAAGACTACCCTGATCCGTATAATCAACAGAATAACTATCCCCAACGCAGGCGAGGTTCTCTTCCAGGGACGCCCTATTACTCAGTCCGATGTAGAGAAGATAGGCTATATGCCTGAGGAACGCGGCCTTTACAGAAAAATGAAGGTAGGCGACCAGGCTATGTACCTGGCCCAGCTGAAGGGAATGAGCGCGCGCGACGCGCAGGCGGCC
>JAEESD010000187.1 GCA_016286145.1 Bacteroidales bacterium | reverse complement strand
GTAATCCTCTCCAAGCGCTTCAATGTTATAACCTGCAGCAGCGCTGAAGAAGCGATAGAAATACTCTCGGGAAATCCCGTCGATGTAGTAGTGACAGATGTTATGATGCCGGGAATGAACGGAATGGACCTTTGTTCCTACATAAAGGAACATATCGAGTACAGCCACATCCCGGTGATCCTTCTTACGGCCAAAAAGGATGATGATTCCAGCATCGAGGGCTATCGTCATGGGGCAGACGGCTATCTTACCAAGCCCTGCAATTTCGCGGTGCTCTCGGCTATGATAAGCAACCTGATGAGAAAGCGCGAGAAGCAGATCGCAGACCTGCGCACTCAGCTCGTTTTCGAGGTAAAAGACGGCGAGTATACCTCTATAGACAAACAGTTCCTCGAAAAGGCCGTAGGAGTAGTAGACGATCACATCTCAGACGAGTCGTTCAGCCAGTCCGATTTCGCGGCAGAGATGGCTGTATCGAAGACAGTACTCACAGAGAAGATGAAGAGCCTTACCGGTTTTACCCCGGTAGCGTTCATAATAAATACGAGGCTTGCAGTAGCTTACAAAACCATTCTGAAAGAAACGGGCAAGATCAGGGTCTCGGATCTGGCATATTCTGTAGGATTCGCAGACGCCAAATATTTCAGCAAGTCCTTCAAGGCAAAATTTGGGAAATCGCCCAAGGAACTTATAGACGAAGTAAAGGAGAGAAGATGAAAAAGAGTTTGATCGGTCTTTTTGCTCTGGCTTTTTTATCCGCACTCAATTCCTGCAACCCAGGCGTGCGCTATACCGAAACCGATTACGGCCAGTTCAAAGTGATATCTCAGAAGGGAGGGCGTACGCTCGGATACTCCCCCGCCTCCGGAATATCGATCCTTAACTCAGACGGATACGGCTTCAAAGATCTGGACAGGGATGGAGAACTCGATCCCTACGAAGACTGGCGTCTCAGTTCCCGCCAAAGAGCCGAGGACCTTGCATCCAAACTCTCCATCGAAGAGATAGCCGGCCTGATGCTCTACAGCAGCCACCAGGCCATCCCTACAGACGATTACGGTTTCTGGTCGTCTACCTACAACGGGACTATCCTCAGGCTCAGCGGCCTGCCTAAATCGGCCCTCAGCGACAAGCAGAAGGCATTTCTTGCAGAGGACAACCTTCGCGCGGTCCTTATCGTCCGCTCGGAGACCCCGCGCATGTTCGCCCAGTGGAACAACAATGCCCAGGAATTCTGCGAGGGCCGGGGCCATGGTATCCCGGTCAATATAAGTTCGGACCCGCGCCATGAAGTCGGGACGGTTGCCGAATTCAACGCCGGATCGAGCGGCACTATCTCCAAGTGGCCGGCACCGCTGGGACTGGCAGCCACCTTCGATCCCGACCTGGTTCGGGGTTTCGGCCGGATTGCAGCGGTAGAATACCGGGCTCTCGGTATAGCGACCGCCCTTTCGCCGCAGGCGGATCTTGCAACCGATCCGAGGTGGGCCCGTGATTATGGGACTTTCGGCGAGGATCCGTATCTCGCGGCCGACCTGACCAAGGCCTATATCGACGGTTTCCAGGAATCCGAGGGCTGCGAGCAGATCGAAGACGGCTGGGGCTTCGGGAGCGTCAACACGATGGTCAAGCATTGGCCCGGCGGAGGTGCGGGAGAAGGCGGACGCGACGCCCACTACAGCTTCGGTAAATACTCTGTCTATCCCAATGACAACGTAGGCCAGCAGATTATCCCCTTCGTCGAGGGCGCGTTTAAGCTGGACGGTAAGACGGGCTCTGCTTCGGCGGTGATGCCTTATTACACTATCTCCTATGGGCTGGATCCTTCAGGAAACAACGTAGGAAATAGCTTCAGCGAGTACATTATCAACGAGAAGTTGAGAGACCAATACGGTTTCGACGGCGTTGTTTGTACCGACTGGGGTATAACCCACGATTATTACAAGGTCGAGGAGGCATACGGAAAGCCCTGGGGTGTTGAGACGCTTTCTGAGGACGAAAGACATTACCGTGTCATCAAGGCAGGCGTAGACCAGTTCGGCGGCAACAACGACAAGGGCCCCGTACTAGCCGCCTACAGGAAGTGGTGCGATGAGTTCGGGGAGAAGAGCGCCCGCGAGCGCTTCGAACGCTCGGCGGTCCGCCTTCTGATGAACATGTTCCGCACCGGACTTTTCGACAATCCTTACATCGATCCCGATTATACCGAGCGTACCGTTGGAAAGGCGGAGTTTATGGAAAAGGGCTTTGAGGCCCAGCTCAAG
>JAEESD010000043.1 GCA_016286145.1 Bacteroidales bacterium | reverse complement strand
GGCGCAGGATGTGTGAAAAGCTGAAGGAGCTTATCCCACGCCAGCAGTTCGACATCCCCATCCAGGCCGCCATCGGAGCGAAGATCATCGCCCGCGAGACGGTAAAGCAGGTCCGTAAAGACGTTACCGCGAAGTGTTACGGCGGAGATGTTACCCGTAAGAGAAAACTGCTCGAGAAGCAGAAGGAAGGAAAGAAACGTATGCGCCAGATAGGTACAGTCCAGGTGCCTCAGTCCGCATTTATGGCAGTCCTTAAACTCGATTCATAATGCTGGGAAATATCGGTACAGGCGAAATAATCGTCATCGCAATAGTCGCCCTGCTGCTTTTCGGCGGGAAGAAGATTCCCGAACTTATGAAGAGTATCGGCAAGGGAGTGAGGAGCTTCCGCGAAGGGGTGAAGGACGTCGAAGACGAAATCAAGAAGGATCTGGATGTCTAATTCAGGAGAAATGACTTTCTGGGACCACCTCGAAGTGTTGCGATGGTCTATTTTCAGGACGCTTGGAGTGCTCCTGATTTTGTTCATCGCCGCTTTTGCCCTGATGCCCAGTCTTTTCGACGCTGCCATCCTTGCGCCTACTACCGGGGATTTCTTCGTCTATAAATGGTTTGGAGGGCTATTCGAAGGAGAGTTTAAGATTGATATAGTCAACATCAACGTTACCGCTCCGTTTTTCACCCATATGCGTACGGCTTTTCTGCTGGCGCTGGTGGTGGGTTTCCCATATCTTCTCGTAGAGGTCTGGCTTTTTGTAAAGCCGGCTTTGTATAAGAACGAGAAGCGCGGGATGGGATTTGCGATGCTGGCTGTGGCCCTGCTGTTCTATATGGGATGCGCTGTCGGGTATCTGGCAATTTTCCCTCTGACCTTCAGGTTTCTGGCCGGCTATCATATCGGGACCGGCATTCTTACTCAGATTTCGCTGAATTCCTATATCTCGACCTTCGTCTCGATCATATTCATAATGGGACTGGTCTTCGAGCTTCCGATTCTGGCCTGGGTGCTCTCGAAGTTCGGAATCGTCAATAAGGAAATGCTGAAAAAGTACCGCCGCTACGCGATAGTAATTCTTCTGATTTTGGCGGCTGTCATCACCCCTACCGGAGATCCGTTCACCCTGGCCGTCGTATTCCTGCCTCTGTATTTGCTCTACGAGGTTTCTATCGCAGTAGTGCGTCCTGCACCAAAAGAAGAAAAGGATTAGTTCCCGCGCTTGGCGTTATAGCCCATCTCAAGCAACAGCTTTGTGACCTTGTCGCGAAGGTCGCCTTGGACAGTTATCTCGCCGTCTTTTGCGCTGCCGCCAACCCCGCATTTTACCTTAAGCTTGCGACCAAGCTCGGCGAGGTCTTCCTGAGTACCGACAAAGCCCTGAACAAGAGTCACCTGCTTGCCGGCCCTGCCGCTGCGGTCAAGGCGGACTATCAGCCTCTGCTTCGAGGGCTCGAGTGTTTCGGGCTCCGAAGTCTCTTCCGTAGAATACTGAAAATCCGGGTTAGTCGAATAGACAATTCCGAGACGTTTTTTCCAATCGTTCTCTTTCATAATTTGTCCTGATTGATTAATGGTCGCCATCAGGCGACCGGCCGGTCCGGGTATTTTGCGCGAGCAAAATACGGAAAGGAGGAAAGGCCGCAGGGGGTTCGGGGGAAGGACGCGTCCCCCGGTAAAATAGTCGGGGTGACATGACTCGAACATGCGACCCTCTGGTCCCAAACCAGATGCGCTACCAACTGCGCCACACCCCGAATTCCCCTCCCGGCGACCTGACGGCCGTACCGAAAGGGGCAGCAAATATATACCCCTTCGGGCAAATATCAAAATTATTTACGCTTCAGGACCTCGCGGGCGGCCGCTGCGATAGCCTCGGCATTGAGGCCATAGGCGGCGAGGAGCTCCGCGGGGGTGCCGGACTGGCCGAAGCGGTCGGCGCCGTTGACGAAGGCAATCGGCGCGGGGACGGCTGAGGCGGCGAGGGCAGCCACGGCTTCTCCGAGCCCACCTGCCATATTGTGCTCCTCAGCAACTACCGCACAGCCGGTCTTCTTCAACGAGGCTATGATTGTGGCCTCGTCGAGAGGCTTTACTGTAGGGACGTTCAGGACTTCGGCGCTGATGCCTTCTGCCTCGAGGGCCTCGGCCGCGAGCAGCGCTTCCCAGACAAGGTGTCCGTTTGCGATTAGGGTAACGTCGCTTCCGGGATTCAGATTATATACCTTCCCGATAACGAACTCTTCGTCTTCCGGAGTGAAATTCGGAACCGACGGGCGGCCGAACCTAAGATAAACGGGGCCTTCATAAGCTGCCGCGGCGATAGTCGCGTTCTTAGTCTGGTTGTAGTCGCAGGGAACGAGAACGGTCATACCCGGAAGGGCGCGCATAAGGGCGACATCCTCCATAGTCTGATGGGTCGCGCCGTCTTCGCCGAGGGTAATTCCGGCGTGGGACGAGGCGATCTTTACATTGGTGTGGCCATAGGCGACCTCCTGGCGGAGCTGGTCATAGACGCGGCCGGTAACGAACTCGGCGAAGGAGCCGATGAACGGGACCTTTCCGGTTGTAGCTAAACCAGCAGCCACTCCGACCATGTTCGATTCGGCGATTCCGCACTGGATGAACCTTTCGGGGAACTCGGCCGCGAATGCGTCCATCTTCACCGAACCCTTGAGATCCGCCGTCAGGGCAAGTACGCGGCTGTCGCGCTTTCCTGCCTCCAGAAGACCCGCGCCGAAACCGCTGCGGGTGTCCTTCTTACCTGTATCGATATACTTCTTCATACTAATAGTCTCCTAAGGTTTCTTCCAGCTGGGCGAGGGCCTTCTCTACCTCTTCGGCGCTCGGGGCCTTGCCGTGCCATTTGTGTGTTCCTGCCATGAAATCGACGCCATGGCCCATTTCCGTCTTGAAGAGTATCATCTTCGGCTTGCCGTTCTGAGCGTGAGCCAGTTCGAAGGCCTGAAGGATTGAATCGAAGTCGTGGCCGTCTGCAACTATGACGTCCCATCCGAACGCGGCCCATTTGTCGCTGAGGTTGTCGATTCCGGTGATAGTCTCGGTAGGACCGTCGATCTGCTGGCCGTTGAGGTCGGTGAAGGCAACGAGATTGTCTACCTTATGATGAGGGGCCCACATCGCGGCCTCCCAGATCTGGCCCTCCTCACTCTCGCCATCGCCCAAAAGAACATAGACGCGCCCGGGGTCGCCGTCGATCTTCTTGCCGAGCGCCATGCCCGCAGCGGCCGAAAGGCCCTGGCCGAGCGAACCCGAAGGGGCGAAGACGCCGGGGAGATGGTCGGTGACGCAGGGGTGGCCCTGGAGGCGGGTGCCGAACTTGCGCAGAGTTCCCAGCTCGCTGACGGGGAAATAGCCGCTGCGCGCAAGGACGCTGTAGTAGACGGGGGCGAGGTGGCCGGCGGAAATGACGAACATATCCTGCCCTTTACCCTCGCGGGTCCACGTCTTAGGGTCGTGATTCATCTCACTGAAGTACAGCGCGGTCATTACGTCCGTAATGCCGAGCGAGCCGCCCGGGTGGCCCGATTTCGCGGCGCCTACCATCCTGATGATGTCGCGCCGAACCTGCGAGGCGGTTTTCTTTAATGTTTCAATATTGGCCATGGTAACATAATTGTTCTTTATAATATTATCGGACGACTGTTCGCCCTTCGAGGACTCCAGTCGCTATCGCTCCTTCCGGCCCCTCCCATTGTTATCTTCGTCCCGCTACGCGAAACTCGCTTCCAACGGGCCCCTCCCCCTGCCCCTGTCCGGGGGGTGGACAGGCCTCTCAGGACGAACAGTCGCTCCGATTACATAAAGCGTCCATCCACCATATGCAGCTCCCTGTCGCAGAGCGCCGCGAGGTCGGGGTCGTGGGTGACGATGATTATCGTCTGCCCGAGCTGCTCGCGAAGGTCGAAGAAGAGCTGATGGATTTCCTGTTTCGTCGCAGAATCGAGGTTGCCGGTAGGTTCGTCGGCCAGCAGGACGGCAGGGTCATTGATAAGCGCCCGCGCGATTGCGACGCGCTGCTGCTCTCCGCCCGAGAGCTCGGCCGGGCGGTGGTTCAGCCGGTTCCAGAGTCCCACCCGGGACAATACCTCTTCGGCCGCCGCCTTCATCTGGGATTGCGTCCTTCCGCCAGCTATCATCGCCGGAATCATTACGTTTTCGAATGCGGTAAACTCGGGCAGAAGGTGATGGGCCTGAAAAACAAAGCCGATTTCTCTTCCTCGGAATGCGGCAAGCTCCCTCTCTTTGAGCCCCAGCGCATTTTTCCCGTCAATCCTAAGCTCCCCGCTGTCCGGGGTCATCAGCGTACCGAGTATCTGAAGAAGAGTCGTTTTCCCGGCGCCGGATGCGCCCATTATAGAGACGACCTCTCCTTTCTCCGCGCTGAAATCCACCCCCTTCAACACCTCCAGGGTGCCGAACGACTTATGAATTCCTGTTGCCTCGATTATCATTTCTACAAATTTAATAAAAAGTTGGCACTACTTATTATCAGAATTCCAGGCGGACAAGGAAGCGGACGATATCGTCGTGGATTCCGCAGAAGTACCAGATGTCGCCCTCGCGGCCGAGGCGGAAGTCCACCACCATACCTGGAGAGACCTCGGCGAAATAGTTGATTTCAAGATCCTTCAACTCGTGGGAGGCCAGGTAATCGAAGGGCAGCGAATCAATCGCCCATTCAGTATAGCAGCAGTTGTTGACGTGGCCGTTGGTATCTATTTCGCTGAAAGCAGGGATATGGGTCCCTACAGTCTCCATCTGGATTCCTTCCGGAACAATCAGTTTGGTACATAGGGGAAGGGTATCCTCTTCGCAATGTGTATTTTCCTTGAAAGGAGGCATTCCGCGGAATATCGAGCGATTCTTAAGATCCAGCAAGGTCCAGGCGGAAGTCGCCTGAATCAACATTTCGTCGCCCCTGAAAATCTGGAAATTACGGTGCCAAAGCGGGCCTCTGTTGCCACGGGACCAGGTATCGACGCGAATATCATCGCCCCACTTGGGGATGCCGTTAAAGGAAATATGGATGCGGTTGAGCACCCACGCGAGGTTCAGGTCGCGGAGCGTCTCATAACCCGCGCCGCAGAATTTTGATCCGGCATAACCGGCTTCCTGAAGATAACACTGAAGGTAAAAAGGTTTCAGACGGCTCGCGAGGTCGACTTCGTGGCTCTGAACCTTGAAATTCAAAGATACTTTATTATTGTTCATAGTTTAACCAATTATCCATTTCCCTACGCGGGGGATGCGGCGTACGAGGCAGCAGACCAAGGCGACGGCGGCGAAGGACAGCACGGAGGTGCAGAGGATCTGCACCGGAGTAGTCCAGAGAGCGCCGAGCACACCGTCTGCTCCGAGGCCGAGGGCCGAGCGCAGCCAGCCCGAAATAACAACGAGCAGAAGTAGATGGCTAAGGTACATCCCATAGCCGGCCTCCGAAACGGGAACGACAACCTTACGGTAGAACGCATTGTCCGAGCCGATCTTCCTGAACAGGGCTATCCATCCTATCGTCATCAGCGCCACCCCGATGGTGTCGTTGAGCCATGGCCCTTCCCAGAGCGCGGCCAGCCCGACCGGTCCCTCGATCGGGAACTCGCCTCCGCAGTCTGCCCACACCCGGCTCAGGAACCCGCTGCAGCATATCGCGAAGCCGCCGATGAAGGCCGGCAGTCCGATTGCGAGCGTCTTTTTCCAGCTCCATTCGCCGGCGAACTTACGGAAATACAGCCCGAGCAGCATATAGCCCACGAACCCGCTCAGATAATAGAACACGCCGTAGGCGTTCCAGCTGGCCTCGCCCCATAGCGGGAAGCGGGCCGCATTCGGAATGCCCGAAGGGCCATAAATCACCGGGGCCGGGCCTCCGACCCATTGCCGGATCAGCGGAATCACGGTCGTGAAAAGCCATATCGCCAGATAGATGTTCAGCTCGCGCTTCCCCACCTTCTCCGCCCACGGCGAAAGAAGCGGCATAATCAAATAGAGGCCTACCAGCATATACACGAACCACATATGGCCGGCGGCATAGTTGAAGTTCAGCAGCAGGTCCTTGAAATTCTGAACAGGCTCACCCCAGACGAGTGCATACACCACCGACCAGATCACGAACGGGATCAGAATGCGGGCGGCGCGACGTTTGAAAAACTCGCCCGTACTATAGTGGAGCGGGAATTGAAGATAGCTGGAGGCTACCACAAACAGGGCTACGCAGGCTCGCGGCAGGACATTGAGGGTAGCGACCCAGAATGCGTCCGCTTTAGTCAGAATCAGAGAGCCTTCGCCTCCGAGGTAGAAGGGTTCACAACTGTGGGTCAGCATCACCCCGAAGCAGGCGAAGATTCTAAGCCAGTCTATCCAGATTTCTCGTTGTTTGTCCATATAGTTTTACTGTAATTCGCCGTCAAGGCCGACGGGGCGGGAGTGGAACGGGTCGAGGACCTCGTCTATCAGGCGGGCGGCTTCGAGGCGGGAAACGGTAGATTTGTCTTTCAACGGGGTATCTATAGGACTTCCGGTGATGCTTTCAAGCAGAGCGACAAATTGGGAGCCGGAGATGGCGGCGGTTGAGTTGTCGTGCTGTATGCCGTAGTAGTCTGTAAGATAGAGTTCGCTTTTTAGGAGGAGGTCACTGGGGCGGAAGCGCATTTCGTTAGACCAGCCTACGGTCTCACCCTTTCCGCGCATAATGCCGGTAGAGCCGATGCGCTGGAGGACAAGGAAATCGGGACTTGAAGGCTCGAGGTCGAGATAAGGCTGGAGGCGGGCGCCGGATCCCAGGAGCGCATCCTGCACATCGCGAACGGAGACCTCGCGGACCTGCTTGCGCTGCTTGATCGCGAGTGCTGCCAGCGCTCCTGATGCCTGACCGAGTTCCATCGTAACGGGCTGAAGACGGGTGGAACCGTTGATAAGGTTCGTAACGCTGATGGACTTCTCCGCTACAATGAAATTGTCTGCCGACTTAGGGATGACGCAGCCAAGAGGGACGGTGAAGGGGACTATCTTCGGGAAGTTGATTTCGATGCTCTTCCAGTTGGGGTACTGATAGTGATGGTGGTCGACTGGGTAGTCGCCTACAGCAATTCCGGTACGGTAGCCCTTATAATCGAAGGGACTTGCAGCTTCCATCACGCTGAAAAGGTATTCGCCTTCGATTCGGCGGGATTCCCTGTGATAGGGAATGAGCGGGAAAAGATCCTCGGTAGGATACTGATCGTCTGCAAGACCCCAGGTATTGTAACCTATCTTGGTCTGAAGGTAGTAGAGGAAACCGAGGGAATGGTTCTTAGCCTTACGGAGGGCCTGCTCGCGCTCGCTGCGGCTCATCTCTATAAGGTTAACATAATAATCGTTACCGTGGATAGGCCAGTTGATCATTATCTCTCCGTCTGGGAGAAGTCCGTAAGACATCATCTCAGCAGGCGACCAGATAGTCTGTCCGGTAGTGTTAGCTACGTTGTAGACGCTCTTGCAACTGTTGTAGAAAAGAGTTTCGTTGTAGTCCTCCGGACGGGAGATAGTAACATCGCGACCGTAGTCCTTGAGGGTCATCACCATCGTCAGGTCCTGAACGATATCGTTGGGCCCAATAGCCATCGGCTCACCCGCATACGAAGGAGAGTCCATTCCTACACGGTATGGGATGCCGGCGGCCTTGGCCACGTCTCCCAACTCCGTACAATCGATCACTACGTCCGCCTCGAAAGTCTTCGTCCCGGACGGGGTAGAGAACGTGGCGGTCCAGCCGCCGGC
This sequence comes from Bacteroidales bacterium, assembly GCA_016286145.1. Lineage (GTDB taxonomy): Bacteria > Bacteroidota > Bacteroidia > Bacteroidales > UBA932 > Cryptobacteroides. Next base: position 3,803 of record JAEESD010000043.1, on the reverse strand, counting down.
TCCCCCGCTGATACTCTCGAAAACAGCTTCTTTGACGAGAGTCAGGTCGTTGTATTCAGAAACCCAGGTCTCGAAGATCTGCTCCGCTACCTTGGGGCTATACAGCATATTGCTGACCCAGCCGGTTTTGAGCGCTGCCATCGAACCATAATAGCGCGCCAGTTCGTCGGCGAACTCGCCGAACAAGCCCTGGCGCATTTTGTGGTTGCCGTCGGTAGCGCTGACCCCGGCCGAGGTAAGCATTCCACCCAGCCAGGGGGTTTCCTCAACCAGGATGACGGATACTTCCATCCTGGCCGCCTGAACCGCCGCACAAACGCCGCTCGAGCCGCCGCCTATGATAAGAACTGTTCCTGTTCCGTCTTCAACCGGAGGCTGCGGCGGATTGGGAGGTGTTACGACGGTAGTATCTACCGGCACCGGGACGTCGGTGCTGACACTGTCCTGAGGTACTACGGAAGGTTCCTGCCACTCGGGCGTTTTGTGTTGTGTTTCGGGAACACAAGACGCCAGCAGCGCAACCGCTGCCAGCGTCTGTAAATAGCGGTTCATAAGGACTCGCTTAATTGTTAAAGATTCGGATTTTCTTTCTTCCAGTCTGCAACGGGAGGAACGATGCCGAGGTCGATGATCTCGTCGCGCATCTTGCAGAGGTGTGCGTAGGAGGCGTCGAGAGCTGCGAGTTCCTCGGGGGTTCCGGTAGGAGCAACGAAGTGTACTCCGGTAGCGTCGATGGTGGTAGGCATAGCCATCATAACGTTCTTATACTTCTCGTTGTTGACATAGGTTCCGGCAGGGAGGGTAAACTTAGCTCCGCCCATCGAAGCTTCGATCATCTTGATTGCGCAGTATGCAGGGCTCTGGAAGGAGCTGCGGCCGCGGAGTTTGATAATGGCGCTGCCGCCCTGGATAGTGTTCTGCTTGATCTCGGCGAAACGCTCGGGGCTGAGACCCATCTCTGCGAGAGGCTTGCCGTCGATCTTGACCTGAGAGGCGAAAACTGCCATCTGCTCGCCGTGGCCGCCATAGGTGTGGGCTCCGGTAACCGAGCTCTGAGGTACGCCGAATTCCTTGGCGAGATTGCTCTGGAGACGGGTACTGTCGAGGGCAGCGAGGGAAGTAAGCTGGCTGGGCTTAAGGCCGGAGTGGATAAGAGCGGTAAGGGCGGTGACGTCTGCCGGGTTGAAGATAACGACGACGTGTTTTACGTCAGGGCAGTACTTCTTGATAAGATCGCCGAACTCGGCTGCGATCTGGCAGTTGCCTTTGAGAAGATCTTCGCGGGTCATTCCCTCCTTACGGGGTGCGCCGCCTGAGGAAACGATGTACTTAGCGTCTGTAAACGCAACGGCAGGATCTACGGTCCAGGTAATGTTTGCGTTCTCGAAGCCGCAGTGATACATTTCTTCCGCTACACCGTGGACACCGGGCTCAAATATATCATAGAGGCAGATGTTGGGTGTGAGGCCGAGCATAAGCGCGGTCTGGGCCATATTGGAGCCGATCATTCCGCCGGCGCCTACGATGGTCAATTTTTCGTTGGTCAAGTACTTCATAATGATATAGAAATTGTTTGAATTCTCTTAGGTGAGGCAAATTTAGTAAAAAACACTATATTTGTGGCGGATTTTAAACCTTTTATGGCACTATTTCTTACAAAAGATCTGGACGACCCTGTACACTTGCGCATCGGCGTCTGGCAAATTTCAGAGAGCGAGGCGGAGCTTCGCGCGATGACGTCCATCCCCTCAGACGAACTTGAGGAAATTTCCTACATTAAAAACGAATCTTTAAGAAAACAGAAGCTGGCAGTACGTGCCCTTCTGGACGCGATGTTTGAAGACAAGGTCTACTTGTCCCATCACGACAACGGCAAGCCGTACATCGAAAACGACGCCACCAATATCAGCATCACTCATACCGAAAACTATGTAGCCATCATCCTCTCTACTGAGGCTGAGGTAGGTATAGACTGCGAGTCTCTGGACCGCGACTTCTCCGCAGTGGAGAAAAAAGCCCTCTCGGAAGACGAAATCGACGACCTGGACGACAATAAGCGCAACGAGCAGCTCGCAATTTACTGGTGTGCGAAAGAGGCTATCTACAAGCTTACTTCTCAGTACGACGTAGACTTTGCCGAACAGATCGAACTCGACAATTTCCGTTTCCGCGACGAAGGAGACCTCGACGCTACCTTTACAGACGACGACGGCTACGAGCAGGAGTACGAACTCCACTATTTCACCTTTGACCGCCACGTACTGGTCTGGGTAACCGATTAAAAAGTTATCCACAAAGGAAGTCCGAACGAGTAACAAAAGAGTTATCGATTTAGAATATTTCTAAATTAGTCGCCTTTTTATATCCCTGTTGGTCAACGACTTAACAGGGATTTTTAGTTTTTGTGGATAACTTTTTCTGAGCAAAACTGTTTTTTATGGAAAAGCTTATTCTATCTTTGCACATACCAATTCAAATAATGAAGCCATCCTTGCTCTCCTAAATCGGCAAGGACTTAAAATATTCGCCACATTATGATACAAACTGTTATCAAAAGAGACGGCCGCAAGGTCGAGTTCAACAATCAGAAGATAGTCGCGGCCATCCTCAAGGCAATGGATATCACCGAGGCCGGACAAGACATTGTTCTTGCAGCGAAGATCGCCGACACCATCTCGAGGTCCGGAAAGACCGAGATGAGCGTTGAGGAAATCCAGGACTGCGTAGAAATGGAGCTTATGAAGAGCCCCCGCAAGGAGGTCGCAAGATGCTACATCGCCTACCGCAACCAGCGCAACCTTGCCCGTAAGGCGAAGACCAATGAAATCTTCCAGGAGATCATCGACGCCCAGGCCAACGACATCACCCGCGAGAACGCGAATATGAACGCGGATACTCCCGCCGGTATGATGATGAAGTTCGCCTCCGAAGCGACTAAATCATATGTGGACGAATGTCTTCTCTCCGAAGACGTAAGGGAAGCCGTAGCCGGCAACTATATCCATATCCACGATAAGGACTACTATCCTACCAAGTCCCTTACCTGCATCCAGCACCCTCTGGATCTCATCCTCGAACACGGCCTCAAAGCCGGTCACGGCGAGTCCCGTCCCGCGAAGAGGATCGAGACCGCTTCGGTGCTTGCCTGCATCTCGATGGAGACCGTTCAGAACGAAATGCACGGCGGTCAGGCTATCCCCGCCTTCGACTTCTACCTCGCTCCTTTCGTAAGAAAGACTTATGAGGAAGAAATCGACAAAGTCAGCGCTCTTATGAACGCAGACTTCTCAGAGCTCAAGGGCGCCGAGATCGACGACTACCTCAAGCGCGACCTCGTAGGCCTTCAGGGCAAGGAGCGCGCGATGCAACACGCCATCAACCAGACAGTCGGCCGTGTACACCAGGCGATGGAAGCATTCGTCCACAATATGAATACTATCCACAGCCGCGGAGGCAACCAGGTAGTCTTCTCCTCCATCAACTACGGTACCGATACCTCAGCCGAGGGCCGCTGCATCATCCGCGAGATCCTCAACACTACCTATGAGGGTGTCGGAAACGGCTCCACCGCTATCTTCCCCATCCAGATCTGGAAGAAGAAGAAAGGCGTCAGCTACCTCCCCGAAGACCGCAACTACGACCTCTACAAGTTCGCATGCAAGGTGACCGCCCGCCGCTTCTTCCCCAACTTCCTGAACCTGGACGCTACCTACAATCAGGACGACGCCTGGAAGGCGGACGACCCGAAGCGCTATGTCCACGAAGTCGCAACTATGGGCTGCCGTACCCGCGTCTATGGAAAC
>JAEESD010000186.1 GCA_016286145.1 Bacteroidales bacterium | reverse complement strand
AGGCCATTGTCGATGATGAACTTCTCGAAATAGTCCGTCATCACTACGAGGGTCTTCGGGACCAGCATCCTTACACCCTCGAACTCGTTGTAGAGATTGTATTTCTGGAGGATGTGGTTAAGGAAAGCGAGGCCACGGGCCTTTCCGCCCAGCGAGCCCTCGCCAAGGCTGGCGAACCAGATAGTATCGTTGTAGGTCTCGGGATTGAACTTCGCTACAACACCCAAGCCCTGGGCGATACGGAAATCGTGGACCAGGTCTACAACCTTCTTACGGTTCTCTTCAATCGAAGCGAAGCCCTCAACGGTAAATCCGCGGACTACCTGACCTATCTGGAAAAGGCCTCGGGCGAAAAGCCACTTCGAGAGGTAGTTGCTGGCGGAAAAGACGTGGAAGTACTCAGCCGGGACCGTCCTCATTACCTGCTCGAACTCGGCAAGGTCGTGGGCCCGGGCTATCTCCGCGCCGGTTTCGGGATCGGTAACTACAAAATCGCCGAATCCGAAATGCTTACCGATATACTCCTCAAGCTCGTAGGTAAGGGTCTTAGAAGATTTCTGGATAAAACCTACGTTAAGCGATTCCGCTACCTTTCTGATACTTTCCTGCGAGGACTGCATCAGGAAAGGCATTTTAGGATTATCGCTACGGATATGTTTACAGAGATCTACACCAGCATCCAGTTTCTCGTCCTTCGAGATATCGCCTTTGTGGACTACGAAACCTACATCTGAGATAACTCCCAGAAGGTTCTTCTTGTACTTCTCATAAAGGGCGATTGCCTCATCGTAGTTCGTTGCCAGAAGGATCTTCGGGCGGGCGCGCTTACGGGCCATCTTCTGCTGCTCATTGAGAGCGTCGCGGACTGCCGAGGCGTTCTGATGCAGTACTATATTATATAGTGCAGGCAGATAAGTCGAATAGTAGCGGATAGAGTCTTCTACCAGGAGTATAGCCTGAACTCCGTAGCTCAGGATATCGTGGTCCGCGTTCATCGCATCCTCGATAAGTTTGATGATGGCGATTATAACGTCTGTAGAATTGTTCCAGCAGAAGACGTGGTCTATGCAAGATGTGTCTGCTTCGGAAATCTTACGGAATATTTCTTTAGCGTAGCCGCAGAGAAGAACTACCGGCATCTCGGGGCTGCAGGCCTTCGCTTTATGGGAGAAAGTAAAGACATCCAGCTCGCCGACATTGTACATAGTGATGGCGAGATCGAACTTCTCCCCTGCTTCCAGAAGCTGAAGCGCCTGGACGGTCGTCTCTACCCTGACAATAGCCGGAGGGTTACTCAGGTTGAGTTCCAGGTAGTCCGCCGCGATGAGCGACTCTATATGTCCGTCTTCCTCCAGCGAATAGCTGTCGTAGTTGTTGCAGATAAGCAGGATCCTTCTGATCCTTCGCTTCATTAGTGTCGTATAATCTTGCATACAGTACAAAAATACTGATTGTGGAAAAAAAGTTAAATATTTTGCGAGAAATTTTTTGCGAATTCAAGTTCTAGGACTACCTTTGTGAAAGGTTAGAATTTTATGTCTTTCGCAGAAGAAAAAATCATCCTGGAAGGTCTCACTTTCGATGATGTCCTTCTTGTGCCTGCCTTCTCGGAGGTTGTTCCGAAGCAGGTTACCCTCAACAGCCGCTTTACAAGAAACATTTCGCTCGACATTCCAATTGTGTCCGCCGCGATGGACACAGTCACTGAAGCGCCGATGGCCCGGGCTCTCGCAAGAGAAGGAGGCATCGGCGTTATTCATAAAAATATGTCGATAGAAGCGCAGGCAGCGCAGGTCGCCGAGGTGAAAGCCGACGGACTGAAAGTCGCCGCCGGGGTGGGTATCACCCTCGATTCGCTGGACAGGGTGGGCGCTCTGAAAGAGGCGGGGGCAGACGCCGTGGTGCTTGATTCGGCCCATGGCCACTCCCGCAACGTAGTCGAGCTGCTCCGCAAGATCAAGGACACTTTCAAGGGAATAGACGTGGTCGTAGGAAATATCGCTACCGCCGATGCAGCGAAGCTGCTGATCGACAATGGAGCCGACGCGATCAAGGTCGGTATCGGCCCCGGTTCGATCTGCACCACCCGCATCGTGGCGGGAGTGGGTGTGCCCCAGCTCAGCGCCATCTTCGATTGCGCGAAAGCGGCCCGCGGCTCGGGCGTCGCCGTCATCGCAGACGGAGGCCTTCGCTACTCCGGCGATATCGTCAAGGCCCTCGCCGCCGGCGCAGACTGCGTGATGTGTGGCTCTATGTTCGCTGGAACCGAAGAGACCCCGGGAGAGATTATCGAAGACGAAGGAAAGCTGTAC
>JAEESD010000042.1 GCA_016286145.1 Bacteroidales bacterium | reverse complement strand
ATCCGCTATCTCCCCTATTCTGACTATGGTCTGGAGATTGAAGCCCTTTCCGACGAAGAAGTCAAGGCCTACGCAGACGAACTTACCTCCAAGTATAAGATGATGCCCGATGTAGAGTGGGACAAGTTCATCGGCTGCCTCAAGGCCACCCTCGCCATCAAGAAGATGGCCCAGAAAAACGACATCGACTGCTACGTCTACAACGATATAGACCAGGCGACCTTCCGTACGGCCGGCTGCCGCGCCGGCTTCTATCCGCAGTGGTTCAACGAAAACGTCAGCGTCCTCGTTCCCGAAGCCGACATAGGCGCCGGCCTCGCGACCTACATCCTCAAGCTCCTCAGCGGAAAGAACGTCAACTTTATAGAGCCGTTCCACATCGAGAACGACTTCGGCACCTTCGCCGGAGGCCATGCCGGCCCCAACGACCACAACGACCCCGAGTGGCAGCAGAATGTAGTGATTTCGCGCGACGTCCGCTTTGCGAAAACCTTATGGAAGTATGCGGGAGCCCCGTTTGCCTGGTATCGTATCAGCCCCGGACGGAAGACCGTCTGCGGCCTTTACGAGGAAGACGGAAAGTACAAGCTGGTTACCTTTATGGCCGAGAGCCTTTCGGAAAAGGACACCCCTCAGAGCGACAAGAAACATCTTCTTGCGACCTACTCCCACACTATCTTCAAGCCCGAAGTTCCGGTCAAGGAACTGTTCGAGAGGGTATTGAAAATTGGCGTTACACAACACTATGCTATAGCAGACGGCGACTGGCGTCCCCAGCTCGAGGCCCTCGCCGAGATTATGGGATTTGAATACTTTGATATAAGGTAGGCATATGAGTTTTATGTACAATCCGTTCCCGTACCACGACCTGAAGGCCGTGAACAGGCCGGAACTCTCAAAAGAAACAGTCGAATCGATAATATCCGGAGGTACCCCCAACGTAGTCAAACAGTTCGTAAAGGGTATAGCGGATAAGGCTAAGAAGGATGGTTTAATCATCGCCCTGGACGGTTATACAAGCGCTAAATGGGACCTTTTCCTCAGCCTGACTGGCCGCGAATGCGACCTTCTCGGCCTCACCCTCGAAACTGTTGATTTCGACAGGCAGACCCTTCTGAGCGGTCCCGAGATCGACGCTATTATCGATCCTCTTCTTATCTGGGATACCAAGATCGACCCAACCCTCCTCTACGGAAAAGTATTCCACGGAGGCTACAAAGGCCTTACGGACCCCGCAAAGGCAGAGGCATTCATCAAGGGGCTCCCCTCAAAGAAAGCCCCCGGGAAGATAGTCGCTGTATTCGGCTACGGCTGCCTTTCAAGGGAGTACCGCTCCCTTTACGATCTGAAGCTGTGGTTCGACGTTACCCCTATGAACACGATGCTTCGCATCAGGGCCGGAGAGTATGCCAACCTCGGTAAGGAACGTACCGGGATTATCAACCGGACTATCCGCCGCTGCTACTACTGCGATTTTGAAAACGCAGTCCAGCTCCGCAAGGAACTCTTCGCCGAAAATGTCCTCGACTTCTATGTCCTGGACAACGACAGGGCTCGTCTTCAGCTGATGCCATTCTCCTCATTTGCAGATATTTGCGCCCAGTTGGTAAAGTATCCCTTTAGGGCAAAACCCTGCTATCTCGAAGGCGTATGGGGCGGTTCCTATATGAAGAAACTCCGCAATCTTCCCGAGAAAATGCGCAACGCAGCCTGGGTGTTCGACTTCATCCCGATGGAGGTCAGCGTCCAGGTAGAAGCCGGAGAGGAACTGCTGGATATCAACTACTGCTCCTTCGTCCACAAAGAGGGCGTCAGCCTGATGGGAGAAAAGTGCGTCAAAAAGTATCAGGGCTACTTCCCTATCCGCTTCAACTGGGACGACTCCTATCACTCTACGGGCAATATGTCTATCCAGTGTCACTCCGGAGGCAAGTTCAATGTAGAGAACTACAACGAATTCGGCCGTCAGGACGAGAGCTACTATGTAGTCATCACCGGCCACGAAGCCAAGACCTTCATAGGCTTCCGCGACGACGCCGACATCCCCTCATTCTTCCGCGAGATTGAGGCGGCAGACACCCAGCACAAGCCCTGCGACTACCTGAAATACGTCAGCTACGAAGAATCTAAACCAGGCCTTCAGGTGATGCTTCCCGCCGGAACTATCCACTCCAGCGGCCGCAATCAGGTCATCCTGGAAATCGGATCGCTCACTATCGGCTCCTATACATATAAGATGTACGACTACCTCCGCCTGGATTTCGACGGAAAGCAGAGGCCCATCCACACCCACCTCGGCGAGCTCAACGTCCGCCAGGACCGCCGCTACAGCGTCATCCACGACCCCGAGAGCCCCGAGTACATAGTCCAGCAGCCGCGACTCGACTGTCAGGGCGAAGGCTGGCAGGAATACATCCTCGGCGAGAATCCCCAGATGTACATCTCCCTGCGCCGGCTCGAGTTCGAGAAGGCCTGCGAGCAGGACACCTGCGGCGAAAAGTTCCACGTCCTTACGCTGGTTGACGGCGACCGTATCCGCATCCGCAGCCTGGAACACCCCGAGCGCTCGTTCGAGCTCGACTTTATGGAGATAGCCTGCGTCCCCGCTTCGATGGGCCGCTACGTAATAGAAAACCTGGGCAAGGAACCAATCCGCGTCCACAAAACCTGCCTGCGCGACGGATATGAGAACGACCCTGCTTGACATAGGAGGGACATTCATCAAATGCTCCGACGGCCGGGTGATCCCGATGCCCAGCGCCGGAACCAGGGAGGCCATCGCCGCCTCCCTGCGAAAGGCTGTAGCCGGTGCCGACAGGCTCGGCATCGCCATTCCCGGGCCGTTCGACTATCGGCAGGGCATCTTCCGCGCGGACCACAAATTCGCCGCCGTAAAGGGACTGAGCTTCCGCGACCTGGCCGGCCTGACTCCGGAGACGGACGTCCGCTTCATCCACGACGTCTGCGCCGTGCTCGAAGGGGCCGTCAGGATGCTCGGGCTTTCAGACGAGAACACGGCCGTCGTGACCCTTGGGACCGGCCTTGGTTTCGCGATCGCCGAGAGGGGCGCGGTCCGATATGGGCCTACCCTTTCCCCGGCCGACGGCATCTGGAACCTCCCCTACGGGGACGGGATACTGGAAGACAGGGTCAGCGGCAGAGGGCTGCGGGCGATCTACTCGGAGCTCGGCGGCGAACCTACCCTCACGGCACGGGATATAGCCGAAAAGGCCTTCCACGGAGACCGCATGGCCTTCGAAGCCTATGAAAGGATGGGCTCCGTACTGGGTGAGGTAATCTGCCCTATCCTGGAAAAGAACCAAGTCCGGAATCTTCTGTTCGCCGGCCAGATATCCCAATCGCTCGCGCTTATGGAAGACGGGCTGAGAAGCCATCTTGGAGGGCTGATCAGGATCGCTACCGCCCCCGATGGAGCGGTCTACAGAGGAATAGAAACGCTATTTGAAATAAACCAATAACTAATAAATGAAAAATCTAATCAGAAAAGCTCTAGTCCTGCTCGCGGGCCTTATGCTCTGGGGATTCCTGTTCCCGAGCCCGGCCCTGGCGCAGAGCTTTAACATTGAGGGCACCGTCGTGGACGAGACGGACCTCCCCCTTCCCGGTGCGATGGTCGTCGTGAAGGGAGAAACGAGAGGCTCGATGACGGATGCCGTCGGCCGCTTCTCCCTCCCGGACGTGAAGGCAGGCGACATCCTGGTCGTCAGTTTTCTAGGCTACCAGGACGAAGAGGTGAAGGTGGGAACTTCAAAGGACATCCTCGTAAAGCTTGTGCCTCAGGAGAATATGCTCGAAGAGGTAGTCAAGGTGGCCTATGGAACCCAGAGGAAGGCCTCCGTGATCGGTTCTATCGCATCGATCGATATGGAGCAGCTGAAGGTACCGGTAGGCCAGCTCTCTTCGACCCTGGCCGGTAAACTGGCCGGTATCGTGGTCGTCCAGAGTACTGGCGAACCTGGAGCCGGCGCAGATTTCTGGATCCGCGGTATGAACACCTTCGGGGCCAACAGCAAGCCGCTCGTTCTGGTAGACGGAGTCGAGAGGGATATGGACCTCGTAGATTCGGAAGACATCGCTTCGTTCTCCATCCTCAAGGATGCTACCGCTACCGCCCTTTACGGTGTTCGCGGCGCAAACGGAGTCGTCCTCATCACTACCAAGCGCGGTTCGGAATCCAAGCCCAAGATCAGCTTCAAGGCCGAGACCGGCCTTGTCACCCCTACAAGACTGCCCGAACTCGCAAGTCCCAAGGAATGGATAGACTACTACAACGGCCTGTATACCTCTACCGGAGCCGAAGCCCCTATCGGAGACTATGAGATGCAGATGTATCTCAGCGGTAAGGATCCTGAGCTTTACCCCGCTGTAGACTGGATTCACACGATCTTCAAGGAGCAGTCCACCTCTTCCAGGATGAACCTCAGCGTCACCGGAGGTACCAAGACCCTGCGCTACTATGTAGGCGGAAACTACTACTTCGAAGACGGTATCTTCAATACCAACCAGGACAGATACGATGCCGGTATGAGCTTCGACAAGTTCAGCTTCCGCTCCAATGTAGATATCGACATCTCTAAATCGACTACTATTGGCCTCAGCCTATCGAACCAGTTTACGGACACCAACTCTCCCAGGAACGACCGTAACGAGATCTACGCCCGTACGCTCCACGCTTCTCCGGTAGGTATCGTAACCGTCTACGATGACGGTACCCTCACCCTTCCAGAGCAGGGCTACAACCCGTGGAACCTCCTGAACAGCCTCGGCTACCGTACTATCAAGAACAATGTAGCCCAGGCTACCCTCTCGCTGACCCAGGACTTCTCGGACATCATCACCGAGGGCCTCAAGGCAGACATCAAGTTCAGTTGGGATGCCCAGAACCAGACGATAGTCTACCGCAGCATCTCCCCCGCCTATTCGAGGGCTACCGGCCGTGACGACGAGGGCAAACTGATTTACGAGTCCATCAGCGGAGGCAACAACTATATGACCCTCGACAGTTCCAACTCAGGCTGGAACAAGATGAATCTCGAAGCCGCCCTGAACTACGAGCGCACCTTCGCTACCAATCACAGGGTCAGCGGTATGTTCCTTTTCAGTATGAGGAACCGCACCAACAACGTCCCCGGAACCTCCTACATCGGCGCCTTCCCCTATAAGACGATGGGTGTCGCGGGACGCGCGACCTATTCCTACTCAGACCGTTATTTCGCCGAGTTCAACTTCGGTTACAACGGCTCTGAGAACTTCGCCCCCGGACACCGTCTCGGATTCTTCCCTTCCTTCGCTCTCGGTTATATGATAAGCAACGAGCCTTGGTGGGACAATCTTAAAGACGTAGTTACCACCCTTAAGTTCAAGGCCTCCTACGGAAAGGTCGGAAGCGACGAGATCGGAGGAAGCCGCCGCTTCGCCTACAATACTACCATCAATACTTCCGCAGCCGGAGCCCTGTTCGGCGCTACTCCTACCAACAAGGGAGGCATCACAACGGGCGATTACGGCAACCCTGAAGTATCCTGGGAAGAAGCGACCAAGTCAAACGCCGGTTTCGAGCTTACCCTCTTCAAGGATCTGCGCTTCGTCTTCGATTACTTCTACGACAGGCGCGACGGCATCTTTATCGAAAGGCAGTCTACCCCCAGCGCGGTCGGTATCAATGTAAATCAGTACGTCAATATCGGCAAGATGAAGAACCAGGGCTACGATATGACCCTCGAATATGACCACACCTTCTCGGACGGATTCTTCGTCTCGGCCCGGGCCAACTACTCCTTCAACCGCAACAAGATACTCTACAACGACCAGCCGGACCAGGTCTGGAAGTACCAGAACACCGCCGGCTTCGCCTTCCAGCAGCAGCGCGGCCTGATAGCCGAAGGCCTGTTCGAGAGCGAAGACGAGATAGCCCTCTGGCCCACCCAGAAATTCGGCAAGATCCAGCCCGGCGACATCAAGTATCGCGACATCAACAACGACGGCGTGGTAGACAACTACGACAAGGTAGCAATCGGCTACACTGTCGTCCCTGAAATCAACTACGGTTTCGGAGTGAGCCTCGGCTGGAAGGGTTTCGACGCCTCAGTCTTCTTCAGCGGCGTAGGCCACGTCACCCGCATCATCTCCGGCAACAACCTGTTCGGCGCTACCGCCGACATCAAGTATGAAGGCCAGATCTTCGCAGATGTGGCCCGAAATCGCTGGACGCCCGAGAATCCGGACATAAACGCCCCCTACCCCAGGCTCTCCCTCGAAAACGTAACCAACAACCAGCAGGCCTCGACCTACTGGCAGAGGGATATGAGTTTCCTGCGCCTTAAAAACGCCGAGATCGGCTACACCCTTCCCAAGAAAATCTCCGGGAAGATAGGCCTGTCTACCACCCGCGTCTACATCCAGGGAGTAAACCTCCTTACATTCTCTAAATTCAAGCTGTGGGATCCGGAGCTCGCCACCTCCAACGGCAGCGCCTACCCCAACATCAGGTCCTACAGCATCGGTATCAACCTCAATTTCTGACGCTATGAAGAAGAAATTTGTTTTTGCGCTTTTCGCCGCGCTCCTTACTCTGAGCGCCTGCGACAGTTATTTCGATATCGACTTCCAGGATCAGGCTAACCTCGAGGAGATCTTCAGCAAGAAGAACACTACCGAGAGGTATCTGACCCACCTCTATTCATACCTGCCCCACGACGAGGATACCCACAACGGTACCGGCTACGTGATCCCGCGTTCAGACGAAGGTCTCTTCGGCTTCCTCGGCTACGGTCCCTTCAACAAACTCCGCAGCGGCGACTACAGTACCGCCGCCCAGGGCGATGTAGTCAAGTACAATGTCTGGAAGGATATGTACATAGCAATCAGGCAGTGTACGATCTTTATGGACTATGTAGACCTCGACGTTGAGGACACACCTCAGGTCAGGACCGCGATGAGGGCCGAAGCGAGGTTCCTTCGCGCCTTCTATTACTTCTGCCTGTTCAGGCAGTACGGCCCGGTAATTATCTGGGGCGACGATCTTGCTCCGGAAAACGCCGAAGGATCAAAACTGGACCGCAACACCGTAGAAGAGAACATCGACTTCATAGTCAGCGAGCTGGACAAGGCAGCCAAGGATCTTCCTACCACCCTTACCGAGATAGGAGCCAACGATTCCTGGACCGGACGCGCTACAAAAGCCGCCGCACTCGCCCTTAAATCCAGGGTACTCGTCTACGCCGCTTCCCCGCTTTACAACGGTCAGGACGGAGGCAACCTAAAGTCTGTCTTCACTTCCAAGAAAAACCTCTACGGCAAACAGATTTTCCCCGAATACGACCAGTCCAAGTGGGATAAGGCAGCCGCAGCTGCAAAGGATGTAATCGATCTCGGCTCATTCAACCTGTGTACTCCCACCTCCGGCAACAACGACTTCCAGAGAGCGGCTTCCGCCTATCAGAACGTCTTTTTCGAGACCTGGAACCAGGAAACCATCTGGGGCTGGTGGCACCTCGGAATCGGCCACACAGACGGCGGCTTCGCTACCTGGATAGGCGCTACCGGATCGTTTATGTACTCTACTGTACCGAACTTCCCTTCTCCTACCATCACCACCTCCTACGAGATGCTCCAGGCCTACACTCCTTCGCTGAAGATGGTAGACGCCTACCCGATGGCCCAGACCGGACGTTATCCGGTACTGGGATATCAGAAGAACGGCCGTTTCAACGACCTTTCCAAGCCAATAGTAGACGCCGCATCCGGCTACAGTACTACCGGGTGGACGGAGAACTACACCCAGCCCGTAGATGCCGACTGGGCCCCTACTTTCAAGGCCCACAACACTACGGTGGGCCGCGACGCCCGCTACTATTCCAGCATAGTCCCGGACGGCTTCTACTGGCCCAGCGACAAGATCAAGAAGCGTTGGGTCAGCTTCAAGAGCACTACCGACCCGATGGTCACCGTTCCCGTTACGAAGTTCGAGTCCGCCGCCCTTAACTGGGTCGGCTACGCGTGTCGCCGCTGGTATAAGGCAAATACCGCCTTCGTTACCGGCGCAGACTTTACGGGCGCCCAGAGATATGTCTATCCCGCCTTCAGGCTGGCTGAGATCTATCTCAACTATGCCGAAGCCTGCAACGAGAAGACCGAACGCAACGTAGACGAGTCTATCACTTATCTCGACAAGGTACGGCAGCGCAGCGGCCTTAACGGCATCCGCGCCGCATACCCCGAGATCGCTTTCGAAAACGCTTCCGGAACAACCACCATCGCCGGGATCAGCAAGACCAACAAAGAGTGGCTCCGTTGGTTTATCCAGCAGGAACGCTGGTGTGAGTTCGGAATGGAGGCTATGCGCCACTACGATATGTGTCGCTGGATGCGCGCGGAGGACGAGTACCCCTGCGCCGCCTGGACCCTTAATATGAAGGCCGAGAACTACGAAGACCTCTACACAAGGAGAAGCGACATTATGCCTATGGACAACGCGGACTTCCATTACCGCGACTACTTCTATCCCATCATCTCGACCCAGCTTGCCGAGATGGTCAACTTCACTCAAAACCCCGGATGGGAATAGGCCTATGAAAAAGATATTAATTGCTTCAATAGCCCTGGCGGTCTTCGCCTTATCCTCCTGTATCGAGGACTCTAGAGACAACTTTATGGTGGAGGATTCCCTGTCGCTGGTCTACGACGAACAGGTTGTACCGGTCTCGGTATATGCCGGTTCCTGCACTATCAGTGTGTTGAAGTCCGGCAAAGGAACGACACCTGCCAGCGCAACCCTCGGAGTTTCCACCGAGGCGCTCAATGCCTATAATGCAGAAAACAGTACATCTTACACCCCGATCTCTTCATCGTCCTATTCTTTCGCATCCTCCTCCATAACTATCAAGGCCGAAGAAATGACGGGAAAAGTTCAGATCGAATGGGATCCCAAGACGCTTCAGCCGGCCCTGAACGGCGGTCTTTCGGTCATACCGGTAGTGATTACCGATGCTTCTTTGGAAGTTAATCAGAAGCGCAACCTGATCCTCGTCAATGTACTAAACTCCGAGGTAGGACTCGCCTCTACCGGATCCACCGCAGTCGCGAGCGAAGACCCGAACGAGAATATCGAGCTTCAGATAAAAGTCTCCCTCGACTTCCCTCTTCCCGAGGATCTTTCCCTGACCTTCGATGTAGACCCGTCACTCATCGCGGCCTATGCGACCGAGAAGGGCCTCGATGCCATCGCACCCTTTGCGGGTTACCTCCGCTTCCCGGACAAGGTGGTCTCCATCCCGGCTAAGAGCAGCGACATATTCTTCACCTTAACCCTCAAGAATTCCGTTCTTTTCGATTCCAACGGAAAGATGAAGAGTTTCAATACTATAGTAGCCCCCATCAAGATTACCGGAACTTCAATCTCCGGAGTTTCCATCTCAGAGAGGGTTTACTATATGGTAGTCAAATCTCCTTTCTCAGGAGCCAGCGTCAGCCGCATCTGGGGTAAGTACTCTTCAACCCATCTATGGTCCGAGGACTATGGCCTTCCTTCCGGCGCAGACCGTACTATGACCCTTGACGCAGACTGGGTCTACCTGCCATACTCGGTAGGAGGCGATGTCGCAAAGATTACCGCTATCAGCGTAGGCGACCCCGAGACCACCAAACTGGTCAACTGTACGGGCTTCAAGTCCAATACCATCACTACCGCCTGCGTTCGCGTTATCGACAAGGGCGACGGCACTACCATGCTTACCGCCTCCGGCGCTAACGGCGACAGCTTCGCCTTCTACACTTGGGAGGACGGCATCGACAACGCCCCGAAATGCACCGAACTTCAGTGTACCTGGCGCCGAGGTGGAGACCGATACGAGATCCACGGAACCTGGGCAGACGGAACTCTCTATGCCATGCTTACCAGGGAACCTTCTCTACGAGGTACGAGATAAAGAACGGCCATTTCACAAAGACCGACCGTACTCTGGTAGACGTTCCGTTCACCGGTTTCGGCGGTATCTACAAACATCCGGACTACGATCAGATGATATTTGCCAGCGCCGATACTTCCGCCTTCGTGACCGCCCTCTCAACTACCCACAAAGCGGGTGACGGACAGGATATCCACGATATGCAGTATGAGAAGTATCCGGGCGGAAGACTGACCTTCGGCTACCGTCCCTTTACCTTCAAGGGAGACAAGTTCATCGCCTTCACTACCCTGGACAAGACCGAGGCAGGACAGCCGGATGTCCTCAGGGCCCGTCTCGTTATTGTTTCCGACAAGGGCGGCTTCAAGGCTTCGCTCGAGGCGGACAATATGGACATCGTCTATCAGGCTCCTCTCCAGGGCGAAGACTTTGAAAGCGATGCCTTCGAGGCTCCTACTGTAATGCAGGGCGACTGCGCGGTATGCGTCCTTTCCAACAAGGTACTTATCGCCGCCAGCTTCCAGGGCATAGGTCTCAGCGTCTTCAAGATGGAATAATGCGATGAAACGATTGCTGCCATTTACCCTCCTTGCTGTCCTCGCTGCCGGATGCGGCGAGGAACAGGGGGGCTACCAGCCCAGCCCGGCCGTAAGACTTACGGTCGGCAAGGTTGCCCACACGACAGCAACCATCCTCGTAGAAAGCATCTACTGCGACGAAGTATTCGTTCTCGCTGAAGAGATAGCAGTCATTGCCGACTCCGATCGGCAATCTCCCTCCGCAGACCAGATAATCTCCGGAGGCGTCCCTGCGGGTGAGGGCGAAGCCGTCCTGACCGGGCTCACGCCCGGGACCCGCTATACAGCCTTCGGGGTGGGCCGTAAAGGAGACAAGGTTTCTAATGTAGAGAAGGTCAATTTCACTACTTCCGCCCAGGCCGGCACGCTGTATCCCTATGAACAGGGGCGCGACGGAGCGCCTGTATTTGCAGACATTACCCTGTGTCCGGGCGGAGGCAAGCCCAACAGCAATTCCTGGTTCACTGTCCCCTTCGGCTGGGACAAAGAGCGCTTTGCGCCCCACGTAAGCTATTCCGACTCCGAGGGTCAGCATTGGCTGTTCGAAGCGTTCCTCGCCCTTACCGGAACAGATCCGGACGGGAAGACCTTCGGGATAAGCAGCGGCGGGGCGGCTTCGGCGGACAAAGATTCGTGGGAGAACCTGATCCAATACTGGGTAGGCGAAGGAGGCGCTTTCAGCGCTCTTGACGTGGCAATCGCCGAAGCGTCAGCCGCGATAGGTTCCCTGCCGCCGGCCCGCTATGCAGGTATGGTGATGCCGGATCCTATCCAATTCGCCTGCTTTGCAGACAAGAATTCGTCTACCACCTACTGGGGCCTCCTTGAGGGCAGACTTCTGGATTTCTCAAAATCGGAGGACCAGGTCAGGGCCCTGAGATGGTACATAGACCGTGTCCGGGCGGAGTTTGGCGCAAGGAATTTCCGCTATCTCGAACTCGGGGGTTTCTACATCCTTTCCGAGGAACTCGTCGCCAGGCCCGGCGGCTGGAACTATAACCAGAAGCGCTGGGACCAGATCCTTCCTCCAGTCGGAGAATACCTCGATTCCTGCAACGAGGGCCTGTACTGGATCCCTTACCTCGGAGCGGCCGGAACGGATCTATGGGAGAACCTGGGTATTACCTATTCCTGGCTTCAGCCCAATTATTACTGGGACACCTCCGGATCCATGCCCCTCGCGAAGACTATGGACAGAATCCGTCAGATCGGAATGGGAATCGAGCTTCAGTTCGAATATTCGATGGTCGAAGACGTGATGAAGATACCCGGAATCAGGGGACCCGACGCCCAGGGCAATTATTCCTTCACCCTTTCCGACGTCCCTTCCCTGCGTTCCCGTTTTCGCGAGTATATGACTGCCTTCAAAGACAGCGGTC
>JAEESD010000185.1 GCA_016286145.1 Bacteroidales bacterium | reverse complement strand
CTTGGTACCTGGAACCTCTCGCTGCCTTCCTCCGGAAGAAGATTCCGGCCATCGCAAAAGATGTGGCGGCATATAATCGATACGTGGATGAACATCTTCCCAAACGGCAGCGGACGGGTAGGATTGCCCGCAAGGACCTGGATCGGATAGTCCCCTGGCAATGCCGAAGGCCCCGGAATATCCGGAAGGTTATACGGATGCTTAAGGAGTGTATAGCTAACGAGGAAATCTACAGCCGGCTAAAAGCAGGTGAGAAGGTGGACCAACTACCGCCTTTCTACCGTGAGCCGCTTCCCCATATGAGCATACGGATATATGCAAAATACTTCCGTGTCGCCTACGGTGCTTATAAGGAGCATTTCCGCCATCTGTACGGGCGAAGCCGACGGGAGCGGGAGAAGTATGCGGAATGGCTGGAAGAGGCGGCAGTCCTGAATGACATTGAATTCTATCGGCGTTTTCAGCTTGGCCGACATGGGGAGATAACGGACGATACGGACTTAGACAGCGAGCAGGCCTTCAGGGATATGGCCTTTGACCATTACGGGGAACTGGGTCTGTCGCGCAATGACGTGCATGCAACGGACTATTATACGCCCAGCGGTTGGCTGATTACATTTAACATAAGCTATTCTGCCTGGGTGGATGCTGGCTGTGAGATTGCTCTTGCACTGTACGAGGCCGGTGCCCCGCTAACGGTGCACAATGCCAGGAAAATACTGGATATCCTGGAGGGGAAGGACTATGTAAAGCTTACGCCGCACACGTTCCACGATTACTTGAATCACCATGACGAGGGGAGTGTCTTCGACCTGCCCTACGAATGCTATCTGGACAAAGATGATGAGTTGACGCGGGCCCAGTATGACGAGATTGTCTCCCTTGCAGAATGGGACGAGGAGGATCAACTGGCACTGGATACGACGGTCCCGTTGTCGGATTCTCTCTACGATTTGATTCGCGAGGAGGTTACAGAGCCTTTGACTTTATGTGGAATCCTGAAGCGGCTGGAAGACAAGTATGACATGGTGTTGGGAATCTCTGCCTATTCAGACCATCAATACAGCTACATCTTCGAACACTCACCTGATAAAATCCGGATTGAGGAGAATGAGAAGGAATTTAATACGGTCAATGAGACAATGTATTACCTGCTGACGCGGTATGTCAAGGAAAAGAAATGTCCCACACCACCTTCAGAGGGCTGAGGGGAATGCGGCGTGGATAACCGTTGATCCCCTGGATCTTGTAGTTGAACGCGGTTTCCGGAAGTAGCCGGTCCAGCAGCGCGTTGAGAACGGACGCCTTCTCACTGAACGAATTGTCCTCCGGGTCAACCAGCCTGTGGAGGCGCGCCTGCCTGTCTTCCGGCGCGGTTTTCGGAGAGATGATAGCGTAGATCTCGTTCAGTTCAGCCTCGTACCGGCCACGCTGCTTCAGGACGATGCCTTCGGGATGCCGCAGAAACAGGATAAACAGAGCCCGCACCAGTGGCCGGAAGGGGATGGCAGGCCCATCCGGAGAGCCGAGACGGATATGGTACGAAGAGTCGATATAAAGGGTTTCCGGTTCCCGTCCCTTTAGTTCCTCTCCATGCCCACTCGCTACCGGTTCCGCACCGAGCTGCTTTAGCCGCTCCAGCACCTTCTCCATCAGGCTAAGTAACTGCGCCGCCTCCATCCCCTCAAGCAGGCCGTTGTAATCGGCCTCAGGCCCGCTATCATGGAGGCATCTGTCTCCCGACAAAAGCAGCTCCCACGCTATCCGCGCCTGTATACCGACGATATCTGTCATATTCTTTTTCCTTTTCCACGAAGTTAGCCAATCCACCCGACAATTGCAAAATAATTACAAGCTTGTAATCCTTGAATTACCCGAACTAGTTTCTGTACTTTGTGTTGAGTTAGATGAAAAACGACTCAAAAATTAGCTTATATGTTAAACTTTTATTATTTTTGCGATGAAAAAGACGACTATAGAAAGGCAAATATTATATGCGAAACAAACAGGAATGGTTCAATGGAAAAGTGGCGGCAGTGTCGCCGGAAATAAAGACCGAACTTCAACTCTCGGCCAGTATTATCGCTCGCATTGACACCATACTGAAAGAAAAGAATATGTCACAACGGGATCTCGCTAGAAAGCTTGGTAAGAGTGAGGCCGTGGTCTCCCGCTGGACCACAGGATTTCCAAATCTTACTCTCCGCTCAATTGCCCAGCTCTCGGTAGCTCTCGGAGAACCGTTGATTAAAGTGTGATTATACCTAAGTGGTAATGAATATGAAAGACCCTAAAGAGTTGCATCTTACTCCGCTTGAGGATTTGATAGTGGAGGATTTTGGCGCACCCGGGA
>JAEESD010000184.1 GCA_016286145.1 Bacteroidales bacterium | reverse complement strand
TTATCCATCCGGCCTGCTATGCCTACGTAGGAGCCCTTCTACCGCTGCTTTTCGCGCCTATCTACCTTCGTACCTGCACCCTCGTAAAGGGCTTCGGAGCGGCCGCGATTCTGAATGGTTTTCTTCTGGTCATTTTGCTGATAGCGGGGGAGGCGGACGTGCCCTGCATCATCGGAATGGTAGTCCTGGCGGCCCTTGCCGAACTCACTAGATGTTGGTATAAGAACGATGCGCAGAAAGGCATCCGCTGGAGCTTCGTCCCGTTCGCGCTGTCGTTCTTCGCTTACACCTCCCACTGGTGGTTCGACACCGAAGGCTCGCTCGCCGCGGCAGTTGAAGAGATGCGCCCCGGCTATGACCAACTGATGATCCCCGTTATCGAGAATGTCCCGATGCTGATCGTCGCGATTGTCCTGGCTATCCCTGTCGCTATCCTTTCGATGCGCCTCGCCGAATCTCTCCTCCGCCCCAGGAAATAGTTTTTGGTTTTGTTACAATACGACAAGGACGACCCTCGGGCCGTCCTTGTCGTGTTGTCGCTCTTTGCTTTACGCAATTTGGGTGTTAACTTACTGAGTGTCAAGAATTTCGCGTCTTGACGGGCGTAGTTTTATGGGGTATCTTTGTGGAAAAAACCTAAAATATGGAAAACTATAAGAATAATTATGAAATCCCAGTTGGTGATACTCTTGAGAATATCCAGCAAAGAACGGAAGTGATTCTTCAATTTTATCGAGAATGGAAACAGGCAAATCCTTCACAAAGAGTGTATAACCTTTGCTTGAGGGATTACATTAACATTAGGAAGATCTCAATAACAGAAACGGCAAGGCACGCTGCAAAGTCGTACTTGTCCACATTAGCAGTTATGCAATTAGACGGCATCTTAGCATGTGCGAGAAAGGTTAGGGTGGGGAAACCGCGCGCCAGATCAAATCAAGCAAAGTTTCAAGCTATGATAGAAATGGAGCATAATTGTCCTGGAGTTGGCAGGGTTAAATTGATGGTCGGTGTTAGATTGCAAACGCACATCAAAATTCAGTACTGTATCACGGCAATCGATGTCTTGGAATGAAAAACACCCCGCTTTCGCGAGGTGCTATGCTTGCCCCAGTCTTGCGCGGTTAGAATTTACTCGAGAGAGTGAGCCTTCCCGGGGCGGGGACTTTTGCACGCAGTGAATAGCTCTCAATACCGCGTCTTACCAGACCACTGCAAAGGTAATAATATTTCACAAAACCGCAACGCAGGCTTATTTCTCCCACTCAAAATTCTCCTTCCCGGCAGCGAGCTCGAAGTGGTATTTGACGATTCCGAGGTCGATTCGCGTGTAGCCCGCCATCGAAAAGAGCGCCTTCGCGCGGACGGTCCGCTCGCCCGTGAGCGTGAAATGGAACTTCTGCTGGTTGATGGCCGTGGGCGCGAGAAGCGCGGCCTCGATCCCGCGAAGGAACCAGTCCGGCGGCGCGACCTTGGCCTCGTAAAACTGCTCGGCCGGCCGAAGCGGGTGCTGCACTCCCGGGGTAGTACCGTATCCCAGCGCGATCACCAGATGGACCACATCCCCCTTGCGGAGTGTGAACGTCCCGGGGATCTTAGTATACGTAAGGCCTACCCAGCAGCTGCTCAGCCCCATCGTCTGCGCCTTCAGAACCAGCTCCTCGCCCCAGTATCCGACGGCCTCCTCGGCTCCGGTGCCCTTAGGCCCCGCCATCACGAGGTAGTTCCTCACCCCCGAGAATTGCCCATACTTCCACATCCCGCTCGCAAACGCCCGCGGCTCCTCGACTACGAGCTGAATATTCAGCCCGGTCTGTTCATTGATCCTTGCGATCGCCTCCTGCAGCGCCGCGACCTTCTCGGCCTCGATAGGCTTGTCGATATACTTGCGGACGGAATGCCGCTCCTTAATGGCTTCCAGTAATGTCATAACTGCTATATTATTCCTCCTTGTCGGCTACGGGGCGGATATTGTTGCCGGCATAGCGGAAGGTGTAGGCGAGGAAGTAGTAGGTCGGGTAGAAGTGGAACTTTGAGGCCTGGTCTGGAAGATCGGTTCCTACGTTGGAGGTCCAGTATCCGCCGAGCTGGCCCGGATCTTCGAGCATATAGGTATTGAAAGCGCCACCCGCCGGGAGGAAGATGCTCTTGCCGCTCGGGCCCGTAATCTGATAGCCTCCAACCTCCTCGATGGTGGTCCATTCCCATTCGCAGTTGTTGATCAGCTCTTCCCAATTGGCCCTGGTCGGGATGTGCCAGGTCTCTCCGAGCAGCACGAACGCCGCATCGTCTTCGGGCTCAAGGATAAGAATGTTGTCCGGATCCGGGCTGTCTGCCCCAGCCCAGTAAGACGGAACACCC
>JAEESD010000041.1 GCA_016286145.1 Bacteroidales bacterium | reverse complement strand
AGACTGAGATCAATCTCGATAAGATCGTCAAGCTCGCCATCTCCGCTATCCTGAAGCGTAAGATCCTCGGCATCCCTTACGGAACCGTAGTGGTCGCTGAGGGCGTTTTCCACGACCTCGATCCTCAGGAAATCAAGAATGCCGGCGTCACTATGACCTACGATGAACACGGCCACCCCGAGCTTGGTAAGATCTCCAAGGCTGTTCTTTTCAACGACATCCTCGAGAAGGAGTTCAAGAAGATCGGTCTCAAGATCAAGACCCGTCCCGTCGAAATCGGCTACGACGTCCGCTGCCAGGATCCTATCGCATTCGACCTTACATACTGCTCTGAGCTCGCAATGGGAGCCTATGAGCTCTTCGCAAGGGGCGAAACCGGCTGCATGGTCTTCGTGGACCACGACGGAAACGCCAAGCCTCTCTACCTTAAGGACCTCCAGGACGAAAGCGGAAAGATTCCTCCGCGCCGCGTCGCTATCGAAGGCGGTACCGCCCAGAACTACTACAATCATATCTGCCACTACATCACTCCCGCCGACTACGAAGAGGCAAAGAAGTATGTAGCCAACCCGGCAGATTACGACTTTAAGAAGATACTTAACTGGTAATCATTTTATGTACAGTCAGACACCTCGTCCCAGCGACCCTGGCCACCCGCGGCCGATAGCGGGGGGACCACTAGCGCGAAGCGCGTCTGGTGGGATGAGCGAAGCGAAGGTCGCTGGGATGAGGTGTCTGACTGTCCAACTATGATGTAATTTAATGGATAAGAACGAAGCTAAAGCCAGGATAGAAGAGTTGCGTGCTCTTCTGTGGGAGAACAGCAGGCGGTATTATGTCGAGAATATGCCGACTATGTCGGATTTCGACTACGATCACCTGATGAGGGAACTCGAGGACCTGGAGAATCAGTGGCCCGAGTTCTACAGCCCCGACTCCCCTACTCAGAGGGTCGGTTCTGACCTCGAAGACGGTCCTGCCGCCCAGCAGGGCTTCGTTCAGCGCGAGCACCGTTACCCGATGCTTTCGCTTTCCAATACCTACTCACGTCAGGAAATCGAAGAATTCGCGGCCAGGGCGGCAGGTCTGCTCGAAGGCCGCGAGTTCTCGTATTGCTGCGAGCTGAAATTCGACGGAACCAGCATCTGCCTTACCTACAAAGACGGAAAACTCGTACGCGCGCTTACGCGCGGAGACGGCCGCGTAGGAGATGACGTTACAGAGAACGTAATGAGGATAGCGAATATCCCCCACGAACTTAAGGGTGATTATCCCGCGGAGTTCGAGATCAGGGGCGAGATCCTTATGCCTTATTCTTCTTTCGATCATCTGAACCAGCAGCGACTGGATGCCGAGGATCAGCCGTTCGCAAACCCGCGCAACGCCGCCTCCGGGTCGCTTAAGCTGCAGGACCCGGACGAGGTGGCCCGGCGCGGGTTGTATTGCACCCTCTACCACATCCCGGCCCAGAGCCTGGCGGATGACTCGCTTTCAAGCACCCACAGCGGCCTTCTGGAGAAGGCGGCTTCCTGGGGTCTGCCGGTCTCCGAGTACAACAAGGTCTGCCATGGGATCGAAGAGGTACTGGAATACATAGATTACTGGGATACCGAGCGAAAGAAACTCCCCTACGCTACAGACGGAATAGTTATCAAAATCGATCAGCTCGATTGCCAGAGGGAGCTTGGGTACACGGCTAAATCGCCCCGATGGGCCGTGGCCTATAAATTCAAGGCCGAACAGGCCCTCGCCAAGGTCCTGTCTATCGATTATCAGGTAGGCCGTACGGGCGCTGTAACCCCGGTCGCGAACCTGAGCCCGGTTCTGCTTTCAGGGACGATCGTGAAGCGCGCTACCCTCAATAACGCAGACCAGATGGCGATTCTGGACATCAGAATCGGCGATATGGTCTATGTAGAGAAGGGAGGCGAGATTATCCCTAAGATCACGGCCGTGGACCTTAGCCAGCGTCCGGCGGACTCGCAGCCCGTCGATTTCCCGGTAGAATGTCCGGACTGCCACACTCCCCTTCGCCGGGGCGAGGGCGAGGCTAAGTGGTTCTGCCCGAATACAGACGGCTGCCCGATGCAGATAAAGGGCCGCCTGCTCCATTTTATGTCGCGTAAGGCGATGAACATCATCGCCGGCGACGCGACCGTGGACCAGCTCTATAACCTGGGCCTGGCCCACACCCCCGCCGACCTCTACGACCTCAAGGCGAGTCAGCTGATGACCCTCGAGGGCTGGAAGGAAAAGTCGGCCAAACGCTTCATCGACAGCCTGCGCGAGTCGGTGAAGGTGCCTTTTGAGCGCGTTCTGTTTGCCCTTGGAATACGTTATGTAGGCGAGCAGACGGCGCGCGAGGTAGCCCGCCATTTCGGCGATATAGACGCTATAGCGGCGGCCAGCGAGGAAGAGCTCGCGGCGGTAAAGGACGTAGGAGACGTCATCGCCGGCAGCATCTTCGAGTATATGTCCGATGCCCGCCACGCTATCGAAATCCAGCGCCTGAGGGGCTACGGCCTTAAGTTCGCGGTAGACGGCGGGGCCCAGAGCGCCCTGTCGGACTCGCTAAAGGACCTGACGATAGTAGTTTCCGGCAACTTCTCCTGCAGCCGCGAAACCCTCAAGGACCTTATCGTCCGCCACGGCGGGCGCAATTCCGGTTCGGTAAGCGCGAAGACTTCCTTCCTGCTTGCCGGAATAAAGCCCGGACCCGAAAAAGTAAAGAAGTGCCAGGAACTTGGCATCAGAATAGTTAGTGAAGACGAATTCTGGGAGATGCTCCCGGAAGGAAGCCGGATAGACTCGTCTGACGAGTCGGAACCGACCCTGTTTTAGAGTGTATGGATACGGAGTTTACCAAAGAAGATTTCGACCTTATTGAGAAGGAATACGCTTCGCTGGCGGAGGCGGCTAAAGCCCGCTGCCGTACCGAAGATGAGTTCAAGGTGGTCCAGAAAGCCTTCGAGTTCGCGAACGAGGCCCACAAAAACGTGCGCCGCCGTTCGGGAGTGCCATATATTATCCACCCGATCCAGGTGGCTAAGATAGTAGTCTCCGACATAGGCCTTGGATACAAGTCGATAGTAGCTGCCTTACTCCACGACGTAGTCGAGGATACCGAGTATACCGTAGACGACATCAAGAACCTCTTCGGACAGAAGGTAGCCTCGCTGGTAGACGGTCTTACAAAGATGAAGATAGTCCTCGACGAGGAAGACAGGACTAAACAGAGCGGCTATCAGACCGAGAGCCTTCAGGCCGAGAACTTCAAGAAGATACTCCTGACGATGAACGACGACGTCCGCGTTGTCCTCATCAAGCTGGCAGATCGTCTCCACAACTGCCGTACTATCGAGTTTATGCCCGAACACAAGAGGGACAAGATTCTCAGCGAGACTATGTACCTCTTTATTCCGCTGGCGCACCGCCTGGGTCTATATAGCATCAAGTCCGAGATGGAAAACATCTGGCTCATCTACAAGGAGCCCGAGGACTATGCCGAGATTACTGCCCAGACTCGCGCCAAGGTAGATACTACGGGCCGCCAGATAGATACCTTCATAGCCCCTATCGAGGCCGCTCTGAGGGAAGAAGGCTACAATTTCACCATTAAGAAGAGGATCAAGACCCCGTATTCGATCTGGCATAAGATGCGTACCAAGAACGTCACCTTCGACCAGGTCTACGACCTCTATGCCGTACGTATCATCTTCGATCCGAATTCAAGCGATCCTGTAAAGGAGCGCAGGCAGTGTTACGACATCTTCTCGACTATCACCAGCCTCTACCGCTATCAGCCCGACCGTCTTCGCGACTGGATCAAGCAGCCCAAGAACAACGGCTATGAGGCCTTACACTGTACGCTGATGAGCAAGAGCGGAATCTGGGTCGAGGTCCAGATACGCTCCAAGCGTATGGACGATATCGCCGAGAAAGGTATTGCGGCCCACTGGGCATACAAACGCGACGGCTACATCTCGGAAAACGACAGCGAGATGGACAAATGGCTGGAGAAGATCCAGACTATCATCAAGAGCCCGGATCTCGGATCGCTGGAACTCCTTGATATCATTCACCAGGACCTCCTTGCAAACGACATAGTAGTCTTTACCCCGAAGGGCGAGCAGCGTACTCTGCCTGCAGGTGCTACGGTCCTTGATTTCGCATACGCCATCCATACCAAGATAGGCGAACACGCTATCGCGGCCAAGGTCAATATGAAGCTCTGTTCCCTGCCCCACGTCCTTCATCAGGGAGACCAGATAGAGATCATTCCCGCCCAGCACGCATTCCCGCTGCTGGGCTGGCTGGACTTCGTAGTCACCCGCAACGCAAAGCGAAAGATAATGGACTATTTCAGGGAGAACGACCCCGAGATACTCGCGAAGGCCCAGGATATAATCGAGATGAAGAACGGACATCAGACTCAGGCTGCCCGCATCATCATCAACGAAGGAGTCAGATACATAATAGCCTCTTGTTGCAACCCTATCCCCGGCGATCCTGTAATCGGCTTTACCAATACCGACGGCTCGATAACGGTCCACAAAAAGTCCTGCCGCGTAGCTGAAGGATACGCCAGCACGATGGGCAACAAAGTTACAGTCCCCCGCTGGATAAACGCCGCACACGTTACCGACTTCCCGGTGAAGATATTCCTCAAGGGTATAGACCGTGTAGGAATGCTCAGCGACATTACCCAGCAGATTTCCCAGATGATGGGAATCAATATGAGAAAGCTCTCACTCGGTTGCGAAGGAGGCGTTTTCGAAGGTACTATCGAGCTTTTTGTAGGCGATCGTGATACCCTCGAGAAGCTGATTCTCTCGATCAGCCGCATTGATGGCATACAAAGTGTAGTAAGGATGGAGTTATGAGATTAGAGCTGAAGAAATTTGTGCCCCTACTCGTCGCCGCGGCAGTTCTTGCCCCGACGTTCTTTATGCACTCTTGTGCCAATACTACCCAGGCCCCTACCGGAGGTCCTAAGGATACTATTCCCCCGGCACTTTATTGGACTAAGCCGCTCCCGGGTTCAGTGAACGTCCCGACACACGGTACTAGGTTCGAATTCGGTTTCGACGAATACGTTAAGGTTAAGACTGCCACCAACATCTTCCTTTCGCCTCCTCAGCAGAAGCCCCCGAAATCAAAGATCAAGGGAAAGGGAGTGGTAGTCTGGTTCGAAGAAGACCTTGAGCCCAATACAACCTATACCCTGAGTTTTACGGACGCTATAGCAGACAATAACGAGAACAACGTATTCCCCGGCTACGATTATGTATTCTCTACCGGAGATTCGATAGACTCCCTTATGATTACCGGAACCGTTCTGGACTGCGCGACCCTTCAGCCTGTGAAGAACGCAACCGTAATGCTTTATAAGGATCACTCCGATTCCGCCGTATTCAAGACCAGGCCCTTCGCTGCTACCAAAACAGACGAATGGGGCTACTTCGCCCTTCCCTACCTTAAGGACACCCTTTTCAGGCTTTACGCCATCAAGGACGAGAACAACGACAACATATATCAGGCCGAGAGCGAGCAGATAGCCTTCATCGATTCCCTGATACGTCCCAGGACAGTCGTCAACGATACTCTCAAGGAACTCCAGAAGTACGATATGAAGGATACCCTCGCCTGTCGCGAACGCAACAGCGAGTATACCCTTAAGATGTTCAAGGAAGAGCCTACCCGCCAGTTCCTCAAGAACCACGGCAGAAAGGCTGAGCGGTATGCCTTCGTCTCCTTTATGGCCAAGGACGCCTGGATAGATTCCCTCTGGATCAAGGGCTACAAAGCAGACAGGCTGATTACCCAGTTCAATCTCCGTCAGGACAGCCTCGAGATATGGATTAATGATCGCAGGCCTGTCCCGGATACCCTCCAGATCTACGTCAACTACCGTAAGACAAACGATTCCACACACGTCCTGGAGCCTGTAGTAGAACACTATCCCCTCTTTATCGAGGGAGCCCTTCCCCGCAAGCAGCGCAATGACTACAACTACAGGAAGAGCCTCAAACACGAAGATACCATCTGTGTTTTCAAGCTGGAGGCGGCTCCTGAACTGGTCGAGCAGGAGGGCTTCACCCTCTCGTTTAATTACCCCATCATCAACGAGAACTTCGATTCGCTTAAGTTCCACTACCTGAACCCCAAGCAGAAAGACATCCCCGGAGAGTTCAGCGTCATCCCCGATACGCTCGATCTCCGTAAATACAAGCTGATGCCGAAGGAGACCCTTCTTCCCGGCTACGAATACTTTATGAAGGTCCCCCACAGGGCATTCCGCGATATCAACGGCTTCTACTCAGACAGTACTGAGGTGAAGGTTATGCTTCCTTCAGACGAGAAGCTCAGTACTCTCAGAGTAAGCCTTGAGAGCGTTTCCGGAAAGATCATAGTAGACCTTCTAAGCGAAAAGCGCGACAAGGTTCTCCGAACCTATATAGTGAGCGAGAACAAGGAAGTCGTCTTCCCCTATCTTAAGAAAGGCAAGTACTCGATAAGGGTGACAGAGGATGTGAACAACAATTCGATGATAGATACCGGGGACCTTCTTTCGAGGAAGATGCCCGAGAATGTCAACTTCTTCAAGATGGACGACGGACAGGAGTTCATCGACATCCCGGAGTCGGCGGAAGTCAGTCAGACTATCAATGTAGCCCAGATGATGAAGCAGTGATTATGAGAAAGTTACTTGTATTTATCGCAATTTTTGCTTCAACTGTTCTCTACGGCCAGTACTTCGAGTCGGAGATAGCCCCTCCTATAGATAGCACGGCAGTTTTGCGCGAGCAGGTCTATCTCGATACGGTCCAAATCAAGGTGCCGGACCTTAACAACTACTCCTCGATCGGAGTCAGTTTCGGAGTTACGAGCGCCTATATGTCCTTCAACCCCAGCCACCGTCAACACCACACCTATTACCCCGGTTACGCTTCGCTGCGCTTCACACACTACGAGAAGATGTTCGACTATCTTCCCTACTTCGGTTGGCAGATAGGAATCGAATATGGCCACGAAGGCTACCGCTTCCGCAAGGAAGAGGATATGCTCTATAAAGAACGTTCCAACAGGATCAAGATGGAGGTAGTGGAAGTTCCCTTCCTCGCTATGATCCACTACGATACGCGCTGGATGAAGTTCTTCGCTGAGGTGGGTCTCTACGGTGGCTACCGCCTTAGCGTCGAGCGCTTCGGTCCCTATGTAGAGGAGGCCTACCGTTACAGCTGGTACGACAGCGACCGCCAGATAGATTACGGTCTTCAGGGCGGAGTAGGTATAGGCTTTTTCCTGGGACAGTTCGAATTCTTCGCCCTTGCCCAGCTGCGCTACGGCTGGTCCAGCATCTTCGAGCCCGACTCCCAGTTCCCGGTAGGTTCAGGCTACGAAGACCGTAACGCCGTCTATTGGCGCTTCGCCTACCCGATGGACTATATCTTCTCCTTCGGAGTCAACTACGCGCTCGGAAAGCGCTACGGCAAGACCCGCCAGGATCTTAAACGCGAGGCTTACGATATAGTATATGGCACTGATAAGGCTAAAAACCAGTGAGGTCCGCATAGGAACTGAGCCCCTGATTCTGGGCGGTTCCTCCCCCATCGTCGTCCAGACGATGTGTAATACCCATACAAGCGACGAGCAGGCGACCCTCGAGCAGTGTCGCAGGATGTACGCTGCGGGCGCTCAGATGATACGCATCACCGTCCCCGGCCTGCAGGACGTCCCGCACATCCGCGCAGTGCGCGAAAAGCTGCGTTCTGAGGGGATTATGACCCCGATAGTGGCAGACATACACTTCTCCTCCGCTACGGCCCTGGAAGTGGCCCCTTACGTCGATAAAGTCCGTATCAATCCCGGCAACTTCCATAAAGACCACGACCAGGCGCGTGCCCAGTTCGCAGCCCTTATCGCGATATGCAAGCGCTGCGGGACCGCCATCCGCATCGGAATCAACCACGGCTCGCTCGGAGCCTATATTACCGAGCGCTATGGGAACACCCCGCAGGCGATGGCAATCGCGGCGATGGAGTGGGTCCGGATGTGTGTGGAGGCCGATTTCGGCCAGGTCGTAGTCTCGCTCAAGTCCTCGAATACTGTAACGATGGTCGAGGCCTACCGCTGCCTCGCCCGTATGATGAAGGACGAGGGCACGGTCTTCCCTCTCCACGTCGGAGTCACCGAAGCCGGCAATGGCGACAGCGGCCGAATCAAGTCCTGCGTTGGGATCGCCACCCTGCTCGAAGAGGGCATCGGCGACACGATACGCGTCTCGCTGACCGAGGACCCGGTCGCCGAAATTCCGGTAGCCCAGTATCTGGCCGCCCGTTACTGCGGCTCCCCTGCGATGCCCGATCTGTCGGAGCGCGAGCTGAAGATGCTCGATGCTGCGTGTACCTGGGGCCCGAAGCTTATGAACCGCGAGATAGACGAGATACCGGAGAGTGTGGACCCGTACCTTCGCGACGAAATAATGCAGGCCGCCAGGCGCCGCTTCTACAAGCCCGAGTACATCGCATGCCCCGGATGTGGAAGGACTATGTACGACCTTCAGAAGGCGTTTGAAGAGGTCAAGGCTAAGACCGCCGACCTCAAGGACATCGTAATCGCGGTGATGGGCTGCATAGTCAACGGCCCCGGCGAGATGGCTGATGCCGATTGGGGGTATGTAGGCGAAGGAGGCGGAAAGGTCACTATCTACAAAAAGAACGTACCTGTCTTGAGGCACGTTCCCGAAACGGAAGCTGTAGACAAGCTCCTCGAGCTTATCAAAGCAGACCGGTAACAGCCAGATAAACAGTGATTACAGGCAGCGCCAGGATAGCGCTGTCAAGCCTGTCGTAGAGCCCGCCGTGGCCGGGGATCAGGTTTCCGGAGTCTTTCACCCCGAAATACCTCTTCCACATACTCTCGACCAGATCTCCTAGCAGGCCTCCGGCTGCGGCGAGCCCGCCGACGGCCACAGAGGCCCCCAAGGGGAGCTTAACGAGCCCGAGGTAGTGCAGCCCCACTGCGATGCCTATACCGAACAATACGGCCCCGAAAAGGCCCCAAAGCGACTTCTTCGGAGAGATGGCGGGAGCTATCTTTATAGAGTTGGGCCTCTGGCCGAATGCGGTACCTATGAAATAGGCGCCCACATCCGCTCCCCAGACCATTAGCAGCAGCGAGAGAATCAGCCAGCCGTCCTGCGTCCCATCATGGTACATAAGGATGGGGGTAAGCGACATCGGCAGGCCAATATAGCCGAGGCCGGCGAAGATATAGGCAAGCTTACCGTGGTTGGAGTGGTCTTTGCGCCAGATGGGCGCTACGATCAGCGCCAGAATAGGGAGAATGGAAATTGCCAGGTAAGCCTGGTTGACCAGATGGCCGCTCTTGTAAAGGGCCAGCAGGCCGTATAATAGCTCCGGGGCAAGCGCCGCCATTACCCTTTCGCTCAGGAAGTCTTTCTCCCCCATCGACATTACATAGAATTCGTGGAGGGTCCAGGCGATAGCGAAGGCCATCAGCAAATGGAATAGCGGCGGCAGGATTACAGTTCCTACCACCACTATTGCGGCGAACAAGACGCCGAAAATTATTCTTTTAGGCAGCTCCTTCATCCTTTACTTTAGGTCCGAGGATAGCCTCTACGTCGTCTGCGAAGATGACTTCCTTCTCGAGGAGAAGGTTCGCGACTGCCTCCCAGCCCTCCTGGTGATCCTTGAGAAGTTTGAGGGTCTTGTCGTGGATCTCCTTGACAAGCTTCTTGACCTCTTCGTCCATCATCTCGGCTGTCTTCTCAGAATAGGGCTTTGTGAATTCGTAGCCCCTGGCTCCGGTACTGTCATAGAAGCTGAGGTTTCCGACCTTGTCTGACATACCGTAGTACTGGATCATCGCGTAGGCCATCTGGGTCAGGCGCTCGAGATCATTGAGTGCGCCGGTGGAGGGTTCTCCGTTAAGGATTTCCTCGGCAACGCGGCCGCCGATCAGCGAACACATCTCATCCATCATCTGGCTCTTTGTATGGAGCTTATGCTCTTCCGGCAGGTACCAGGCTGCTCCAAGGGCGTTGCCGCGAGGGATCAGCGTTACCTTGAAGAGAGGGCTGGCGTGCGGCAGCAGCCAGCTTACGACGGCGTGGCCTGCTTCGTGGTGGGCTATGCTCTTCTTCTCGAAGGGAGTGATGATCGAGCTCTTCTTCTCGATACCGCCGATTATACGGTCTACTGCGTCGAGGAAGTCCTGGCTCTCGATCTTCTTCTTACCCCTGCGGGCGGCGGTCAGGGCCGCTTCGTTGCAGACGTTGGCTATGTCTGCTCCGCTGAATCCGGGGGTATGTTTAGCCATAAATGTGACGTCGAAGTCGGGATCGAGCTTGAGGCCCTTGAGGTGGACCTTGAAAATCTCTTCGCGCTCCTTGAGCTCGGGCAGGTCGACGTGGATCTGACGGTCGAAGCGACCGGCCCTCATAAGGGCTTTGTCGAGGATGTCGGCGCGGTTAGTAGCGGCGAGAACGATAACGCCGCTGTTGGTTCCGAAGCCGTCCATCTCGGTAAGGAGCTGGTTAAGGGTATTCTCGCGTTCGTCGTTTCCGGAGAAGCCGGCGTTCTTACCGCGGGCGCGGCCTACTGCGTCTATTTCGTCGATAAAGACGATGCAGGGGGCCTTCTCCTTAGCCTGCTGGAAGAGGTCGCGGACGCGGCTTGCGCCGACTCCCACGAACATCTCTACAAAGTCAGAACCGCTGATGGAGAAGAAAGGTACGTTTGCCTCGCCGGCTACAGCCTTAGCGAGGAGGGTCTTACCGGTTCCGGGAGGGCCTACGAGAAGGGCTCCCTTAGGGATCTTAGCTCCGAGAGAAGTATACTTCTGAGGATTCTTGAGGAAGTCGACTATCTCGACCACCTCTTCCTTTGCGCCGTAAAGGCCGGCGACATCCTTGAAGGTAACGTTGACTTTGTTCTTGTCTGTAAGCTTACCCTGGGCCTTTCCTACATTGAACGGGTTCATACCGCCTCCCTGGCCTCCGGGACCGCCCATCCCGCGGTTCATTCCGCGGAACATCCAGACCCAGAATACGATCAGAAGAAGCAGGGGCAGGGTCCACTGCAGGACGCCGTCCCATATCTTCGCGTCGTGTTCCATAATAACGGGAACGCGCTCGGTCTCGCCCAGCTGGGCGTTCAGCTCGCCGAACTCACGCTCGGCATCGAAGCTAGCCGATACGAGGAAGCTGAAGTGAGGCGATTTTGAGGGTACTTCCCCGCCGAAGCGGCTCTTGTACTGCTCTATCCGGTCAGGCTTTATAGTAAGGGTTCCCTTGAAGTCATTACGGACGAAGTGAATGTCTTTCACATCGCCCTTCAGGACCATCTCCTGAACTTCCGCCCACTCTATCTTCTGAGGGTTGGCTTTATTGCCGTCCCTGAAGAGCAGGAAGAAGATACCTCCTACCAGAAGGATGTAGAACCAGGAAAGGTTCAGCCTGATAGTCTTTATTTTGGGAGTGTTTTTCTTTTTGTTCGTACTCATCTTGCCTTGTATGTCTTGTGTGGAGCGTCTGCCCAGAGGTCTTCCAGGCGGTAGAACTCGCGGTACTCTTTCTGGAAAACGTGGACTACTATGTTACCGAAGTCCATAATTACCCAGAAATTGTTCTCCAGACCCTGTACTTTGGAGGGCTTGAGACCGAGTTTCTCTTTCGCTTCCTTGAGGATATTGTCCGCAATTGCGGATACGTTTGTTGTGGAACTGCCGTCGCAGACGACGAAATAGTCTGTAATTGCCGTTCCGATACTGCGGAGGTCAATCGAGACAACGTTCTCCCCTTTCTTGTCGAGGATAGCGTCAGCGATGACGCGCAGGTCGTGTGTAATCATAAGCAGAAAATTATATGTATTTTTGTACCACAAATATAAACAAAAATAGGACCTAAATAAAGATGTCAGGAATTAAGTGGTTTGCGGAGCTGGATTCGACCAATAACGAGGCCAGAAGGACTCTGGACGGGCTTGACAATTTTTCAGTGCTAGCGACAGAAAGTCAGACGGCGGGCCGCGGACAGGGCCTCCACACCTGGTACGCGACTCCGGGCCGCAACCTTACCTTTACCATCGTCTTTCGGCCCC
>JAEESD010000183.1 GCA_016286145.1 Bacteroidales bacterium | reverse complement strand
GTCGGACGCAAGATGTACGGCGGTCAGAACACCCACATTCCCCTCAAGGTCAACCAGGCCGGCGTCATCCCCGTGATCTTCGCGGTGTCGATGCTGCAGCTCCCGGCGACCATCGCCTATATGGCTCCGAGCTCCGGCTTCGCGAGCTTCTACTCAAAGTGGCTCTCCTCCAACGGAGACCCGGGCAGATGGATATACTTCGCCTTTGACCTGATCATGATCGTGTTCTTCACCTATTTCTACGGCTCCATCACCATGAACCCCGTGGAGATCGCCGACAATATGAAGAACAACGGCGGATTCATCCCCGGCATCCGTCCGGGCAAATCCACCTCCGACTACATCGCCAAGGTGCTCTCGAGACTTAACCTCTCCAGCGCTATCTTCCTTGCGATAGTAGCCTCGATCCCCCTTCTGATCCAGAACTGGACCAACCTCAACGTGAGCTTCGGCGGCACTTCGATCATCATCGCCGTAGGCGTAGCGCTTGAGACCATGAAGGCCATCGAGACCCAGATGATAATGCGTAACTACAGCGGGTTCCTTAAGTAAAGAGGTAAAGAGCATGATGCGCATCGTATTATTAGGCCCGCCGGGAGCCGGCAAAGGCACCCAGGCTGTGAGGATAGCCGAAAAATACGCGGTTCCTCACATCTCGACCGGCGACATCTTCCGCGCGAATGTCAAGGAAGGTACTCCGCTCGGCCTGAAGGCTAAGGAATATATGACCAAGGGGCTCCTGGTCCCCGACGAACTCGTCTGCGATCTGGTCGAAGACCGCGTGAGCAAGGAAGACTGTGCGAACGGTTACCTGCTCGACGGCTTCCCCAGGACCGTTTTCCAGGCTGAGCACTTCGACGCTTTCCTGAAGGCGAAGGGCGAAGAGATCGACTACGTGCTTGACATCGAGGTGGCTGAAGAACAGCTGCTGCCGAGGATGATAGGCCGCAGGGTATGCCGCAATTGCGGAAAGCCCTACCACGTCGACTTCTTCCCGCCGAAGGTAGAGGGCGTCTGCGACGTCTGCGGAGGCGAGGTCTATCAGCGTGACGACGACCGTGAAGAGACCGTCAAGAACCGCTTCAGGGTCTATCAGGAACAGACAGCTCCGCTCATCGAATATTACACCGGTTCCGGCAAGCTCGCGCCCATCGACGGCGCAAAGGGCCAGGACGAGGTCTTCGGTGAGATCTGCGCTCTGCTCGGGTAACAAACAATGATCGTGATAAAATCTGCCGAAGAGATCGAGCTCATGGCAAAGGCCTGCGAGGTCACTGCGAACATGCTCGATGAACTGCCCGGTATCATCAAGCCAGGTATGACTACCAAGGACATTGATCACTGGTGCGAGCAGTATATCCTTAAGCACGACATGAAGCCCGCATTCAAGGGCTACGGCGGCTTCCCCGCCACGGCCTGTGTTTCGGTAAACGAGGAAGTCGTTCACGGCATCCCTTCAAAGAAGCGCGTGCTTCGCGAAGGCGATATCGTGAGCGTCGATCTCGGGACCGTATACAGAGACTACTATTCGGACGCGGCCCGCACCTATCCGGTGGGAAAGATAAGCGAGACGCACGAAAGGCTTATAAAGACAGCGGAGGCTGCGTTCTTCGCCGGTCTTAAGCAGTGCGTCCCCGGCAACCGCATAGGCGATATCTCCCACGCCGTGCAGGTCTGCGCCGAGGAACAGGGATTTTCGGTCATCAGAGATTACACCGGCCACGGTGTCGGACGCGATCTCCACGAAGACCCTCCCGTTCCGAACTACGGAAAACCGCACCACGGTCCCAGGCTCACGCCCGGCATGGTCCTGGCCATCGAGCCTATGATCGCCGTAGGCGACTGGGAAGTGGACGTCCTGATGAACAACTGGACCGCGGTAATGGTCGACGGGTCTTACGCGGCTCACTACGAAAACACCGTAGTGATAACCGAAGGAGAACCCCGCATTCTTACACTGAAGGGCGCAAAGCCCGAAGCGGTCTTGGAAAGGAGCTGAGAGCGCATGGCTAAAAACGACAGTATCGAAGTGTTCGGCACAGTGCTCGAGGCCCTTCCGAACGCAATGTTCAAAGTAAAGCTTGAGAACGACTTTGAGGTGCTCGCGCACATCTCCGGAAAGATGCGTATGAACTATATACGTATCCTGCCCGGCGACAGGGTCAAGATCGAGCTTTCGCCCTACGATCTTACCAGGGGCAGGATCACATGGAGAGATAAATAGTCTCTGTACAGGAGGATAATATGAAAGTCAGAAGTTCAGTAAAGCCTATCTGCGAAAAGTGCAAGGTCATCAAGAGAAACGGCAAGGTCATGGTGATCTGCGAGAACCCCAAGCACAAGCAGGTACAGGGCTAAACCAATAAACTTGGTTTGTATTGTGT
>JAEESD010000182.1 GCA_016286145.1 Bacteroidales bacterium | reverse complement strand
TAGGGAAGCTGACGTTGGCAGGGCCGTAGCCGTCGCCCCACTTGGCCTCGAAGAGGTCGTCCATGGTATCGTAAGCGGCCTTGGTCTCGGCGTCCTTCGCCCAGAGGCAGCGCCATGAGTCGACGTCGATGACGATGCGGAGGTCCGGCATCTTGTCAAGCGGCATCTTCTCGAACTTGTCGACATTGGTGAAGAGTGCTACGCTCTCGGAATGGTTGACGAGGAATGCGGCGTTCTCGGGGGTGAAGTCTGCGAGCAGGGGAACGATGACGGTCTCATATGTGTTGACTGCCATGTAGCTCATGCCCCAGCGGGCGCCGTTGCGGGCGTAGAGTGCTATCTTGTCTCCTTTCTTGAAGCCGAGCTTCTCGAATGCGAGGTGGAATTTTTCGATCTGGATGGCCATCTGGCCGAAGGAATAGGAATCGCCGCCGATGGTGTTGAGGGCGACTTTGTCCCAGAACTTGCGGGTTGCGTTCTGCAGGCGTTCCAGGTAATGAGGATAATTTGCCATTTCTTTTTCGCGGTTTATAATTTAGCGGCGGCAAAAGTAGGACTTGGAAGGAGTTTTTGCAATCCTGCGTATGCGTATGTGGCGAATTATTA
Source organism: Bacteroidales bacterium (assembly GCA_016286145.1). GTDB lineage: Bacteria > Bacteroidota > Bacteroidia > Bacteroidales > UBA932 > Cryptobacteroides. The sequence continues at coordinate 1,789 of JAEESD010000182.1, read as the reverse complement.
CGATATTTGTGGCGAAACTTTTAAATAATTGGTGAAATGAAAAAACCAATTGTAGCGCTTATCTACGATTTCGACGGTACCCTCGCCCCCGGAAATATGCAGGAATTCGGCTTTATCCAGGCGATGGGAACAACTAAAGAGGAGTTCTGGGAAAAGAGCAACAGCCTCGCAGTAGACCAGGATGCGTCCGATGTCCTCGCTTATATGAAAATGATGTACGATGAGGCTCGCGCGAAGGGAATCAGCCTCCGTCGCGAGGACTTTATGCGCTTCGGGCGTGACATCGACTTTTTCGAAGGCGTCCGCGGCTGGTTCAAGCTGGTCAACGACTATGGCGCAGCTCACGGCGTAAGGGTAGAACACTACATCAATTCCAGCGGCCTGAAGGAGATGGTCGAAGGGACTGCTATCGCTAAAGAGTTCAAACACATCTTTGCCGGCAGTTATATATATAATGAAGCAGGCGAGGCCGTTTGGCCAGGTATCGCGGTGGATTATACAAACAAAACGCAGTTCCTCTTCAAGATCAACAAGGGTATCTTCAGCGCCCGCGACAGCAAGATGGTCAACGCCTCTACCGCCGAGAACAAAAAGCGCGTCCCGTTTTCCCATATGATATATTTCGGAGACGGAGAGACGGATGTACCCAGTATGAAGATAGTCGGAATGTTCGGCGGTAACCCTATCGCGGTCTTTGATCCCAAGAATGAGAAGAAGCGCGCTGTTGCGGCGAAGCTCAAACGTCAGGGCCGAGTAAGGTTTGTGGCCCCGGCCGTCTATACTCCGGAAAGCAAGGCCTACAAACTGGTCTGCGCTATTATAGACAAGATCTACGCTGATTTTGTATTGCAAGAATTTGAAAAATAACCAGTAATATGACACTTATTGAAAGTATTATCGCCCGCGCATGCTCGAACAGGCAGCGCATCGTTCTCCCTGAATCACTCGAAGACCGTACTATTACGGCAGCAGACCGCGCTCTGGCAGACGGTCTTGCAGATATTATCCTTATAGGTTCCGAGAAGGAGATTGCAGCCAAGGCTGCTTCGCTTGGCCTTAAGAATATATCGAAGGCTACCATCATCGATCCGGCTACTTCTGCTAAGACGGAAGAATATGCGAATCTTCTGTATGAGCTTCGTAAAGCGAAGGGTATGACCCCGGAGGAGGCCCATAAACTCGTTATGAACCCTCTGTACTTCGGCTGCCTCATCATCAAGAGCGGAGATGCAGACGGACAGATCAGTGGCGCCCTCTCAACCACCGGTGAGACCCTTCGTCCCGCCCTCCAGATCATTAAGTGTGCTCCTGGCATTACCTGCGTGAGCGGTGCGATGCTTCTAATTACCAAGACTCCCGAGTATGGCGAGAACGGTGTACTGGTAGTAGGCGATGTGGCCGTAACTCCCGCACCCGATGCCGGCCAGCTCGCTCAGATCGCAGTCTGCACCGCTCAGACCGCCAAGAGCGTCGCAGGCTTTGCCGAGCCCCGTGTAGCGATGCTCTCCTTCTCAACCAAGGGCTCCGCAAAACACGAAGTAGTAGACAAGGTAGTAGAAGCGACGGCTTTGGCCCGCCAGCTCAGCCCGTCTCTCAAGATCGACGGAGAGCTGCAGGCAGACGCCGCCCTCGTCCCTTCAGTGGGCGCGAAGAAGGCTCCCGGCTCAGATATCGCCGGCAAAGCCAACGTCCTCGTGTTCCCGAACCTCGAAGTCGGCAATATCGGCTACAAACTCGTTCAGCGCCTCGGAAACGCAGACGCTATCGGTCCCATCCTCCAGGGTATCGC
>JAEESD010000040.1 GCA_016286145.1 Bacteroidales bacterium | reverse complement strand
GTTGGTGCCAAATCGGGCTCTTTTAAAACGAAGAAATTGCACTTCTTATAGAAATCCTCAGCAGATGGAATAGCATCCACCGTAATGAAACGACAACCGGCCAATTTATTCATTAGGTACATTGCTTCAACGAACCGTGCCCGCAGTCAAATGACTTTACCACATCAGCACCCGGTTGAAACTTACGAAACGAGTAACTCATAGCGCACAACACTTCCTAACATCGTCATACGCCCTGATAATTTCTTTTCGCTCCTCATCGGTCAGAGGAACCACATTGTGAGCCACCATCTCCAGACGCTCTGCGTCACTATCATAAAGGATAGGTGTTTCTTTAATTGGCTTTGCCATAACACAAATATAAATCTTTGCCCGGATCTACATCGTGCTGCAAAGTAAAGCATTTCCTTTTACAAATACAACGCTCTCTCCTATTTTTCTGCGAAATTCCATCAAGGTCAGGAAAAATTTTTCTTTTTCTTTGACCCTTTTGTGAAATTGTGAATTTTAAGGCTTGCACGCGGAGGGAGGGATTGGAAAAAGGATGGAGCCGCCAGGGGGTTCGCGGGTTTGTCCACCCGCGGACCAATATAGCGGGGCCCGCGAGAGACAAGTTATCGCGAAGCGATGACGCAGGATAGGATGGAAGGGGCCGGAAGGAGCGAAGCGACTGGAGTTCCGCAGGGGGCACTACCCGCCGCGGGCTATAGCGTTTCGCCCTTGACAGACTGCGCGGGATCTATACGGGAGATTTGGCGCGAAGGGATAAGGAGCAGCAGCATAATTACAACCCAGGCGAGAATGTCGGTCGCTAAGACTAGCGGGACATTGACGCTTACCGGTACGTAGGCTACGAAGTAGTTTGCCGGGTTGAGCTTGATAAGGTGTGTTGTACCCTGGATAAGGCAGAAGAGGAGCGCGGCCGCATTGCCCGCGGCGAGGCCGATCAGCGTTGAGCGCGAGGCCACGCGGAGGAAGGTCCGCGCGATCCCGCGGTTGTCCATTCCGAGAGCCTTGAGGGTTCCGATGGTAGGAGTGCTGCGCATAATCATAATCAGCAGCCCCGAAATCATATTGAACGCCGCGACCAGCGCCATCAGCAGCAGAATCGCCACTACATTCATATCTATCAGCTGCATCCAGTCGAACAGGTTCGCGTATTTGTAGGACGATGCCGAAGCGAACTTGCCGGTCGTGTAGCCAATTTCGCCCGCCTTCCAGCCCATACCCTCGCGGGTGCGGAACTCGTCCGTGAGCCGGATATCGAGCTCGCTGGCCTCGTCGGCCCCATAACCCAGCAGTCGCTGCATATCCGCGAGCGGGCAGTAGACGATCAACGCCTCGTCCAGTTCCACGGTCGGAGTATAGACCTCGGCGACCGTGAACTTACGGAGCTTGACCTTCTCGCCCACGAAATAAGCGAGCATCGAATCGCCCTGGCCGATCTGCAGCTTCCGGGCGAGCTTTTCGGGCACACGGACCTGGAGCCGTTCGGTCAGGGACGGGACGCCCTTGAAGACCACGCCCTCGAGCACCTCGCCGCTGCGCACGATCCCCGCTTCGATGATGACCGGCTCGTAAGAGCTGATCCCGCTGACCGCGGCGAGCGAGGAATCCAGGGCGGGGGAGAGACGGATCGCGGCGGTGTCGGTCAGCACCACGTCCGACACTATATCGCTAATCGCATCGCGCAGCGCCTTCCTATAGCCGGAAGCCACACTTACCGCCACGATCATTATGAACGCGGAAATAGCGGTCGCCCAGACGGAGACCTTGCCCTTGAAATTAATCCGGGAGGATATGAATCTGTCTGCCCTCATCGGCCGGAGCCTAAGGATTTGAGCGCGCCAAGACCGCCGCCGCCCCCGCTGCGGCCTCCGCCGCCGGTGCTGGCCGGAGCGTCGAGGCGCTTGTTCTGGTTAGGAGAAATGTAGAACGGCCACCATATACCGAGCTTCAGACCGGTACCGCCACCGTTCGTTACGATGTGTTTGTGTGAGCTGAAATAGTCCGGCTGATCCATCGGCCATCCTTCGCCTACGTTCTGCAGCTTGACGAAGAGGGTGACCTGCTTCCACTGCATATTGATGAAGGCATCGAAGTAAGGGCCGTTGTTGTAGGCGAACTCCTTCTGATTGTGGAAGGTACCGGTAAGGTAGTTCCACTCCGGAGCGTACCATTTAGTGTTCCACCATCCATTGACGCCAATCTGCATATCGAGCACTCCTGGCTGTACGGGGAACTGGATATAGTACCTGAGGTTGAGGGCCAGGTTAGGCAGCGGAATGATATCCTGATTGGAAGAGAACTGCGCCAGAATCCTGTTGTCCAGATGGAGGAAGTTGGCGATCACGAATTCCTTCCTGAGGTAGGCGGAAAGGACGCTGACGACGTCTGTGGTGTACTGCTTTACAACGCCTAAGGTATCGTAGTAGACAGGATTGCCGACAAGGGCATAACCTGCCTTAGCTTCCAGCTTCCAGTAGGGGATCTGGAGCGAGCCTTCGATCTTAGTCGTAGAAGTCTTCGAGAAATTGTTGTCCCAGCGCATCAGCGGGTTGACCGTAGAGTAGAGGTGGCGCTGATAGTAGCTCGGGCCGATAAGGCTCTCGCTGAAGCGTGCGCTTAGGGCCACGGGCGAGCGGCGGGCGCGGCGGAACGGGTAGAACTCCATCGACGCGCCGGCGTTGATGTCCATATTGCCGGCGTCGGCTCCCGCGAAGACGAGGTGGGCCTTGGCGTCCCAGCGGGCGTTATCCGTGAACTGGCCGCGGGCACCGGCGTAGGTGTAGAGGGAGTTTTCGTGGACACGGCTGGTATCGGCGGCGGTGACTTTGTGGTAGCCGTGGACATAGTCGCCGATTCCGACGTCGATCTTCGAGATCAGGCCGTCTGCGCTCCAGGGCTGGAGTCGGAGGTAGATCTTGTTGTCGAAGCGGGTCTGGCCGAGCGAGTCGGCGTCCGTCCCGTTAACGAACTGACGCTGGAACTTCGAATACTCGAGGGCGTGGCCGATGAAGGCGGTAGTGACGTCTGCGGAGCTGTCCGGGACGAAGGTGGAATCGCGTTTTGCGCGCCAAGTGTTGATGAAGTCGAACGGGATTCGGAGCTGCTGGTCTGCGTAGGCCGTGAATTTTTTGGTTGTGGAGGCGGCCTGGGTCATAGCGACCTTGACCTCGCGGATTTCGATGGTAGTATCCCTGATCTCGCCTATGTCGAGGATTCCGCCGTTTTCGCCCATCTCTACCTTGTTGTGGATAATGCCGGCATTGGCGAGATAGCGTTTTCCGAGGTAGTTGATTCCGGCAGCGGCGGTCTTGTTCTTGACCTTTTCGTTGATGAGCATACCGTTACCGCCCCATTTGTCGTAGAGGACGTGGAAATTGAGCTCGGGGGTGATGTTCTGGGTCGAGAAGATGTGGATGTTGTCGGACTCTTTTTCATCGCCGGCGAGAAGGGTTCCGTAGTAGGCGAGCTCGGTATGGGGGGTCTTCGTATTGTACTGTAAGAAGTTCTCGGGGTTGAAGGTCCAGGCCTCGTAGGGGTCGTAGAAACTGACTCCGGTATTCTTCCTATTGAGGAAGTTATAGTTCTGGACCGGCGAGCCGGCGACTCCCAGCCAGGAGGCGTTGACGTCTTCGCGCAGGAACCTGTAGTCGTTGAAATGATAGTTGCAGCCGGTATCCGGGACGAAGGTATTTAGCTGACCGAAATCGCGGTCTTCTGTCCAGGCTATTATGCGCTTGAAGTGCATAGAGTCCGGAATTGCGTAGGTATCCAGAACACGAGGAGTGTTTTCGCGGATAGAGTCTCTTACAGCCTGTTTCTGGGCTTTGATACGGTCCAGGCTGTCTCGGACTGCCTTTTTACGAAGTTCTTTCTGTTCGAAGTCGTATTTCTTGCGCTCTTCCTTCGAGAGGGAGTTGTACCAGGCCTCGAAGGCAGCCTTAGCGCGGGCGACGCTGTCTGCGTAGTAGGTAGAGTCCAGTTTATGGCGCTCTTCGAAGTTGAAGGCGGCGCCGGTAGAGTCTTCGCGGGCGCGCAGTACGCAGACCTTATACTGGCGGAAGGTAGTATCCGAGATCTGTTCGAGGACTTCGATTTGGTTCATCGCCTCGAGCTCGTCCGAATCTATATTCTGGCTCATAACAGCGTAGACGCCGGAAAGCGAGTCTTTCTGTCTGCGGTAGATTTTGAGCAGAGAGTCCCCGACGTGTTGGAGGGAGTCCGCGACTTCGTGGTGAGTCAGGGAATCGACGAGGGCGACGTAGTACTTATAGCGCCATGGGTCCAGCTCCCGCAGGGAATCCGGGGCCTTGATAGTGTCGCGGGCCGTAAGGTGAGGCAGAGTGTCAACGAACTCTTCCTCGAAGACGAGGGTGTCCGGGCCGCCGAGAAGCGAGTCCGCGATCTCGACCTTTTCGAAGTTGCCTTTTCTGCGGGCTTTGTAGTTGCTGATAGGGTAGATGACGGTATCAGGAGCGGGCTCGTAGGAAGGCTCGGGGGCCGAGGGCAGGAATGGACTGGAGGCCATCTCCGAAGCTATCGCGAGGACGAAGCTTCCGAAAAGGGCCAGGGGAAATATGTAGCGCTTAAGATTTGCTTTCATTCGATTATTCCTTCTGCCACAATCGTGCCGCTATTTGTCTGGAATCAGGTAAATGTCGTCTCCGTGCTGGGCGAAGTTCCAATTCTCGCGGGCAAACTTCTCCAGCGAGTCTCGGTTCGAGGTAAGGGCCTCGATCTTCGAGTCCAGGGCTTTGATCCGGGCGTCGTTTGCCTTGATCTCCTTGTTTTGACGGGCTATGGTAAAGCCGCCCTGGACCCAGCGGATGATATTGTCTTTCTTCACGAAGAGAAAAACCAGCGCCAGGGCCGTTGCAACTATAGCGACACGTGCAAAAGAACGCTGTTCCTTACGGTTCCCGTCCTTCGACTTGTCCCAAATATCTTTCATATAGCCCATATTGTCGCAAATTTAGTTAAATTTGCAGAACTATAAAAGTTGAAATATGAAACCTACACTTCTTGTTCTTGCTGCCGGTATGGGCAGCCGTTATGGCGGTCTTAAACAGATGGACGGTCTTGGCCCCTCCGGAGAGACTATCATCGATTATTCTATCTACGATGCAGTAAAAGCCGGTTTCGGCCGTGTGGTCTACATCGTGCGCGAGTATTTCCTTAAGGATATGGAGGCCCACGTCCGCGAGAAATACGCTGGCGTAAAATGCCCCGACGGAACTCCCCTCGAGTTCGCATTCGTCACCCAGGAGCTCGACAAGATTCCTGCAGGCTTTACTCTGAATCCCGAGAGGCAGAAGCCTTGGGGAACAGCCCACGCAGTTCTGATGGCAGCAGACGTAATCAATACTCCTTTTGTAGTTATCAACGGAGACGACTTCTACGGAAAAGAGTCCTTCAGGATCGCGGGAGAGTGGTGCCAGGCCCACGCCAACACTAAGGGCGAGTTCGGAATCATCGGTTTCGAGGTAGACAACACCCTTTCCGAGAGCGGCGGCGTATCGCGCGGTATCTGCAGCTACGATGCAAATAGGAAACTTACCAATGTAGTTGAGCATCACAACGTCCTCTTCGAGGAAGACGGAAAGCTCCGCGGAGACAACTCCGTGACAGGAGAGCGCGTAGAGCTCCAGCCTAAGGATCTCTGCTCGATGAATATGTGGTGTTTCACCCCGGATTATTTCGAGGCCAGCAAGGGTATCTTCGTAGACTTCCTGAAGGCCAACATCACCGAGCTTAAGAAGGAGTTCTACATCCCGTTCGTGGTCGATAATCTTATCAAGAAGGGTGAGGCAACCTGCGAGGTTCTCAGTACTCCGGACCGCTGGTTCGGCGTTACCTTCAAGGAGGACCGCCCGTCAGTAGTTGCCAAATTCGAGCAGCTCGTCGCAGACGGAGTTTATCCTTCTCCTTTGTACAAGTAACTGTCTTGCCCGGTCTCGGCCGGGCAACTCGGTTTTAAAGTCATGCCCGGCTCCGACCGGGCATCTTAGCAAATAATAGTTATGGGAAAACGCAGAGGCAATTTCAATTTCTATCAGACGTTTGAGTATTTCAGCCCTAAGTGGAGAGGAATACTCGGACTCGTTTTCTGGTTCATTATAGGCGCGCTGCTCGGCAACGGAATAGTCCTTGTCATGACTAAGTTCCTGGGTCAGCAGGCCGCTATGGAATACGGTACAGTTATTTCTTATCCGATTATGTTCATCCCTCCGATGGTGTTCGCCGCGGTGCGCAGCCGCCGGAAGGAGATGGAAATCGGGGCGGTCGGCTCGCCGCTGGATCAGGACGGTTTCGCGCCCCTCGGCGGCTGGCTGTGCGCGGCGCTGGTGATGGTCGTGACCCTGGCCTCCGGAGTTATTTCAGATGGTATTACTTCCGCTCTTCCTCCTATGCCGGAGTGGCTGGAAGAGGCTCTGAAGAGTATGACTTCCGGAAACTTCTGGCTCAACTTCCTTTGCGTTTCTATCTTCGCTCCGCTCTTTGAGGAGTGGCTCTGCAGGGGTATGGTCCTTCGCGGACTGCTTGATAGGGGAGTGAAGCCTTTCTGGGCGATCCTCTTCTCGGCAGTATTCTTCGGAATCATACATCTCAATATCTGGCAGATGATTCCGGCTATCCTGATCGGAATGATCTTAGGCTATGTCTACTGGAAGACCCGTTCGCTGAAGCTCACGATGCTGATGCACTTCACCAACAACACCTTCGCCCTGATCCTCAGCCATATCGACTCTCTCAAAGACGCCGAAGGCTGGATGCAGGTGCTCGGCGAGTGGTACTGGCCCGCTTTCGCCGCCAGCCTCCTTCTTGTCGCCCTCTTCTTCGTAACCTTCCGCCGCATCCCCGCCCCCGCCGCAAAGTAGTTCTCCCTTATTTTTCTTCTCGTCGGGAAGCAGCTTTGGGTATTAATTCGCCCTCGGACCTCCTCCGGGGGCGTTTTTTGTTCCCCAGCCCGTCTGCCTACCCAAATTTTAAAAACTTTATACTTCTCTGCGGAAATGCCCGCGGAGTAGTACCAACTTTCTGCCTCCTCTTCAAAGAACTTCATACTACTCTGCGGAAATCCCCGCAGAGTAGCCCGAAGTTCTTGTTTTCATTCAGATTTTTTTCATATCTTAGCTGAAGCGAAGAACATCGTTTTAAACTAAAAACTTCAACTGCTTAACCTGTCTTCACTATGAATCACACTTTACGCAAATTCTACTCTAAAGGCGTTCAGCACATTTACCAGCGAGCTAAGGATAAAGGTGTTATCTTTTATGACGACATTGACCGCATCGTCTTTTTTTCAATCGACTCCGTAATAGCTAAAAGATACGAAGTTATCGTTCTAGGCATCTCTGAGATGTATACCCACCTCCATAAAACAACTATCGTGCGCAACCGTAAGCAGATGTCTAAATACATTCAAGATGTCTCTTCTATCTTCGCCAGGATGTACAACTATCGCCATAAACGAAAAGGCGAACTGTTTGAAGAGAGGTTTGGAAGTTCATCTAAGACCGAATCAAAGAAAATTCGACAAATCATTGAATATCAATATAATAACCATACAGAGAAGGAGCTTTGCAAAAGCCCGATGGAAGAGAGATGGAGCTTCCTACCTTATGCCAAATCAGACCATCCATTCTCGCAACCGATTGATTTCAATTGTCTTTCAAAGAGTCTCAAGAGTGCCCTTCGTCTTATTGATCGTCGTGTGGAAAAGGGAGAGTATTTAAAGTATTCGCTTTTGGAAAAAATCATTGCTAGACTAACAAAGGAGGAGACAGAGCAGTTTATCGATTACACCATTTCAAAATATATGCATATCGATTTTGCGGCCACTGCTTCTTACTTTAAAAGTTTTGAAGCAATGGTCGCAGCGTTTGAGGTAACTACCGGCGCGGAGTACGGTATCAAGGAGGACTACGACTCATTTCCTGACACTGAATATGTCGCCATCGAGGAAATTTTTCGTCAACAAGGCTGGCCGCATAGTAAAATCTTCACCTCCTCGATTACAAAAAGGCGCACTCTTGCCGAAGCGCTTCACTTACGGCATGGGATAAACTTCACCGCAGCCTCAAAGTACCTCCATATATAATAGTTTATACTACTCTGCGGGAATTTCCGCGGAGTAGTACCAACTTTCTGCCTCCTCTTCAAAAAACTTCATACTACTCTGCGGGAATTCCCGCAGAGTAGCCCCAAGTTTTTCCCGGCGAAGCAACGAAACACCCTGGCCGGGCATCTATGTGGTATGACAAAACTGTTTTACGCTATAGCACTTGCCGCAGGGCTTCTAGGAGCAGTGTCCTGCGTCGCCCCCGGATTAATGGTAGACTGGGCCCCAGTTGATATCACCATCGAAGCTTATGACGCTGAAGGTAATTCCATAATTTCGGAAAATATGCCCGGTATGTCGCTGACCTTCAAAGGAGAAGTGTATACGGTCGGGCCTTGGGAATTCTGGAACCAACCCGAGCCTGAAGCTCAGACAAAGGCCTATGTGGCTTATATGGCAGGACTCAGGGCGATGCCGGTCAAGAACGAGCAAGGCGAAATCACGCATTACGTTCTTAATTTCGGAGAAATAGACGGCGCTGAAGACATGGATGAAGACATACTTCTTCATTGGCCGGACGGCAGCGAGGACACAATCCACTACCACTGCTCCAATCACCGCGAATGGCCGACTATAGACTGCACCAGGAAGTGGAAACTCAACGGCAAAAAACACGACGGAGCCGTCTTCGTTTTCCACGGCAAGAGTCTGAAGTAGAATCAGTGAATCCTTAGGATATGGGCACCATTTTCGGCGCCCATTTTTTCGTATTTGGCGGTATCGCCGTGGGTGAAGCGCTTGTCGGCGACCCCGATCAGAATCGGGCGGCCGAAGACCTTGAGCTCGCCCAGGCGCTCGATGATCTCGATATTCTGCCTCTCGGTTTTCGCGAATCCGAGGCCGGGGTCGAGGATCCAGTCGCTGATGCCATGGGCGCGAGCCTGCTCTTCGAAGTCCCGGAAGTATTCGAGCAGCTGGGCGATAATGTCGGTATCCGGGTCCGCGAGCGAATCCATCGTCCGCGGGTTGCCGCGCTTGTGCATGGCGATATACGTCAGGCCGAGCCGGCCCACAGTCGGCAGCATCTGCGGGTCGTCGTGGCCGGCGCTGATGTCGTTGACGATGAACGGGCCGACTACCTCGTACGCCCGTCGGACTATCTCCGAGCGGGTCGTATCGATCGAAAGGCGTTGCCTGCGCGGCTCCATGGCCCACATCCGCAGGAACGGCTCCAGCCGGCGCCACTCCTGCTCGAGGTCCACGTCCGGCGCGCCCGGACGGGTCGATACCGCGCCCACGTCGATTATCTGGACGTCTTCGCGCTCCAGCATCGCGTAGTTGTAGCGGCTCGGCTCGTAGAATGAGTCGGGAGTGAGATTTATGACGCCCATTTTGATCATCAGGGCAAATATAATGAAAAACTTGGGGCTACTCTGCGGGAAAATCCGCAGAGTAGTATGAAGTTTTTGAAGAGGAGGCAGAAAGTTGGTACTACTCCGCGGAAATTCCCGCAGAGTAGTATGAAGTTTTTTCAAAGAGAAGATCCAAAACGGGGTGGCGGGGCGGAGTTTCGGGGAGAATTGTTATATTTGTATGCTATGCTGATTGTACTTGAAGGACTGGACGGAGCCGGGAAGTCGACTCAGGTCCGAAAACTGAAAGAATACCTCGAGAGCAAAGACGCCCTCGACTATATCCATTTCCCGCGCTACGACGCTCCTGTCTACGGAGAGCTAATCTCCGCATTCCTTCGCGGCGACTTCGGGACTAACGAGACGGTTCACCCCCAGCTCGTGGCCCTGCTTTATGCTGAAGACCGCCATGGGGCCGCGCCCGAAATCAAGCGCTCGCTCGCCGAAGGCCGCAACGTCCTTTTCGACCGCTACGTCTATTCCAACATAGCATACCAGTGCGCCAAGCTCAGCGATCCCGCAAAGATCGAAGAGCTGCGCAAATGGATCATCGATACCGAGTTCGGAGTATTTGGCGAGCCCAGGCCCGACCTCAACATATTCCTCAATGTCCCGCTGAGCTTCGTGGAGAGCAATCTTACCTCGCACCGCGAGGGAGACGATCGAAACTATCTCCATGGCTCTAAGGACATCCACGAATCGAGCATCGCCTTCCAGGCACGCGTACGCGATATGTATTTGATGCAGGCGGAAAAAGACCCCGCGCTGAAGGTGGTCGACTGCTCGGACGAAGAAGGCCGGATGCTCCCGGAGGACGCTATTTTCTCAAAGATCAAGGCGCTGGTAGATGAACGCTTCTGAGTTTTTCCGCAGGCTGGCGGCGGTCATTTTCGGCCTCACGCTCCTTCTCGGCGGGCTCCTCAAACTGATGGACCCGATCGGGGCGCAGCTTGTCGTCGAATCGTATCTCAACTTCTGCCACCTCAGCTTCCTTCGCTTCGCCTCCCTACATCTCGCGTTCTTCTTCAACCTGCTCGAGTGCTTCGTAGGCGCAGCGCTTATCGCAGGGGCGTGGACCTCTTGGATAAGATGGGTCTCGCTCGGACTGATGAGCTTCTTTACCCTGCTGACCGCGCTGCTATGGGCGCTCAACCCGCCTATGGACTGCGGCTGCTTCGGCGAGCTGGTCCATCTCTCCCACGTCCAGAGCTTCGTCAAAAACGTCGTGCTGCTTCTGCTTTGGGTCGCGGCCTTCGTGCCCACAAAAAAGGTCGCGCGCCAGCATCTCCGCCGGCCGATAGTCGTGGGCTTCACCTTCGCCGTGATGGTGTTCTTCGGGGTGATGAGCTACATTCACCTGCCGATGCTCGACCTGACCGATCTTCGGGCCGGGACTGAGCTGACCGAGGGGAAGGTCGCGCTGCTGGGCGCGGACGGCGAGTACCACGACGAGCTGGCCCTCGAAGGCAACGTGCTGCTGATTAGCGTCTACGAGCCGTCCGCGCTCTCCCGGCGCGACCTCGAGCGGATCGAGCGTGCTGCCAACCTCGCGCGCGGAGTCGGGATCAAGCCGATTATTGCCGCGGCAAGGCCGCAAAAGGCCGAGGACCTGCCGGATGGAGCGTTCGTCTCCGACCGGAAAGCGCTTATGAGTCTCAACCGATCGAACGGCGGCGCTACCCTGGTATCCGATGGCCAGATCGTCCGGAAGTGGAGCGCCGGAAGGGTCCGCGCTACCTCGCTCGAAAGGACCCTGGCAGCCGACAGTACGGACCTTATCGCCGGCAGGATCGTCCGTGGCCGCCTGACCTTTGGCTTCCTGTCCGTGGCCATTTTCGTCCTGCTTCTGGTCTAAAAGTTTGGAATTCTCGAAATAATGCTTACCTTTGCACTCCCAACATCGCGGGGTAGAGCAGTCGGTAGCTCGTCGGGCTCATAACCCGGAGGTCGCAGGTTCGAGTCCTGCCCCCGCTACGAAAAAGAACGGACCAGCCTTTATGGTTGGTCCGTTCTTTTTATGAGGCAGGACGAGAACCCTTGGGTTCGAACCGACGCAGTAGCCGAGTGCAATGGGAGCTTGCTACCATTGCCGAGGCACCAGGAGGCGAAGCCGCGCAGCGGCTTAGTCCTGCCCCCGCTACACAAAAAAACGCTAACAGATTTACAATAAATCGGTTAGCGTTTTTACTGTTATATAAACTAATCCTCGAAAAGAATGTAACTGGTGTTCTTGCTCCCTTCTTCGCCTTTCACCAAGATTCCCTTTTCTATCAAATCATTGATGTCTCGAAGGGCAGTGGCCTGAGAGGTTTTGCAGATCTTGGCCCACTTCGTGGTTGTGAGTTTGCCATCGAATCCGTCCCATAACATGTTCACCACCTTGACTTGACGTTCATTCATTGCCACGTCACGATGCTTCTGCCAAAACATGGATTTCTTAACTACGCGACTTACGGTGTCAACGCTACGAACCATGGCGTCTTTCAGGGTCCACAGGAACCACTCGAGCCATTTGGTGATTTCGACATCTCCTATTGTTGTGCTTTCCAATGCATCGTAGTATCCGTTCTTGTTCCTGAGGATTTCTGCGGACATACTATAGTAGCGATGAGGCATTCCATCGGCCCGGGCCAACAGCATATCGGTGATGGTTCTTGTCAATCGGCCATTTCCGTCATCGAACGGATGGATGGCCACGAACCACAGGTGAGCGACCGCTGCTTTCAGGACCGGTTCGATATCGTTCTCATTGTTGACCCAATCCAGAAACAACGTCATTTCCTTTGGGACGTCCGCCGATGCCGGGGCTTCGTAGTGAACCTTCTCCTTCCCGAATGCCCCGGAGACAACC
>JAEESD010000181.1 GCA_016286145.1 Bacteroidales bacterium | reverse complement strand
CCTGTCTCCCAACATACGGAAATCGAGACCGAGGTCAAGCTGCTCGGAAGTTTCCCACTTCAGTTCGGGGTTGGAGAGCTGGGCGGGGCTGAAGGCGGTCTGATATGTAGTAGCCGAGTTGGAGAAACTGTAACCGGATGAGGTAGTATTGATACTGTTGGAGTAAAGATATCCGGACAGGTTGCTCGTAGAGCCGTTCTGGCCCCAGCTGGCGCGCAACTTCAGGAAAGAAACGGTCTCCTTGAGGTCTTCAAAGAAGTCTTCTCCCGAAATTACCCAGCCGGCAGAAACCGAAGGGAATATACCCCACCTGTTTTCCAGAGGGAGAACCGAGAGGTCGGCCGCATCCGCACGGACGGTTCCCTCGAGAAGGTATTTGTCTTTATAGCTGTAATTCAAGCGGCCGAAATAAGACAGCTTTGCGTTATGGAGTTCGTACCCCCCTGCGCCTGGGATTGACGTACCGGACGGGAAGCTCACATCCGCATACAGCGGATCGTCCTTCGCGGCACTGGAGATCTGGGAAGAAGTAAACAGTCTGATGTTGTGGCTGAACGACATACCGGCCATTGCTCCGAATGTATGACCTCCGAAAGTACGTGTATAGTTTACGAAGTTCTCCCACTGGTAGTAGGTTGTAGAGGTATGTGTCCTCTCGACGGAAAGCATATCCCCGTTATTGAGGAAGTTCTCGCCGCCGTAGTATTCGTGGGTGAAGTAATAGGTATTGTCGTCGTAAATCTTATATCCAAGGCGGGAAGTAACCACCAGGCCCTTTATGGGAGTAAGATTGGCAAACAGCGTACCCGAGAAGCGGTTTCCGTAATTCTTCCTTTCCGCAGATTTTACGGCGACCTCGGGATGTACGAGGCCCGTAACTACGGAGTAATAGTTACCCTGTTCGTCAGTGAGAAGTTTCTTTCCGCTGGCAAGCAACAGAGACATTTCTTCCGGAAGGTTGTTTGGAGCATACCTGTCCACCAAATAAGGAGGAGTCGCCATAGCGATGGCGAAAATGTTGGGGGAACGCACTCCGCTGCCTGCCAGAGAAACGCCGTCTACCATAGGAGAGACATTGTAATTGGCAAAATCAACAGTAGTACCTACCTTGAGCCATTTCTTGATCTGGTAGTCTGCATTGACGGTAGCCGTGAAGCGCTTGTAGGAGTCTTTATCCAGTTTCACCACTCCGTTTTCATCGTAGCTGCCGAGGGTCAGGTAGTATGAGCCGCGCTCGTTTCCGCCCTGGGCGCTGACGGTGTGGCGTTTTGTAACACCTGTTCCGAAATATACGTCCAGCCAGTCTGTAGAAGAATTGCCATCCCATACGCCCTCATTGATCAGGTCCAGGACATCGTCGTCGGTAAAGAGCGGATTTGCTTCCATTGCCTGCTGGATATACTCCTGGGAATTGAGGAGACGGGGCTTGACGGCCATAGTTGTCAGGTAATACTGGAAATCGTATGTAATGCTTCCCTCGCCTTTCGAACCTTTCTTCGTCGTGATGAGGATAACGCCGTTACCTGCCTGCGCTCCGTAGATAGCTGCAGAAGCGGCATCCTTGAGGACCTCCATACTCTCGATAGAGTTGGGGTCGATGGAGCTGATATCCTCCATAAGAAGGCCGTCGACAACGTAAAGAGGGTCGGAAGTACCGTTCGAGGCGATACCGCGGACGCGGACAGTCGGGACTGCGCCAGGCTGGGCGGAGGTCGTAATAAGGGTTACGCCAGGGGTCTTACCCTGAAGGGCCTGCTCCAGATGGGAGATCGAACGGCCCTGGATGTCCTCTGAGCCGACGCTCGAGATGGCACCAGTGAGGTTGACCTTTTTCTGGACGCCGTAACCTACGACCACAACCTCCTCAAGAAGCTCGCTGTCTTCCTGAAGGACGAAGGTCATGTTTGCCTGAGCGGGTTGCTCAGCATCCTTGAATCCGATACTGGAAACGACGATGACAGAGCCGCTGGGAACGCTGAGGACAAAACGTCCGTCGAGGTCGGTAATAGTACCATTTGATTTTGCTCCTTTCTGGAATACTCCGGCTCCCATTACCGGCGAGCCGTCTTTGTCATTTACGACGCCCTTGACAGTGATCTGCTGGGCGAACGCGAGAGGACCTGCGATAAGCAGGAACGCGACAAAGAAGAGTTTTAGGAAATGAAGTGGTTTTTTCATTTGTGTGTTATTAGATAGTGATGTAAATATACAATTTTTTATCTTTGTATAGTTAAACCACACACATATTATGAAGAGAATTCTCCTCATCACACTAAGCTTGTTAGCCTTTTTTGCGGCATTTGCCCAGGCCGACACCCTGACCCTTCAAGACATAGAAGAAATCCTTAAGGCCGACCCCGCGAAAGCTGGAGGAAATCACTACTGCTATCCGGCAGGCGATTACTCCCCAGCACCGGCCCCGAAAGGCTATGAAGCCGTTTATATAAGCCACTACGGACGCCACGGCTCACGCCACGCCA
>JAEESD010000180.1 GCA_016286145.1 Bacteroidales bacterium | reverse complement strand
AGTTATTTCCGCGGGCTGCTTGAGCCGGCTACAAAACTGCTGGTGCTCGTGAAAGCGAATGCCTATGGCCACGGCGCAGTCGAGTTCGCTTCGATGATGCAGCAGGCCGGTGCCGACTATCTGGCAGTAGCCCTGCCCGTCGAAGGAGTAGAACTCAGGCAGGCCGGTATCTCGCTGCCGATTCTGGTCCTTACGGCAGGAACCGACTTTTTCGAGGAGATCATCGACAACCGCCTCGAGCCCGGGATCCCGAATCTGGATACGCTCAAGGCCTTCGTTGAAAAACTGCGTAGCAGGCGCCTCACCGGCTATCCGGTGCATATCAAGCTTGACACCGGCATGCACCGCCTCGGTTTCATGCCCGCAGAACTCCCCGCTCTTCTGGACTATCTGAAAGATTGCCCCGAAGTGCGCGTGCGCTCGATTTATTCCCACCTCGCTGTATCCGAAGACCCTACCCAGGACGAATTCACCGAAAGTCAGGCTAAGATGTTTACCGACGGCGCTCAGGCCCTTACGGATTCGCTGGGCTACAAGCCTATGTGGCATCTTCTGAACAGCGCAGGAATCGAGCGCTTCCCGCAGTATCAGTTTGATATGGTCCGCCTGGGTATCGGCATCTATGGCATTTCGGCTCTGCCAGGGGTTAAGCTGACCCCGGTCGCTTCGTTGAAGGTCAAGGTCCTTCAGGTAAAGACTCTTTCGGCACAGGACGGCACCGTCGGCTACGGCCGCAAAGGTAAGATCCCCGCCGAAGGGATGCAGATAGCGACGATCCCCGTAGGCTACGCCGACGGACTCGACAGGCATCTGGGCTGCGGTGCAGCCTCGTTCAGCGTAGGCGGCAAGCGCGCTAAGACCGTCGGTAATATCTGTATGGATATGTGTATGATCGATGTCACTGGCCTCGATGTGAAGGTGGGCGACACGGTAACTATCTTCGGCGAAGACCCTACAGTCGAAGAATTGGCGCAGATCCTCGGGACTATCCCTTACGAGATCCTTACTTCCGTCCCCCGAAGAATCGAGAGAATCGTGAAGCGCTAGTGTTTTTTATTATCTTTGCAATCTATGGACAGCATAACTCTCGAATACAATACCCAGCGTGAGCCCCTGAGGCTCAGCGAATACGGACGCAACATCCTGAAGATGGTGGAGCAGTTGCGCGAGATCCCGGACAAGGCGAAGCGCAGCGAGCAGGCTCGCGCAGTCGTAAAGTCGATGGAGGTTCTCAATCCTCAGGTCCGTCAGCAGGAAAACTGGGAGCAGAAACTCTGGGATCACCTCTATATCATCGCAGGCTTTGACCTGGATATAGATTCTCCGTATCCCTGCCCTGTTAAGGAAGATTTCGAGACTAAGCCGGTTCCGCTTCCTATGAAGGGAACAAAGATCCGCGCTACACACTACGGACGCAATATAGAGAAGATACTCGACCTGCTGGCCGCGGAGCCGGACGGCGAGGTCAAGACCCAGATGATACGTTCGCTGGCAATCTATATGCGTCAGCAGTATCTGATTTGGAATAAAGACAGCGTATCGGACGAGACTATCTTCTCCGATATCGAAAAACTCTCCGAATACAAGATCAAAGTACCCGAGGGAATCACCCTCGGAAAGGTCTCCGAGAATGCCGACTTCAGCCGTCCCGGCATCGGTAATCAGACAGGCCAAAGTAAGAACAACAAGCGTAAAGGCGGAAAGAAGAACAGACGCAGATGAAATTCCCCCGACTAAGACTGGAACCCGAAAAGAAAGAAGCGCTCGCGAAGCTCACAGGCCTCGTGATAGCCGTTTTTGCTGTCTTCACCCTTATCTCGATAGTTTCATATCTAATACACTGGAGAGCTGATATGACGGCTGATGCCCTGCGCAATGCCGCCGGCTCGCTGGGATATCGCTTCGGCCGTTTCCTCGTGTGTGATTGCTTCGGCCTGGGCAGCCTCGCAATTCTGGTCATCCTGACCGCCCTTTCGATAAGGCTGGTTTTCCATAAGTGGAACTATTCGCTCCTGAAGACTACGGCGATGACGCTGGGAGATGCGTTCGTGGCCGCGCTGGTCCTCGCCTACATCGGCAGGCTGGCGGGCGCTCAGACGCTCTTCGGCGGAGGCCTCGGCGGCCACTGCGGCTCTCTGATCGTGGGCTGGGGAATCTCGGCTATGGGCGTTCTGGTTACCGGCCTCGTCCTCGCGGTCCTAGTGGTAGGGGTGGCGCTGCTCAGCAGCCCGCGCTTCGTCCACTGGCTTGGGACGATCGGGACTAAGGAAGAGGGCGCCGGCTATATCGAGCCCGGTGCCGTGGACCTCGGCGTCCAGACAGATCCTGTTGAATCAAGGTTAGAGGCGCAAAGCGCCGATGGCGGCATCAGCCGCCGTGCCGTAGTGTCAGCGAGACTTTTGAAAAAAGTCGACGCAACGAAGGCACCCGGGTTCTGACGAAGCGAAGCGGAGACAGGTTCCGGCATGCCCCCGGACAGGGGGCTCCGGCGAAGCCGGTGGGGGTTAATATAGAGAGGGGGGACAGGCTGATTGCCTG
>JAEESD010000179.1 GCA_016286145.1 Bacteroidales bacterium | reverse complement strand
GGAACCGACCGGGGTAGCAGGCGCATATATGGTATCCTGATTGAACACGTCGCAAATTTAACAAATAATCCGTATCTTTGAGTTAATGAGACTTTTGATGCTATTGGTGAGCCTTTTGCCGGCTATCTACCTGAAACCGGCAGACTCTCCCATCCTTTGCTCCATCGACAGTACAAGAACCGCCGATGCCCTCGTCTGGGAGATTACCCTCACTAATACCTCAGACAAAAGAGTGGATGTGGAAAGCGCGAGCCTCTCGCTTGGGGTCGACACCTATATGGACAAATATCCTGAGTGGCTGGATAAGTTCTTCCCAACCTTCCTTTACTGCGAAAGAACACACTTCTACGGGTATTTACAGAGCCCTTCGGGCAAGATCCTGGCCCTGGCCTCGCCCGATCCTATTGCCAGCTGGCATCTGGACTACAACATCTCCTACGAGGACCCTCCCGGATATCCCTTCTGGGGACACAGAATAGAAGCCGTCAAGCTAGACTTGCTCCACTGCCTTCCTTTACCGAAACATCACCCTCAGACGCTTTCGGGGCTTAATCCCCGGCAGACCAGAACCTGGACTATCTACCTGAAAGAACTCGATAATCTCGGACAGTTTGCCCGCGAGACTTCGAAGATGGCTGGAATTCCCGTAATCGAGCTTGAGAAAACCAGCTACGAGCCTCGGGAGAAGTTCAGTTACAAGGTTTACGGAGAGGGTGTGAAAGTCCGCGCTAGGGTCAGCGCCCTAAAGGGAAGTCATAAGATTACAGCGACAGACAAATATGGGCATAAAACTACAGCTACCGTCCATATCCGCCGCCCATGGTCCAAGGCCATTACAGGCGCCCGCAAGGCTGCCCTCAGGTACAAGCAACACGCAGGATCCCACATAGAAACTTCCTACGGATTCTACTCGGCTTTTCTCGCCGCCAAACACTTCCCGGACCCAAGGACCGACAAGAAACTTCTGAGGCGCTTCGATTACCTTCTCAATCTTCAGGTTGACACCATAAATGCCCGCCCGCTAATCTACGAGAGCCGCATCCAGAACACCGCCGGCATCATAGGCATGTTGACAGACAAATATGAGGCATACGGAGACATGAAGGACCTGAGGCTGGCCAGCCGCTTATGCGATTGGCTGATCGACTTTTCCCAGGCCCCGGACGGAGCGTTTATGAACGGAGAAACTGTTTATACGAGCGTAATCTATATCGCCAAGTCTGTCATGGAGCTGGCCCAGGCAGAAGAACACAGCAGGGATTCTTCCATGATAATGGCTTCTTACAGACATATGACTGCTGCGGGGAAGGCAGTTGATCAGTTGGTAAGGGCCAGGGGAGACTTCAACACAGAAGGCGAGATTACCTTCGAAGACGGGATGGTATCCTGCTCGGCCCTGCAGATGGGGCAGCTCGCCCTTCTTACCGGAGATCCTGCTAAACGCGCCCTATATACAGGGGAGATGCTCAGACTTCTGGGCGAACACGACTGCCTTACACAAAACTTCGTCCCGGATGCCAGAAGGCGCGGGGGAACGCTCCGTTTCTGGGAAGCGCAGTACGATGTAATGCTTATCCCGAATATGATTTCCTCGCCCCACGGCTGGAGTGCCTGGAGGGCTTACGCTACTTACTACGCATACCTGCTTACGGGCGAAGAAAAATGGCTGCGGCAAACCTTCGACGCGGCCGATGCTTTCGCCCAGTTGATAGACGGCAGGACGGGCGAACTGAGATGGGCCTTCGTCGTGGACCCGTATGTAAGGGGAGTGCAGGCCAACGAGCCGATAGAGGGTTCGAGCAAGGACTCTCTCCTTTCCGGCAATCCCAACCCGGCTTGTTATCCCAACCATGAAAAGGTTTTGGGCGAGTGTTATGTCCCGATGGTAAGCGACTATCAGACCGTAAATGTCTGCGACAACGACGTCCACGAAGCCTTCAAGTTCATAGCGGAGGCCGTACTCACCCGAGCCTTCATCCTCGAGCGGCCGGACGGAAGCATAGGGGCCTACAACTGCAAAGTCCGCAGGCGCGGCAAGACTCTTATCGTCAAGGCAGACGAAAAGCAAATCAAAGAATTGTCTGTAAATCTGAAGTCGGACTATGAAGTCCGTTTTTCCGGAAATATATCATCATTATGAAAAGATATCTGACCACATTAATTCTTACACTATCGCTTACACTTCCTTTATGTGCCCAGGGCTGGGCGCCTGCAGGAGACAGGCTTAAAACCCGCTGGGCAGAGCAGGTAGACCCTAAATGTCCTCTTCCCGAGTATCCCCGCCCTCAGATGGTCCGTCAGGACTGGATCAATCTCAACGGCCTCTGGGATTATTCAATAACTAAAGCAGACCAGCAATACAGTAAGCCGGACGGGAAGATCCTGGTACCTTTCTGCGTAGAGTCTTCACTCTCCGGAGTTCAGAGAAGCATCACAAAAGAAGATGCCCTCTGGTACGAAAGGACCTTTACCGTTCCTTCAAAATGGCGCAAGCAGAGCGTTCTTCTCCATTTCGGAGCCTGCGATTGGAAAGCTGAAGTCTGGGTCAACGGGAGT
>JAEESD010000178.1 GCA_016286145.1 Bacteroidales bacterium | reverse complement strand
CCGATGGGGGCTAGGGGGAAGGACGCTTCCCCCGTATGTATAATTGACGCGTCCCGCGCGAGGGAGTCCTCGTCCGAAGGCGGGGTTGGTGTGGGATTTAGTCTTCTCCACACACCAAGTGGTGATTTTGAAGGGGTTGGTGTGTGATTTGAGCGGTTTTACACACGAAGACGCACTAGGTGGAAGAAAAAAATGTCTATATTTGCGGTCCCGAAAATCGGCGAATTGAAATAAAAAGGTGGGATCTTCCGTCGCGGTCGAGAGACTGAGGAAAGTCCGGACAAGAAAGGGCATCGCACTGCGGAAAGCGCAGGTAGGGGTAACCTTACGCCAGCTGTAACAGAAAACTACCGCCTCGAAAGAGGTAAGGGTGAAAACGCGAGGTAAGAGCTCACGACGACGCGTAGCGATACGCGACGGGTACGGCACTGCGACTTGCAAAACCAAATATACTGACAGATGAGGGCTGCCCGTCCGATGTCAGGGGGTAGGTTGCGAAGATAAATGACGGATTAAAACAGAAACCGGCTTACTTTCCCACCTTTTCAATTTCAATCTTCCGCTGAAATACTCTTCAGCTCTTCCCTGTACGCCATCAGAATCCTGGACTTGGAAATAAATCCGAGGTAATGCCGCTGCGCATCCAGCACCGGCAGTCGCCATGCTCCTGTCTTCTCGAACTTGTCCAGCACCGAACTCATCTTCTCATCGCGCTCAACGTATGCCGGAGGCTGCTTCATCAGATTGAAAACGCGTATCTGATCGTAGCGTGCCTGGTCGAACATATGTTTACGGATATCGTCCATCTCTACCACTCCCTGGAAGATACCATCGCTGCCTACGACCGGGAAGATAGCCGCAGTAGACGAAGAAACTGTATCCATAATCTCTCCCAGAGTCGCATCCAGCTCGAGTCGCGGATACTTATCACGCACCAGATCGGAAGTCTTAAGCAGGGTCAGCACCGCCTGATCCGAATCGTGGGTCAGCAGCTCGCCGCTCTGGGCAATGCGCTTCGTATAAATCGAATAGCGCTCCCAGATACGGGTAACGCCGAACGAAACGGCAGAGGCTGTAATAAGCGGAACAAGCAGATCATAGCCGCCCGTAATCTCAGCGATAAGGAAGATAGAAGTCATCGGGGCCTGCATAACGCCGGCCATCATCGCGGCCATTCCAACGAGAACGAAGTTCGGCTCGGGGATCTCCCAAAGCGCAGAGCCGGTCGCGACATTCAGAAGACGCGAGACCACAAAGCCCACGATCGCGCCCACGAACAGCGTAGGGCCGAAGGTGCCTCCGACTCCCCCGCCGGCATTGGTCAGGGTCATAGACACGACCTTGACGAACATAATCACCACGAAGGCGGCGACAAGGCCCCAGGGCGACGAAGTCAGGAAAGCGAGCGGCGAATCGCCCATCTCGCCTATGGCCCCGTTCAGCAGGATCGAGACATCGCCATAGCCCTCGCCGTAGAGCGGCGGGAACAGGTAGACCAGCAGGCCCACCCCGATCGCGGCGGCAGCCCAGCGAACCCACGGGTTGCGGACTCGTGCGAATCGGTCTTCGAGACGAAGGGTCGTGCGGGTGAAGTAGAGCGACATAAAGCCGCACACCACGCCCAGAATCATATAGAACGGGATATTCTTAAGCGCGAAAGGCGCCAGCGCGCACTCGAACGACGGGCCGACTCCGCGGAAAAGGTAAGCCACCACGGTCGCAGACACGGTCGAAACCAGCAGCGGGGTCAGGCTCGCGAGCGATACGTTGAAAAGCAGGATTTCGAGCGTGAAAAGAAGGCCGGCAAGAGGAGCCTTGAATACACCGGCGATAGCTCCGGCAGCGCCGCAACCGACCAGAATAGTCATTCCCCTGTAGGAGAGCTTTCCAATTCGGCCGATGTTCGAGCCGATAGCCGCGCCCGTATAGACGATAGGCGCCTCAGCACCTACCGAGCCACCGAAACCTATAGTCAGAGCGGAAGTCAGAACGGACGACCACATATTGTGGGGCTTGATGCGCGAATCGTTGGTACTGACCGCGACCAGCACCTTAGTAACTCCGTGGCCAATATTATCCTTGATGACGAAGCGCACCAGAAGGCCGGAAATCAGCATACCGATTCCGGGCAGGGCCATCCTCCAAAGGGAGTTGGCCTGGGTGAGCGGGCCTACCCCGGCCTGGACGAGGCCGATCAGGGCCTGAAGCAGGACGGCGGCAAAACCGGTGCTGAGCCCTACAAGAAGGCTCAGCAACAGTAATTTATGTGATTCTTTGAGACTATGCATCTGCGCCGTCGGCAGGGTCATCATCCGTGCCGTACTGGGCGATGTTGTCATCGGGGAGAGTCTCGCCCTCACCGGAGGTGTCGGATGCAGAGGTGAGCTGCTCGGCCTCGGCCTCCTCCTCCCCTTCGAGCCAGCGCTCGAGATCTTCGACGTCGTCTACGTCGACCTTGATCTTAACGAGATAGATAGCGTCCGGAATCTCTACAGTTACAGCATAAAAGGATGTTCCGTCCGGTTTCGGGTACTTAACCAGGTCATTCACGTAATCGTTGAAA
>JAEESD010000039.1 GCA_016286145.1 Bacteroidales bacterium | reverse complement strand
ACCTGCTCGTCCCGGTCTGCTGCTCGGCTTCGCATATCGCATACGGGTCGATCAGGATGGAGCCGGTCTTTATGTGTCTGGGGCAGGCGGCGGGTATCGCTGTTTCGCTCGCCTCGCGCCACGGGCTCCAGCGGGTGCAGGACGTGGATTACCGCGAGATAGCGGGGATACTGGAGAAGACTACCGATGTAGTGATAGACGACACTCAGCTGGGAGAAGTACCCGGCTGGGAGCGGCGTCCCGTCTACTGCTCATACGGGCGTTCCGCCCTGATTTGCAGTGACCCTGCCGCTCCCGCCGTATTCTCCGCTGAGATCCCCGCTTCCGGTACTTACGACGTATATTCCTATCAGTTCAAGCCTATTTCCTGGCTGAACCCTCATACTATTCTGGAGCTGTCTACAGGGCAGGTTTTCGACTTCGACGCCTCCGAGGTCCAGGTCGTGGGCCAGACCCTCAGCGCCTGGCATTATCTGACTACCGTCCGCCTTCGCGCCGGAGAGCAGTTCAGCGCAACCTTCCGCTCCGACGGCGGCCCCTCCCAGACCATCGCCGACGCGATTTTACTGGTAAAACAGAATTAGGAAATCTCCTACTATTTTAGTATCTTTGCGCGATTTGCCCATACACGGGCGCGCGCAAAGATTATGATGACGTCAAAAGAAATACGAAAGAAGTTCCTGGAGTTCTTTGAATCGAAAGGACACACCGTCGTGCCGTCGGCGCCGATGGTGGTGAAGGGAGACCCGACCCTGATGTTTACCAATGCGGGTATGAACCAGTTCAAGGATATCTTCCTTGGTAATGCGAAGAAGAAGTGGGACAGGGCAGCAGACTCTCAGAAGTGTCTCCGCGTCAGCGGTAAACACAACGACCTGGAGGAGGTAGGACACGACACCTATCACCACACCATGTTCGAGATGCTCGGAAACTGGAGCTTCGGCGATTATTTCAAGGACGAGGCTATCGACTGGGCCTGGGAACTCCTTACAGAGGTCTACAAGATAGACAAGAACCTCCTCTACGCTACCGTATTCGAAGGCAGCAAGGAAGATGGAACCTCGCTGGACGAAGAAGCGAAGAAAGCCTGGCTCAGACACCTCCCCGAGGACCACATCCTCCTGGGAAACAAACACGACAACTTCTGGGAGATGGGTGAGACCGGTCCCTGCGGCCCCTGCTCTGAGATCCATATCGACATCAGAACAGCTGAGGAGAAGGCTTCCGGTATTCCTGCAAGGGAGCTTGTCAACCAGTCAGACCCCCACGTCATCGAGATCTGGAACATAGTCTTTATGCAGTATATGCGTATGGCAGACGGACACCTCGAGAACCTTCCTGCGAAGAATATCGATACTGGAATGGGCTTCGAGCGTCTCTGCGCAGTACTTCAGGGTAAGAACAGCAACTACGACTCCGATGTGTTTACCGGAATGCTGAATAAGATCGGCGAATTATCCGGTCACAAATACGGCGAGTCCCAGAAGACAGATGTGGCGATGAGGGTTATCGCGGACCACATCCGCGCAATCAGCTTCAGCATCGCAGACGGTCAGCTCCCCGGAAACGTAAAGGCAGGATATGTCATCCGCAGGATCCTGCGGCGCGCAGTCCGCTATGGGTATACCTTCCTCGGCTTTACCGAGCCGTTCCTCTGCCGCCTGGTCCCTCAGCTGGTAGACGATATGGGAGAGGCTTATCCCGAGATCAAGGCCCAGCAGAATATAATTGAATCCGTCATCCGCGAGGAGGAGCTCGCGTTCCTGCGTACCCTGGACCGTGGAATCAAACTGCTGGACGACTATATGTCAAAGTCAAAGGCAGACAAAGTCATCAAGGGAGTAGACGCATTCGTCCTCTACGATACCTACGGTTTCCCTATCGACCTTACCCAGCTTATCGCGGGCGAGAACGGCTATACCGTAGACCTGGAAGGCTTCAACGTAGAGCTTCAGAAACAGAAAGAGCGCGCACGTAACGCTACCGCAAACGAATTCGGCGACTGGGTTGAGTATGCGGAAGGAGACTCTCTTTTCGTCGGCTATGACAATACGACTGTCGAGGGAGCCAAACTCCTCAGGCAGCGTACAGTTGTTCAGAAGAACAAGAAGATGCTCCAGCTCGTCTTCGACAAAACTCCGTTCTACGGAGAGATGGGCGGCGAGGTAGGAGATACCGGATATATCGAGGCTGCCGGCGAAAGGATCAATATCCTCGACACCGTCAAGGAAAACGGCCTTACAGTCCATATCGCTGAGAAACTCCCCGAGGACTGCAATGCAAGCTTCACCCTCGTAGTAGACGCAAAGCGCCGTCAGAAAATTGCGGACAATCACTCCTGTACACACCTCCTCGATCAGGCTCTGCGCGAGATCCTCGGAACCCATGTTGAGCAGAAGGGATCGTATGTTTCCGATACTCAGCTCCGTTTCGACTTCTCCCATTTCGAGAAACTCTCAGACGAACAGATCCGTAAGGTCGAGAACAGGGTCAATGAGATGATCCGCGAGAACTATGCTCTCGAGGAGAAGCGCGATGCTACTATGGAAGAGGCTCAGGAGATGGGTGCTATAGCCCTCTTCGGCGAGAAGTACGGAGACAGCGTCAGGGTAGTCAAGTTCGGCCCCAGTGTTGAGCTTTGCGGCGGTTGCCACGTAAGCGCCACCGGCCGTATCGGCTTCTTCAAGATAGTCAGCGAAGGCGCTATCGCTGCGGGAGTCCGCAGGATCGAGGCCGTGACCGGCGAGAATGCCGAGCAGTATGTGGCGGTAATCCAGGATATGGTCAAGACCGCCCGTGCAGCGTTCAACAACGCCCCGGACCTTGTCGCCGCTATCCACAAACTGGTTGAGGACAACGCCGCCTTCAAAAAGCAGGCGGAGGAGTTCGCGAAGCAGAAGACCGCTCAGTTCGCCCAGCTGCTTACCTCCAAGGCAAAGCAGGTCGGCGGAATCAACCTTATCGTCATTGACCACGCTCTTGCCTCAGACGCCAACCCGGCGATGGTCAGGGAAGCGGCTCTGCTGCTCCAGAAGAGCCTGGAGAACACCGCTCTCGTCGCGGCTTTCGTCTCCGACGGAAAGCCCTCGCTGGCGGTTATGTACTCTCCGGATCTCGTCGCTAAGGGAAAGAACGCCGGAGCGGACATCCGCGAAGGCGCGAAATTCATCCAGGGCGGAGGCGGCGGACAGCCCGGCCTCGCGACCGCCGGCGGAAAGAATCCGGATGGCATAAAAGATGCATTGGAAGCGCTCGTCGCAGCCGCAACAAAATAAACTCTCGCAATTACAGGGATGAAGAAACTGGATAGATTTATCCTCAAGTCGTTCATAGGACCGTTCGTCGCGATCCTGTTGATCGTCGTATTCATCCTCGTGATGCAGTTCCTCTGGCTCTATATCGACGAACTGGTTGGAAAGGGCCTCGGCCTCAGGGTTATTGCGGAGTTCCTTATGTGGGGAACCTGCACTATCCTTCCGCTTGCCCTTCCGCTTGCGACCCTTCTTGCCTCGATGATGACCTTCGGCCAGATGGCTGAAAACAAGGAACTGATGGCCGTCAAGGCTTCCGGTGTTTCCTTCGTCAGGATAATCTCTCCTATCATAGCCGTTTCAGCCATAGTTGCCTTTGCAGCCTATTACGTTGGAGACAACCTGGTCCCGAAGGCCTACATGGAGATATATCAGCTCCGTACAGATATCGGAAAGACCAAGGAAGAAATCAAGATTCCTTCGGGTACTTTCTACGACGGTATAGACGGTTACATCCTGCGTGTAGACAGCCAGTCGGAGGGAATGCTCTACGGAGTGATGGTCTACGACCACACCGCCAAGAAGGGCAATACCAGCATTACGCTGGCAGATTCCGCTACCATGAGGCTCTCAAAGGCGAAGGATTATCTGATCTTTACCCTCTACAATGGTACGAACTATCAGGAGACAAACTCCAGGAAGGGCTCCGAGATGGACCTTCAGCTCAGCAAGGTAGCATTTGAGCGTCAGCAGCTTATAATCTCCCTGTCAAACTACGCCTTCGAGAAATCCGAAGAGAACCGCTTCGGAAACCAGATCAAGGCCCAGAAGACCGAGTCTCTGGTAAATGAGCGCGATTCGCTACACAGAATTACCGAAGCTTCTTACCAAAAACACTACGCAGACCTGTCGAATGCGTCGTACTTCACCTATAAGAACCAGCTGGATAGTAGCGCTTTCAATTCTACCAGGTCGGACTTCCAGTACGATGGTTTTGGAACCTGGAAGAAGAGGGCAGACAAGATAAGGGCTCTGAAGACCGCTTCAGACAGAGCCAACAGGATGGCTTCGGAGCTTACCAACTACGGCCGTGAAAATTATGTCGAGAACTACTACCTCCGCAGAGCGAGCGTAGAGATTCTCCATAAGATAGCCCAGGCTCTGGCGTGCTTTATCCTCTTCTTCATCGGAGCCCCTCTGGGTGCCCTGATCGGAAAGGGAGGCCTCGGTGTCAGCGCCATCATCTCGGTTCTGTTCTTCGTCCTCTATTGGGTAGTCGATATTTCGGGCGTCAAGCTCGGAAACGACGGCGCAGTAGGAGCCCCAGTCGGTGCGTTCATCTCATCGTACGTCCTGGCTCCGATCGGCTTCTACCTGACGTGGAAGGCAGTCCACGACGCCTCGTTCTCCAATATGGACCAGTTCAAGGCCATAATGCGAAGGCTGTGGCGTAAGATATGGAGCCTGTTCAGAAAGACCCGCATAGTCTATATGGGTACCCCGGAATTCGCAGTAGCCCCGCTGGATAACCTTATCAAACATCGTTATCATATCGTCGGAGTCGTCACAGTTCCCGACAAACCCAGCGGCCGCGGACTGAAGGTGAACGAAAGCGCCGTGAAACAGTATGCCGTAGCCCACGGTATCCCGGTGCTCCAGCCCGTGAAGCTGAAGGATCCCGAATTCCTCGCTCAGCTGCGTGCCCTTAAGGCGGATATGTTCGTAGTCGTCGCGTTCCGAATGCTTCCCGAGGAGGTTTGGAAGATGCCGAGGTACGGGACGTTCAATCTCCACGCAGCCCTGCTGCCTCAGTATCGAGGTGCTGCCCCTATCAACTGGGCCGTTATAAACGGCGAGAAGCTGACGGGCGTGACCTCGTTTATGATCGACAAGAACATCGATACCGGCGGCATCATCCTCCGCCAGGAGAGCAGGATCGGGCCGGACGACACAGCCGGCGATGTCCACGACCGCCTGATGGCCCTCGGTTCGGACGTGGTCCTCCAGACCGTTGAGGGCTTGGTCGAGCGCAATGTCGAGACCCGCGTCCAGCGCAGCTTCATCCAGGGCTCCGAGGTCCTGAAGCCCGCGCCGAAGCTTACCCCCGAGCTGCTCAATATCGACTGGACGGATACGGCGAAACACGTCCGCAACCTCATCCGTGGACTCAGCCCTTATCCGGCAGCCTACACTATGATCCAGAAGGAAGACCAGGCTCCGGTCCAGCTGAAAATCTTCAGGGCAGACATAGTCGAGGGAAGCGCCGCTCCCGGTACGATAGACAGCGACGGAAAGACTTACCTTACGATAGCCGCGGCAGACGCGCTCCTCAGCATCAAGGAGCTCCAGCTCAGCGGTAAAAAGAAAATGAATGTTGAGGAATTCCTGAGGGGATTCCGTGAAGCTCAGAGTTGGACAGCCCTACTCGGCACCTCCAAATCTGAAATTGCAAGACTCAAAGAAAAATAATATATTTGCGCGATGGGCAAATTCAGCAGATACGTCTACAATCCGGATACTCTCCTTTACGAAAAAAAGGAGGATTCGAAGCTTATCCGCTTCCTTAAAGTGGCGGGTTTTGCCTTCTGTGTAGCCGTGGTTGTAGCGCTCAATTTCTTCATCTACACTCAGGTCCTCGGACTCGACCTGCCTAAGACGGCTCATCTTAAGAAGAAGAACGCCGAGTGGCAGGCTAAGTTCGAAGTACTCAATCATAGCCTGGACGTTGCCGAGAAAATACTTGGCGACATAGAGCAGCGAGACGACGACGTCTACCGTTCGATTTTCGGTCTTGAGGAGATCCCTCAGGAAGTCAAAGACGCCGGTTTCGGAGGAGTCAACCGCTACTCCTATCTGGACGATCTGGGCGGTTCGGCTTATCTGAAGAATACCGTAAGGCGTCTGGATGTAATGACTAAGAGATCTTACCTCCAGAGTACTGCGCTGGACGAAGTAGCGATGGTGTCTCATCAGGCCGGAAACCTTATTTCCTGCGTCCCGGCCGTTTCGCCTATCCTGCCCGAGTCCGGAAAATACCGTATCTCCAGCCCGTTCGGCCGCCGTTCGGATCCCGTTCGTAAGGCTACCATCGCCTTCCACGACGGAATAGACTTCGCGACCTTCCTCGGAAATCCGGTGTATTGTACGGGAGACGGTGTGGTCGAGAGGGTGCGCTACCAGTTCTTCGGCTATGGAAACGAAGTCATAATAGACCACGGTTTCGGTTACAAGACCCGCTACGCACACCTCAATTCGATTGATGTCGTCAAGGGTCAGGCCCTTAAGAGAGGACAAAAGATAGGTGCGGTAGGAAGTACGGGAAAATCGACCGGACCTCACCTCCACTACGAAGTGATTTACAAAGGCAAACCTATCAACCCCAGTCCTTTTATGGATCTTACCATCAAGCCTGAGGAATACTTATCAATGGTGAGGACGGTCGCAGATGAGTAACTCTGATCGCAGATATAGTTTCGGGACCGATTTTCAGTTCCGGGAGTCGGACAAGCCGTATCAGCGGGTACTTAGGTTCCTGCTGATTGTTCTTGTTACGGCCTTCGTTGTTACTGTGGTCCTGTACTCTATTTTTGCGATAGCAGTAAATACAGATGTCGAAGGACGTCTCAAGAGGGAGAACAAAATGTACGAGAAGTTGTACCCGCAGCTCCTCCCTCAGCAGAAACTTCTCGAAGACGGGATCGCCGGCCTTCAGCTGAAGGACAACGATGTCTACAGGGAAGTCTTCCACGCCAACGCACCGGCTGTGGATCCGATCAACTCACTGTCTTTCCTTAACGGAAACGATACAGTGCCGGAAACAAAGATAGTGGCTTACACCGCTATGAAGATAGAGACTGTCAGCGCAAGGATAGGCGACATTGAGGGGTCTTTCAGGAAGGCTCTCCTCAGGGCGGCGAATCCCTCGACAGTAATGCCTCCGATGGACCTGCCCGTAAAGGGAATATCCTTCTCGCAGGTAGGCGCTTCGAAGGGCTTGAAGATGAATCCGTTCTTCAAGGCCTACGTAGAACACGAAGGCCTGGACTTCATCCTCTCTCAGGGTGAGCCGGTCTTTTCCGCCGGAGACGGAAAGGTCTCGCTGGTAGAGCAGTCCAACAAAGGACACGGCAACCGCATAACCATCACCCACAAAGGCGGTTATGTGACCCGCTACTCTCACCTCTCGACTATGAGGGTGAAACAGGGACAGAATGTCCGCAGGGGAGAGAGGATAGGCGAAGTCGGAATGACCGGCTCGTCTTTCGCTCCTCACCTCCACTACGAAGTACTCTACGGGGGTACTCCGCTGGACCCGATAAACTACATCTTCGGTTCGGTAACGCCCGAAGAATATACCAATATGCTTTATGTCGCGGCAGCGACTCAGCAGTCAATGGACTAGAAGATATGGACAAGCTTTATTACTCGATAGGCGAAGTTGCCGAGACTCTCGGAGAGAGCGTCTCCTGCATCCGCTTCTGGACGAACTCCTTCCCTAAGGAGCTCCATCCCCGCCGTACGGCTAAGGGTAACCGCCAGTACTCCGCCGAGGATATCGAGGCTCTGAGAAAGATCCAGTACCTGGTGAAAAAGCAGGGCCTTACTCTCGACGGCGCTCAAAAACAACTGGAAGCAGACGGCTCCAAGGCAGACAAAGCTTTGAAAGTAGCAGATTCCCTGAAAGCCATCAGGGAACAGCTTGTCGCAATAAAAGAATCACTATAACATTTTTCAATATATGGCAACAACAAAAACAAAGAAGGCGACACCTCAGATCGATGTGAGGGAGACCTTCGTTTCGCTGCAGAAAGATTTCGGAGAGACTGGTATCCCCGTTGCAGAAAAACTCAAAGTTCTCTATGCCCTTCAGCAGGCAGACAACGAGATAGACAAGATCAAGAACCTCCGCGGAGCCCTTCCTCAGGAAGTCGCTCAGATCGAGGACGAGCTTGCAGGCCTTCGCAGCAAGGTGGCTCACCACGAAGAGCTCATCGCCGGCTATGAGGCCAGCATCGAGGAGAACAAGAACCAGATAGTAGACCTGGACGCAGAGATCGCTAAATATCAGGAGCAGCTCAGCAATATCTCCAACAGCCGCGAGTACGACAGCATCAGCAAGGAAATCGAGAACCTTGGACTCCTTCGCGAGATCGCCCAGAAACACATCGGCGAGGCTCGTATCGCTATCGGTGAGAGAAGGGACGCTATCGACGCCCTCGGCGATAGGATCGCTATCCGCGAGCAGGACCTTGCCGCAAAGCAGGAAGAGCTTGAGACTATAGTCGCCAGCACCTCGGAGGAGGAGAAAGCCCTCCAGGCCAGGCGCGACGAATGTGCCGCTAAGATCGACGAAAGGACTATGAGCGCCTACGACCGTATCCGCGGCAGCGTTCGCAACCACCTCGCAGTCGTTACCGTCTACAACGGCGACTCTTGCGGAGGCTGCTTCAACGCCATCACCCCTCAGAGGCTCGTCGAGATCGCTTCCGGCAGGAAGCTCGTTATCTGCGAGCATTGCGGAAGAATCCTCGTTAACCCGGACGCAGAAGTACAGGAATAAGTTATGCCCCAGGCAAAAAACACCAGCGGCGGACGCAAGTCCCAGGATGTAGTCCAGGATATCGGGCGTGAGATGGGTCGTATACCCCCTCAGGCTCTCGATGTCGAGGAGGCCGTCCTCGGAGCAATGCTCCTCGAGCCCCTCTGTGTAGACGAGGCCCTCGAAGCCCTTACCGGAAAGTGTTTCTACCTTGAGCGCAATCGCCTGATCTTCGACGCAATAGTAGAGCTTCGCAATTCCAACGCCCCGGTCGACATCATTACCGTCAGCGAGAAACTGCGTCAGAAGGATACCCTCGAGAAAGTCGGAGGCCCTTCTGTACTTGCAGAGCTTTCAGGTAAGATCGGCTCCGCTGCCTATATGGAGTCCTATGTAAGGATCCTCCAGCAGAAAGCTATTCAGAGAGACCTTATCTCAGCGGCCCATATCATCCTGAGTGATGCCTACAACGAGCAGGTAAAGGTCGACGATCTGATCGATACCGCTCAGTCTAAGGTCTATGAGGCTACTCAGAGCTCTGACCGTAAGAACGTACAGGCTATCGGCTCGGTAATCAACCAGGCCCTCGACAGAATCCAGCAGCTCCAGAGCGTTGAAGGACTCAGCGGCGTCCCTTCCGGCTTCGCTACCCTTGACCGAATTACCAACGGCTGGCAGGCTTCGGATCTCATCATCCTTGCCGCACGTCCCTCGGTTGGTAAAACTGCCTTCTCGCTCAACCTCGCCCGTAATGCCGCGGTCGACCACAATATCCCGGTTGCTTTCTTCTCCCTGGAAATGTCTTCGCTCCAGCTCGCGATGCGTCTTATGACCTCCGAGTCCGGCCTCAGCGCAGACAAGATCAAGGGCGGAATCAAGCTCCAGAACGACGAATGGAACCTTCTCGAGCAGTCGCTCAAGAAACTTTCGAGCGCTCCGCTGTATGTCGATGAGACCCCTGGTCTGCCGATTATGGAGTTCCGCAGCAAGGTAAAGAACCTCGTAAAGCAGAAAAAGGTCAGGCT
The DNA here is from genome assembly GCA_016286145.1 of Bacteroidales bacterium. Lineage (GTDB taxonomy): Bacteria > Bacteroidota > Bacteroidia > Bacteroidales > UBA932 > Cryptobacteroides. Next base: position 3,244 of record JAEESD010000039.1, on the reverse strand, counting down.
GGTGATAGTAGACTACCTGCAGCTGATGCAGGGCCCGATCGAGCTTAAGGGTGTCCGTGAGCAGGAAGTTGCGGCTATTTCGCGTATGCTTAAGGCTACCGCGAAGGAGCTCAATATCCCTATCATCGCCCTCTCGCAGCTTTCGCGTCAGGCCGTCCAGAGACAGGGTGGAGGCGGAAAGCCTGTGCTTTCAGACCTTCGTGAGTCCGGAAGTATCGAGCAGGACGCCGATATGGTCATCTTCATCCACAGACCCGATTTCGTAGGTCTGTCTGAGAGCGAGGGCGACCGCGAAAAGACCCAGATCATCATCGCAAAACACCGTAACGGCGAAACCCGCGACATCGATATGCTCTTCAAGTCCGAAAGGGTGAAGTTCGTCGAGGTCTCGGATACTCTCTATGCAGATACACCCGAGTATGAGTCGGGAATGAATTCGCGCGATTACGTAGAACCTGAAGAAAGATGGTAAAAAAAGACGAGGAAATAGTTCATTCCGGCCGTATCGTCGATATGACCCCGCAGACTATCTCGGTGGAGATTATCTCCGAGTCTGCCTGCGCCTCCTGCCACGCCGCATCGCTCTGCAGTATGTCGGAGGCCAAGACTAAGATAGTCGAGGTCCCCGCCCAGCTGGGATATGAGCCCGGTGAGGAAGTGTGGGTGATAATGAAAAAGTCGATGGGAATCAAGGCAGTTACGCTGGGATATGTATTCCCGCTGGCTATCCTGGTAGGCGCTCTGATGGGCTGCCTCGTATCGGGTGCGAATGAGATCACTGCCGGTCTTCTGGCAATCGGTGCGGTCGCAGTTTATTATATTATTCTCTGGCTGCGCCGCGATAAACTCAGAAACGAATATACTTTTTACATAAAAAAGAAATGACAGGAATCATCTGGACAATAGCGGTTCTCTCCGGTCTTGGACTGATTCTCGCCCTGCTGCTTTTCCTGCTGGCGAAGAAGTTCAAGGTTGTGGAGGATCCGCGTATCGACGAGGTGGAGAAGGTGATGCCGGGCGCCAACTGCGGCGGCTGCGGCTTCGCCGGTTGCCGCGCGTTTGCAGATTCCGCCGTGAAGGCTCCGAACCTGGACAATCATTACTGTCCGGTCGGAGGAAACGATGTGATGAAGCAGGTAGCGGCCATCCTCGGCTATGAGGTCAAGGAAAAAGCTCCTGAGGTAGCGGTCGTAAGGTGTAACGGAACCTGCGCCAACCGCCCCAGGACAAATACCTACGACGGAGTACAGTCGTGTAAGGTAAAGGCCGCGCTGTATGCCGGCGACACCGCCTGCGCCTTCGGCTGCCTCGGTTGCGGCGATTGCGCGGCCGCCTGCCAGTTCGGAGCCCTTTCGATGGACCCCGAGACAGGACTCCCCGTGGTTGATGAGCAGAAGTGTACGGCCTGCGGCGCCTGCGTCAAGGCCTGCCCTAAGTCTATCATCGAACTTAGGCCGAAGGGACCTCGCGGAATGAAGGTGTTCGTCAGTTGTGTAAACAAGGATAAAGGACCTGTCGCGAAGAAGGCCTGCGCAGCCGCCTGTATCGGTTGCGGCATCTGCGCGAAGACTTGTACACACGACGCTATAGTAGTAGAGAACAACATAGCCTATATCGATGCGTCTAAGTGTAAGCTCTGCCGCGAGTGTGAGGCTATGTGTCCTACCGGTTCTATCATAGGACTCAATTTCCCCAAGCCTCTGGATAAAGAGACTATCAAAGCCCGTATCGCGGAGCGTAACAAGAAGGCAAAGGAGGTAGCAAATGCGTAAACTTACATTCAGCATCGGCGGAGTCCATCCGGACGACGCTAAGATCTCGAAAGACTGCAAGATCGAGGTCCTTCCTCTGCCCCAGACAGTGTATGTCTCGGTAGCCCAGCATCTCGGAGCGCCCGCCGTCCCGATTGTCGCAGTAGGCGACAAGGTCAAGGTCGGCCAGGTTATAGCTGAGCCGGGCGGATTCATCTCCGCTTTCGTCCATTCTCCCGTGTCCGGTACGGTCAAGTCAATCGCCCCGCGCGCGGATCTGGCCGGAAAGCCGGTAGCCCATATCGAAATCGCGGTCGAAGGAGACGAATGGGCCGAGGGAATCGACCTTTCAGACACCCTTGTTACCGAGATTCCGACCGATAAAGCCGCCACTCTCGAAAAGATCAAGCAGTGCGGTGTCGTGGGCCTTGGAGGCGCTACCTTCCCGACCCACGTCAAGCTCAATCCCGCCCCCGGTTCGAAGGCCGAGTGCCTCATTATCAACGGTGCGGAGTGTGAGCCTTACCTTACGAGCGATTATCGCATAATGCTCGAGCGCACGAAAGAAATCATCGTAGGCGCAGCGATTATGCAGCAGGTGCTCGGCGGGTGTAAGTGTGTAATCGGAATCGAAGAGAACAAGCCCGAGGCAATCAAGGCTATGAACAAGGCCCTCTCGGAGCTCCCTTACGACAATATCAAGGTCCAGCCGCTCAAAAAGCGCTACCCGCAGGGCGGCGAGAAGCAGCTGATAGATGCCGTAATGAAGCGTCAGGTGGGTTCGGGCGGTCTGCCGATCAGCGTCGGTGCCGTTGTCCAGAACGCAGCGACTTCGCTGGCGGTCTATGAGGCCGTTCAGAAGAACAAGCCTCTTATCACCAACGTCCTTACCGTCACGGGTGACTGCCTCCCGGTCGAGAAACAACACAACTACCTCTTCCGTATCGGTATTCCGCTCAGCTTCATCGCCGAGCAGGCCGGCGGAGTCCCCGAGGGAGCCGCAAAACTTATCAGCGGCGGCCCTATGATGGGACGTGCGATCTCGAACCTGGACGCAACTACCGTGAAGGGCTCGTCCTCGATCCTCTATCTGAGCGAGGAAGCTACTAAGCGCGCCCCCGAATCGAACTGTATCAGGTGTGGGCGCTGCGCAGAGGCCTGCCCGATGGGCCTGGAGCCGTTCCTGCTGAGGCGTCTTACCCTCGCGGGCGATCTCGAAGGCCTCGAGGCAAACGCAATGCAGGATTGTATCGAATGCGGCTGCTGCCTCTACAGCTGCCCGGCGAACATCCCGCTCCTCGACCTCCTGCGTCAATCGAAGAACCAGGTACTGGGCGCTATCAGGGCTCGGGCAGCTGCAGCCAAGGCAGCCGCCGAAGCCGCTAAAAAATAGAAGACTATGGCCAAGAATATGTTAGTTTCACCTTCACCCCACATCCACGCCGCAGTGAGCACACGCTCGCTGATGCTCGATGTGGTGATCGCCCTTCTTC
>JAEESD010000177.1 GCA_016286145.1 Bacteroidales bacterium | reverse complement strand
TAGGAGATAAAGATTATGTCAAGATTCAAGAAAGGCGATAAAAAAGAGATGCCCGGGATTACCTCGAGCTCGCTGTCCGATATCGTGTTCATGCTCCTGTTCTTCTTCATGGTCACCACGCAGATGCGTGAGACCGAGAACAAGGTTCAGGTCAAGGTTCCTGAGGCCTCGGAGGTCACAAAACTGGAACGTAAAGACCTTTCGTCTTACATCAACATCGGAACCCCTATCCGCTCCCTTCAGGCGCAGTATGGTACCGATGCACGTATCCAGCTCAACGACTCCTTCAAGACCAAGGAAGACATCCGTGACTTCGTCGCTTCCGAGCGTGAGGCTATGAAAGAGGGCGACCGCCCCCTTATGACCGTATGTATCAGGGCCGACCAGGATGTCCGAATGGGTATCATTACCGACGTTAAGCAGGAGCTGCGCCGCTGCTCCGCGCTTAAGATTATGTATTCCGCAAGGAAACCTGCTGAGTAAGCTCAGCATACCTCATATGAGCAGCCCTCGGATGGGGGCTGCTCTTTTATAAAAAAAGAATAAATGGCAAAGGAAATACTTCGAAGCAAAGTTAACGACCTTCTGGCGATGCCTGCAGGACAGGAAGTTCTCGCCAAGGGTTGGGTCAGGACAAAAAGAGGAAACAAAGAGATTGCGTTCATCGCTCTGAACGACGGCTCTACTATCAAGAACATCCAGATCGTGGTCGATAAGACCCCCGAGACGGAGCCCGTTCTTGCCAGGATCAGTACCGGAGCCTGTATAGGCGTAACCGGAACCCTGGTAGAGTCTATCGGAAGCGGTCAGGCCGTTGAGATCAAGGCCTCCGGTATCGAAATCTACGGCGAATGCGATCCAGTCCGCTATCCTCTTCAGAAAAAGGATACTTCCTTCGAATACCTCAGGACAGTAGCCCATCTCCGCCCCCGTACGAATACCTTCGGAGCCATATATCGCCTCCGCAGCCAGATGGCCTTTGCTATTCATCAGTATTTCCACGATAAGGGCTTTGTCTATCTGAACACTCCCCTTATTACCGAATCCGACGCAGAAGGCGCCGGCCAGATGTTCCAGGTAACTACCCTGGACCTCAATAACGTCCCGAAGAACAAGAAGAACCTTCCGGACTACAAACAGGACTTCTTCGGCAAGATGACCAGCCTTACCGTCAGCGGACAGCTTGAGGGCGAGCTTGGAGCAACCGCAGTAGGCGAAATCTATACCTTCGGTCCTACCTTCCGCGCCGAGAATTCCAACACCCCGAGGCATCTCGCAGAGTTCTGGATGATAGAGCCCGAGATGGCCTTCTACGACATTAAGGACAACATGGACCTCGCAGAGGACTTTATCAAGAGCCTCGTCAAGTATGCTCTGGACAACTGCCGCGACGACATCCAGTTCCTTAACGACCGTTACGACGAAACCCTTATCGCCCGCCTCGAAGGCGTAATCGATACCGAGTTCGTCCGCCTGCCTTACGGCGAGGGTATCGAAATCCTCAAAGCCGCAATCGCTGCAGGCCATAAATTCGAATATCCTGTCGACTGGGGAACCGATCTCCAGAGCGAACACGAAAGATATCTGGTTGAAGAACACTTCAAGCGTCCCGTCATCCTTACGGACTACCCGAAGGATATCAAGGCCTTCTATATGAAGCAGAACGAAGACGGTAAGACCGTCCGCGCGATGGACGTTCTCTTCCCGAAGATCGGCGAGATCATCGGAGGCTCCGAGCGCGAGGCCGATCTCCAGAAACTGGAGAACCGTATCGACGAGCTCCATATGAAGAGAGACAATCTGGAGTGGTATCTTGATACCCGCCGCTTCGGCAGCTGCCCTCACTCCGGCTTCGGCCTGGGCTTCGAGCGCCTGCTCCTCTTCATCACCGGAATGCAGAACATCCGCGACGTCATCCCCTTCCCGAGAACCCCGAAGAACGCTGAATTTTAGACAATATGTTAGTCATCGGTATCGCCGGAGGATCCGGCAGTGGAAAGACCACAGTAGTCAGAGCTATTACAGAGACCCTTAAGGGAGAGAGTGTAGTTACTATTCCCCTCGATTCGTACTACAAAGACTCCAGCGACCTTACTGACGAAGAAAAACGCAACCACAACTTCGACCACCCGGACGCTATCGACTGGGAGCTAATCTGCCAGCAGCTCTCCGAGCTCAAGGCCGGCAAGAGCATCGAGCAGCCTATCTACTCCTACATCTCCTGCAGCCGTTCGAAGACAGAAACTGTCCATGTCGACCCGGCCGATGTCATCATCATCGAGGGTATCCTCGTCTTCACCTGCCCCGAACTCCGCGACCAGATGGACATCAAGATCTTCGTGGACGCAGACGATGACGACCGCCTGATGCGAGTAATGACCCGCGACATAGTCGAGCGCGGCAAGGACGTCCGCTGGGTAATCGAGCGTTACTCGAAGACCGTCAAGCCGATGTACCTCCAGTTCATCGAGCCCAGCAAGCGCTACGCAGACATCATCATCCCTCAGGGAGGCCATAACAAAGTCGCTATCGACGTTATCAACAACACCATCCGCAAGGAGCTCAAACAACAACA
>JAEESD010000176.1 GCA_016286145.1 Bacteroidales bacterium | reverse complement strand
TATACGGCCTCATAGCCCTTCGGGGCCGGAGCGGGGGGGTAATCGCCCGCCGGATAGCCGTAGTGATTTCCTCCGGCCTTCGCGGGGTCGTTTTTGAGGATGGTTTTTAGGTCTTGGAGTGAGAGGGTGTCCTGGCTGGCGAAAACGTTCGCGGGGAGGATCAGGGCCAGAATAAGGACCAATAACGGAATGCGCTTCATAAAAATGTGGTTTATGCTATACAAAGTAACAAATTTTTTCACGTTTTTACGACATAATTCGTACCTTTATACTGCCACAAGTACATATACTAAACCATCAAATAAAACCAATGAAAAAATCCCTTCTTTTTGTCCGGATCATGCTGGCCTTTGTCTTGCTTCTTGCGGGCCAGTCCGCGTTTGCCCAGCAGATCCGTGTGTCAGGAGTCGTGACCGACAAAGACGGTGCGCCGGTAGTGGGCGCGGGAGTCTTCCAGAAAGGCGCCCAGTCCAACGGAACAGTCACCGATCTCGACGGTAAATTCCTGCTTGCAGTGCCTCAGGGAGCCAGAATCATCGTATCCAGTATTGGCTATGAAGAGGCAGAACTCCCCGCTCAGGCAAGTATGAAAATCGTCCTTATCGAAGACACCCAGCTTCTGGAAGAAGTCGTGGTGGTCGGTTACGGCGTTCAGAAAAAGGTTAACCTTACCGGTGCTATTTCGAGCGTGGGTTCGGAAGACATCCAGGGCCGTTCGATCTCCCATCTGGAGCAGGCTCTTCAGGGTAAGACCCCTGGCGTAACCCTCATTACTACCTCGGCCCAGCCTGGCGCAGTCCCGACCGTCCGCGTCCGCGGTATCGCCTCCAACGGTACCTCCGACCCTCTCTACGTAGTAGACGGTCTTCTGATGGAAGACATCAGTTCGATCGACCCCAACTCAATCGAGAGCATGGAGGTCCTCAAGGACGCAGCCTCTGCGGCAATCTACGGAGCCCAGGCGGGTAACGGCGTTATCCTTATCACTACAAAGAAAGGAGCGAAAGGAGAAGGCTCCATCACCTACGATTTCCAGTATAATATCACCAGTCTTGCTATAAAACCTCAGCTTCTCAGTTCGCAGGAATACATTCAGCAGGCTATGGAGGCCAATCCTCTCTTTACCGACGACGACGTCCTTCGTCTGATCGAAAAAGGAACATGGGATGGAATGACCAGTACCGACTGGCTGGATGTAACATTCGGAAATGGTATCATCAAACGCCATACTCTGAGTGCTCAGGGCGGAAACGAGAGGGGGTCGTACTATCTGACTCTCGGCAGTTATGATGAAGACGGAACGGTGAAACTCAGCAAGGACACCTACAAGCGTTATTCGGCTTCCCTCAATGCGGACTACCAGATTAAGCCGTGGGCGAAGGTGGGAACGACCATCGATTTCGCGAATTATTCCGTATCACCCCTTGTGGACGGAGTGGCTCTCGCCGGTAGCGGCGTGCGCAGCCCTAACCTGTTCGCAATAGCGATGTTCACACCCCCTTATCTCGTGGACAGATATGCCCCTGATCAGCTTCCGGTGGAGATGCAGAATCTTCTTGCCGCCGGCAAGAAACTTCTGACGGACGATGCGGGTAATTATTATACTACTCTCGGTCTTCTTCACCCGGAAGTTGCGGTGAAATCTGCCGAGAGGAAGAACTATGGCAACCGTTTCTCTGGGACCCTGTTCACAAACATCACTCCCCTGAAGGGGCTGGTGTTCACATCCAGGCTTGGATTTAAGATCTACAACGACAACACCTACTATTTCATCCACGAATACTACGGAGGCGAGAACTTCTTCAATGAGGGAGATACCCTTTCCGCAAACAGGTCCAACACAAGCACCACTTATTATCAGTGGGAAAACTTCGCCAACTACGCGAAGTCTTTGGGTAAGCATACACTGGGGATCACGGCAGGTATGTCGTTCAGCCACAACACGACTCTCTACACCTATGCAGGTATTTCCAGCGCCGCCAAGGACGATCCCCTCTATGCCGATGTCAGTTATCCGGCAGGAGATGTGACCCGCACCACTGCAGGATATGAATTGTACAATGCGAAACTGTCTTACTTCGGCCGTCTGAACTACAGCTATGCAGACAAGTATCTCTTTGAGGCGACTCTCAGAGCAGACGCTGCAGACTCATCGGTGCTTCCGGTAGAGAACAGATGGGGCTTCTTCCCGTCCGTTTCCGCCGGTTGGATCATTTCCGGAGAAGACTTCTTCTCGTCGCTCAAGGAATCGGTCTCTTTCCTCAAGGTGAGAGCCAGCTGGGGCCAGAACGGTTCCACAAGTAACCTGGGAGGATACAAGTATTCGAATTCAATTTCCACAACCGCGGCCGGCTACAGCTACACCAACTCGGCGTCTACATATCAGACGAAATACGTCCCGGCCCAGCTTGCCAACCCTGGCCTCAAGTGGGAGACATCAGAACAGTTGGATCTCGGCCTCGACCTGAGAATGTTCAGAGACCGTCTGTCGTTGACTGCCGACTGGTTCAAGAAGGACACGAAAGACCTCATCATCCAGAAAATCAATGTGCCCTATGAAGCCGGTAACATCGCGGCTCCCGTCAACGGAGGAAATATT
>JAEESD010000175.1 GCA_016286145.1 Bacteroidales bacterium | reverse complement strand
AGAAGGTCCAGAAAGACATCCTCGGAACTATCTTCCAGGTAGAGGACGAAGACGAGGAGTAAATAATGCGTAAGTTACTGGCCGCCGCCGCGCTGAGCGTTCTGTTCTCAGTTGCGGGGTATTCTCAGGGCTACCCTACGGAGTGGGATGAGTACCTGACCCCGAAGTATTATTATTCCCTCAAACATGAGGTGAATAAGGCCGGAGGGTCAGGGGCTGAGTGTGTCGAGGCTCTTCTGGCCGCGGCGCGCCGCGACATTGCAAGCCAGATAAAGGTCAATGTCCAGACCGTAACCCAGTTCAAGGACCACGACGTCAACGGCCAGGCGGAGACGGAATACACCTCCAGCGTCAGCTTCTCTTCAGACGTAACCCTTCGTTTCGTAGAGACGAGGACCTACTACGACAAACGCAAGAAAACGGGCTATGCCCTGGCTTTCCTTTCGAAGAAAGACCTGCAGGACATCTATGATGCCCGCGCCGGCAAGGTGACGAGCATGCTCAAGGTCGCCGAGAACGCCGAGGCCGAAAGGAAGTTCGACGTGGCGCTGAAGTACAACTATTGGGCGCTGCTGCTGAACAGCACCCTCCCTCCGGCAGACCAGCCCGAATACGGAGGCGAGCCGGCGCAGTGGTACTCCCGCTCGGCGATAGAGCGTATCCTGGACGGGATAAAGTTCACGTTCACCGGCCGTTCGCCTGAGGATAACCTGCTCGGCCTGTTCGACGTCACCTTCGAAGGCGAGCCGGTCACAACCCTGGACTACACGGTCAACGACGGTCTTGGGGAAAGCGGGGTCCTTCAGGCGCGCGACGGGGTCGGCCCGTTCGAGTTTCGGGCGAATATGGACATAAGGAATGTCGATGTCAGGGTCGAGTATACCTACGAAGACGAATCTGTCTCCGATCCGGAGATGAAGCTTGCGCTCGGCGAGGTAGGCCGAATCCGCTTCGCGGACGCATATAAGACCGGGATCCCGGTAAAGGACGCGGTTCCGAAGACCAAGCGGCAGATAAAAAAGGCGAAGGAAGCGATCGAAGCCAGCGCGGCGAATGAACTCGCGCGCGAGGTAAACAGCGGCTTTGCCCATACTAAGTTCTCCGAGGTCAGGGACAGCGCTTATTACGTTCGTACGATAAACCGAGTCCTCGACGGCCTTATTGCAAAGGACTACGAATCGTGTGTCGATCTCTTCTCGAAAGAGGGCTTCGATACCTATACCCGCCTGCTTAACTACGGCAATGCCCGAGTTATCAAGAGGGGCCCGGTGAAACTGCTCAACTTCGACGGCAATATCTACTGCAGGAGCATCCCGATGATGTTCTCCTTTGGGAACAACTACAAATCTTTCATGGAGAATGTAGTTTTCTCGTTCAACAACGATGGCCTTATCAACGACGTTACCTTCGGTCTTGAGTCGGAGTCGCTGCAGGACATTCTCTCAAAGACAAAGTGGGAAGACGACGCAAAGATGGTCCTCATCAATTTCCTTGAGGGATATAAGACCGCATTTGCCCTGATGAACATTGACCACATCTCGTCCATCTTCTCCGAAGACGCCCTCATCATCACCGGAAAGAGGGTGGTCAGGACAGTGATCGAAGGAGGAATTCAACTCCAGGGCGAGGCCTTCGAGTACAACCGCCAGACTAAGGCTCAGTACATAAAGAATCTTGAGCGCAGTTTCCGCAGTAAGGAATACATCAACCTCAAGTTCTCGAACGTAAGCGTTCTTAAGACTACTCGAGGAACCAACACCAATCTGTACGGCATTCAGGTTAAGCAGGATTATTTCTCCAGCAACTACGGTGACTCCGGTTACCTGTATCTTTTGGTAGATATCTCAGACCAGGCGAGGCCTCTTATCCATGTAAGAACCTGGCAGCCTGAGCCTGATCCGGACTTTGGAATCTACGGTATAAACAACTTATGAGACGGTTTCTTATCGTGCTGCAGGCATTGTTGATCCCGATGCTGATGTCTGCGCAGATCAATATGTCGGTTAACGGACGCGCCGAGTTGGATTCTCAGGACAACGACGCGCGCTCGTACTACGCTCTGAAAGACGCAAACGACATGGACTGCGCTATTATCAAGGTCAGTCTCAACAATCCGGTTACCGGAACCCTCGTCCTTCAGACGAAGGGTGGAGCGGCAACCGTCAAATCCGAGAAGCGGCCAGATGGGGAGTGGTGGTTCTGGGTATCTCCGGTCGTCACCAACATAATGTTCTCCTGCGAGGGATATACTCCTACAAAATACCTTGGAGTAAACCTCAGGGGGAAGAATGTCTACAGGTTGAAGCTCACGGTCGATGCCGCGATCGCGACCGTAACTACCTTTACTCTCGGCCAGAGCGTCATGAAGCTCAACGTCTTCCCGCCCGAGGCCACCGTCCTTTACGGACGCACCCCGGACTGCGATATGGGAAGCCGTGTCCTTTCAGACGGCCTTTTCGAGGCTTTTCTCGATAAGGGAACATACTACTACCGCGTCGAGAGCCGCTTCTACGAGCCCGCTACCGGTAAGTACGAGGTCACGGGCGATTCTCCGGAAGTCTCAGTGTCCCTCAAGCCGGCCTTCAATTACCTTAGCCTCGAT
>JAEESD010000174.1 GCA_016286145.1 Bacteroidales bacterium | reverse complement strand
GCCATCGCCGGAACGGATTATCTCCATACTCTTTTCCTGAACATAGGCGGTTCGGCCGGTGAGATAAGCGCAATCGCGCTGCTCGTCGGTTTCGTATATCTGCTGGTCCGCAGGGTCATCAAGCCCTGGATCACTCTCAGCATCTTCGGAACTGTCGCGCTCACGAGCCTTATCTTCTGGCTTGCTAATCCCGCCCAGTTCTCCGATCCTCTCTTCAACCTGCTTACCGGCGGTCTCATCCTCGGCGCCTGCTTCATGGCTACCGACTACGTAACTTCGCCTATGAGCAACTGGGGCGGAGTTATCTACGGTATCGGAATCGGTATCCTGGTGATGATGATCCGTTACTTCGGCTCGTATCCTGAGGGAGTGAGCTTCGCTATTCTTCTTATGAACATGACGGTGCCTCTTCTGAACAACTGGTTCCATCAGAAAAAATATGGGAGGAAGTAAGTATGGCAGCTCAGTCTAACCTTAGAAACATGGTTCTGTGTCTTACCGGCGTGTGTCTTGTCTGCGCAGGTCTCCTCGGAGCGGTCAACGCAATCACTAAAGACATCATCGCCGAGACGGCCCATAAAAATCTCGTCGCCTCTATCGCGGCGGTATTGCCCGAGGGTGGAGAACTCTCGGAGAGCCAGGCCTCGGAGGCAGTGGGAATCGGCGAGTACTACGTCCTTTCTAAGGACGGCGCGCCCGCTGCTTATGCGGTTAAATCTACTACCAACGGTTTCGGCGGAGCCCTCACCCTGATGGTGGGAGTCCTTCCGGACGGAACGGTCTACAATACTTCGGTACTCGAACACACCGAGACTCCCGGTCTCGGTGCTAAATGTACCGAAGAAAAATCCCACTTCCGCACCCAGTTCAAGGGCTTCAGCGGAATTCTTAAGGTCACTAAAGACGGTGGAGAGATAGATGCCATCACTGCTTCTACTATTACTTCCCGCGCCTTCACCCTTGCTGTAAAGCAGGCCGTAGACCTTGTTAAATCTTTAAACGGAGGACAGTGTGATGAGTAAGATGCATTTTCTGACAGACGGTCTGGTAAAGAATAATCCGACCTTCGTACTGGTGCTCGGAATGTGTCCGACGCTCGCTACTACAACCTCGGCTATGAACGGCCTCGAGATGGGTCTTGCGACTATGTTCGTTCTGATTCTTTCGAACATCGTAATTTCGCTCATCTCCCCGATTGTACCGGATAAGGTCCACATCCCAGTCTATATCGTCGTTATCGCGACCTTCGTGACGCTCCTTGAGCTCCTTATGAAGGCTTATGTGCCCGATGTCTATGCGACCCTCGGTCTGTTCATTCCGCTCATCGTAGTGAACTGTATCGTTCTTGGACGCGCGGAAGCTTTCGCTAATAAGAACGGAATCGGAGCCTCGGCCCTCGACGGAATCGGAGTCGGCCTTGGCTTTACCCTCTCGCTTACTGTGATCGGTCTTGTCCGCGAGCTTCTCGGCAGCGGCTCGGCCTTTGGTTTCAAGCTTATCCCCGGCGACGGTATCCTTGCCTTCGTTCTCGCCCCTGGCGCGTTCCTCGTAATAGGCTACCTGATGGTTTTGTTCAACAAATATCTTAAGAAGTAATGGCAGAGTATCTCTTAATAATCGTTACAGCGATATTCGTTAACAATATCCTGCTGGCGCAGTTCCTCGGAATCTGCCCGTTCCTCGGAGTATCCAACAAGCTTTCGACCGCGACCGGAATGTCCGGAGCAGTCTGCTTCGTCATTACTCTCGCTACGGTCGTTACCTGGCTTATCAATAAGTATTTGCTGGTCCGCTTCGATATAGTCTACCTTCAGACTATCGCCTTCATCCTCGTGATCGCGGCTCTCGTCCAGATGGTAGAAATCGTTCTTAAGAAGGTCAGCCCTTCGCTTTATCAGGCCCTCGGTATTTTCCTTCCGCTTATTACTACCAATTGCGCCGTTCTCGGTGTAGCTCTCTCGGTAGTCCAGAAGGATATGCCTCTCGGCCAGGCGACTGTTTATGCTTTCGCTACCTCTATCGGCTGGGGCCTTGCTATGATCCTGTTTGCGGGCCTTCGCGAACAGCTCGCCGGCAACGACGTCCCCAAGGCCTTCAAGGGTCTGCCGATCGCGCTCATTACCGCAGGCATTATGGCCCTCGCATTCCTTGGTTTCACCGGAATTGGAAATTAAGCCTATGAAAAAGATAGTTATCGCAGTTTTGGCGCTTGTCTTGGCAGCGTTTGTCGCTGGTGCTCAGCCCCGTTCTTTCGGTCTGCGCTTCGGCGGCGGCCTGGAGATCAGTTATCAACACAACCTGGGCAGCACCGTTCAGGGACCCAACTACCTGGAGTTCGATGCCGGCGTGATCGGTTACACTAATTATCCCGGTTACAGGATTTCTGCAATCTATGATTTCTGCCTCCTCAGCTTCAATTTTATCGGAGGAGAGTGGAATATGACCCTCGGTCCCGGAATTGCCCTCGGAATGTACGACAGATCGAAGTTTATGGGAGGACTTGTGGTCCAGTACGGTCTTAGTTACGACTTCGCCTCTATTCCTCTCTCGATCGGCATCGACACCCGCCCCTGCTTCATCTTCTCTGCAGACGGCGCTACGATGTCCTTCAAGGAAA
>JAEESD010000038.1 GCA_016286145.1 Bacteroidales bacterium | reverse complement strand
AGAAGATTCATCGTTTCCTGAACTCCTTCCTGAATAACTTCGAGTACCGTCTTGTCCGGATCCATCTGAGGCTCCTGCTCGAGATAGCCTACGCTGTATCCGGGAGCCCATACAACCTCGCCGCGGGTCGGTTTTTCGACTCCGGCGATGATCTTCAGGACGGTAGACTTACCCGCACCGTTCAGACCTATGATGCCGATCTTGGCGCCATAGAAGAAGCCCAGGTAGATATCCTTGAGGATGGTTTTATTATTATGGGGCAAGATCTTGCTTACCCCGTTCATCGAGAATATTACTTTTTCGTCTGCCATAGTGGTTATTCGCTTTCAACAAATTTATAAAAATATCTTTATCTTTGCACCTGGAATTGAGATATGGTGTAATGGTAGCACTCAAGTTTTTGGCACTTGCAGTAGAAGTTCGAATCTTCTTATCTCAACAAAAAATGCAACGGTTCTCCGTAACGGGGCATCTTTCTGAAAAACGTGTTGTTATGAAAAAGCTGATAACCATCGTTCTTTTGTCGGTGCTGGCAGTACCGGTATTAGCTCAGGACTACGATTACGAACCCGAAGAAAAGTGGACTGTCAAAGCGAATGCCGCCTATTTCCCAACAGTTCCTACTATCGTTCTTCCTTTCATTGCAATTGCGATGGGACTTGCTACCGCAAATAAGGACAACAACGAAAAGGTTGAAATCTCTCTGCCCCCCTACGCATCAATAGAGGGACTGTATTCGATTAATGCGGACTGGTCTGTAGGTCTGTCAGCCGGTTATTTCGGCAGTACATATCGTATTGTTGATCAGGACGACAAACACGAAGTCAGCCGCAGCGACCTTATTTTCATTCCTGTCGCACTCGAAGGCCGTTTGAATTATCTCAACCGTCCGGCTGTAAAACTCTACGGCAGCCTTGAGGCAGGAGTCGTCCTTAGCCCCGATTCAGATCAGAAACTCATTCCCGACGTCCAGCTCAACCCTATTGGCGTAGAGTTCGGCCGTCGTTTCTTCGGAATGGTGGAACTCGGTATCGGTATGAACTACACCGGAGTACGCGGAGGTATAGGTTTCCGTTTCTAACAGTAGATGAAGAGAGAGACTAAAGCCTGGCTGATTATTCTGACCCCGTTTTTTGTGGGGCTTCTTATTGGTATTCTCGTAGGTTCTTGCTTAAGCAGAGGATCTAAAGAAGCAGTCGAAACAGCTGCCCAAACTGAGGAAGAGGCATCTCAGCCTGAGACTCCGCCCCAGATAGTTATCGAAGATGCCGAGGTTGAAGAGGTTATTCCTCAGAAAGAGAAAAAGGACATCATCTACAGCGCTCCCAAACCCCGTCTCTCCCAGTGGTTCGCAGACCTTAACGAAGATCATCTCGTCGCGGCAAAGAAGTATGGCCTGAGCCGTCCTCCCAAGACCAGGGACGATGTAGGTTATGAGGGGCTGGTGAAGATTACGGACAACGACTATATTAAGATGTGGGATTTGAAGTACTCTGTCCCGTATCTTACTAAAAATGCCGCGCAGGAACTCGATATAATAAGCCGCGCCTTCCACGACTCTCTTGCCAACCATAAACTCCTGAATTACAAGATAGTTGTTTCTTCAGTCCTGCGTACGGAAGAGGATGTACAGAAACTCCGCAGACACAATTCAAACGCATCTGCGAACTCAGCCCACTGCTACGGTACGACCTTCGATATCGCCAACCAGCGCTACTGGCGCGACGACGAAGAGTCGCAGGACGCGAAGATGGAGCCTTTCGAGCTCAATAAGGTGATGAGCGAGGTCCTTAAAGACCGGAAGAAGCAGGGCAAGATCCTCTGCAAATACGAGAGGAACCAGCACTGCTTCCACATCACGGTGTGTTATTAGAACACCCTAGAATCCCATTCCGAACATTACCCAGTAACGGTCTTCCATCTGCTTCCAGCGGGTGGAAGTTTCGTTATATATTGTTTCGGTATAGGCGTTGAGCTTACAAGGACAAGGTTTCAAATTTGAAAGCCCGTCGAAGGCTTTTTGCTCTTCTTCCAATACAATTTTAATGAACTCGTCTTTCGTTCGCTGCCACGCCAGAGTAGCCAGTTTGTTCGCCTTGCGGTATCTCCAAAGGGGGATATCCGGATCAAAGACGTTCTGGCCGCAGCGGTCGAAGCCGTCGGGGAGTTTGGTGCTCCCGCTGAAGATGGGGATATGGGGGCTCTGCCCTGGGTTATCGTAGGCCAGCCAGCAGATTGCCCGCATCGGCTCGGGACGGGCTGCGTTGATATCGATCACGGTCGAATAGCAGCACCATGCGACCGAGACATTGCGCGCGAACTCGACCTTGCCGGGGGCGATTTCCATCAGAGTGTTGCGCATTTCTGTAGTCATCCACGGGTTCGCGATTGGGCTGACCTTGCCGTTCAGGGTGATGTTCCTGACCATACTGTACTGCGTTCCTTCGTAGGTTGAGCGGAGGAGGTTCATCACCACACGGGCGTCGACCTCGATTTCCGGCTTGACGGAGAAGGGGAGCTCTACCGCATCGTAGGCCAGTTCCAGCGATGGGGCAAGGGTGCTCAGGATCCACCATTCGCGCTCGCGGTGGTTCTGGCCGCGGCCGTAGGTGCAGTTGTAGACCTGCCAGAACTTGAACTCGCTCTCGCCGTCCCAGAGGCCATGGTCAAGGGCGACGCTCTCGACGTTCGATGAGCAGAGGAAGTTCGCGCTGTCTCCGCGCTCGATAAGGCCGATACGGGGGACATTCGCGGAAACGGCGACGTGGTCATCGGGCACTCGCTTCGCGACCCACACCGCACCGAGCTTGCCCTTGCCCGGGCCGAGGATCTCGAACTGCCAGACCTCGCGCTCGTCGGCCACGGTCAGGCACTCGCCGCCGTCGATGTAGCCATACTGCTCCGCCAGGGCGCCCATCAACTTGACGGCCTCACGGGCGGACGAGCAGCGCTGGAGCGCCACCCTCTGCAACTCCTCGATCATGAAAAGGCCGTTGTTGCTTCGGAGGGTGTCGGGACCATTGAAGGTTGTCTCGCCGATTCCGACGTTTTTCTCGTTGAGGGAGGGGTAGCAGGTGTTCAGGTAGGCGAAAGTGTGCGGTGCCTCGGGTATGTAGCCCAAAGTCACGACTCCGGTAGTATCGCCTCTGAAAGCGGTTTTCATCGTCCCTTTCTGGAGGGCGTGGAGTGTCCCGGGCTCATGGTCGGCTGCGGGCTCCATATAGGACCAGGTGCGGTACTTGCCGTCGCAGGTATGCGACGTGATGACCGCGCCGTCCCGGGAGGCCAGCCTGCCGACCATGATGCTCGTGCAGGCGTCGTCCTCGGCGCTTTGAGCAAAAACGCCGGCGCAGCAGAACACCGCACCGGCGATTATTAGGAGTAACTTTCTCACTTAACTATTTGAAAAGGTTGAAGATGGTCGAGAGGGTGCTGACAGCCTGGGTGACCTCGTTGGTAGCAGCGCCGACGGTAGTGATAGCGTTGGAGATAGCGCTAGCTGTGTTGGTGGTAGCAGTAGCTGCCTGCTGGGTAGCGGCTGCGGCCTGCTGAGCTGCTGCCTGCTGTGCTGCAGCCTGCTGAGCGGCGGCCTGCTGGGCTGCTGCGTTGGCGGTTGTGATGCCGTTTGCAAGGAGTCCTGCAGCTGCGGTAGTAACGGAGGAGAGGTTAATTCCTGCGAGGTTGGTAAGACCACCTACGACGGGAGTACTGTTGGTCTGGTTGACGAGGTTGTTCGAACCGAGGATAAGACCGGTGGCGAACTCCTTGACGTACTCTGACTTGTCTACCTTACCGGCATCCTTGAGCTCACCGATACACTGGGAAAGAGCGGCGAGGTTGAGGATGTTGTTGATGTTGGTCATGTCGATCTTACCGTCAGTCTTGTACTGTGTGTAAAGGTTTCTGAGGGCTGCGCCGGAGGCCTGGCCTGATCCGGTAGGAGTCTGAGTTCCGTTACCTGCACCGAAGATGCCGCAAGATGTTGCGAGCAAGAGAGCTGCTGCAGCAGCGAGGATTGCATTGAGTTTCATTGCTTTATCGTTTTGTTTTAAAAAAATTACTTACCGGTTCCGAGCACTCCGCTTCGAGCACTCCGTCGCTTACTTCAGTTTTAGGATGGAGCAGGGAAGGGGTGAAGAGGGAGTAGCCGCGCTTCGGATCCTTAGCTCCGTACACTATTCTTCCTGTCTGGGCCCAGTTCATCGCTGCGGCACACATCGGACAGGGCTCTACTGTAACGTACATAGTACAGTCCTTGAGGTACTTTCCGCCCTGGGCCTCCATAGCGGCTGTAATGGCTATCATCTCGGCATGGGCGGTTGCATCTCCCAGGCGCTCAGTCATGTTGTGTCCTTTTGCGATGATCCTCCCGCGACACACAACTACGGCTCCGATGGGCACCTCACCCTCCTGAGCGGCCTCCTGCGCTTCTTTCAGCGCTTCCCTCATAAATCTCTCGTCCTGTTCCATCCTTACAAATTTAGTAAAAAAATAACTCCGTGCTCCACCCATGCGCCGTTTTGGGCGATTTTGGCGCGGATTACCGGTTTTGCCCCGCTCTGGCGCCGTTTTTAGGGTTTCTGACGCCGAATGCCTGGATTTTCCACTTCCCGGCGCCATTTTCGTGGATTTCGGCGCCGCTGGCCTACCGGGGCTGACGCCGGGGCGGGAGGGGAAGCGCGAATGGTTAAAGGTTGGTACGATTTTGTCGAAGATCGTTCCTGAGGTCGCGCGGGGACGCTTGCCGGGCTTCTTGCCTGAGTGCGCGCGACCTCCTTCAACCCTTCGAAAAAATCGTCCCCGATTTTTAGGCCCGCGCGGGCTCGGCGGTAGTGCAAACAAAAAAGAACAACCCCTCGCGACACTAACCCTGCCGGGGGCTAACGAATATATATTCGAACGGTAGTTGGAACCGATAGAAGCTAATCGGTCGGTACACCGCGTACACGACTGCCCTACCAGGATAGCCGAAGGGGCGGAGGGGCGCGCCTTGGCGCGGTCGTTGCCGCTCCTTTGGCCCTACGGACACAGGCCGCGAGGTGGCGAGCGGCCGGTACTGCAAGTCCCCCGGCTTTGAGGTCGCCGGGGGACTAATCCCCAATATAGTTGTGCGAATCACGAGGGCAAAGTACCCATCGCGCAAGCTGAGCCGCTCCCTCGAGCTCGGCGCGGCGCGATCAAGTGTTGGGCACTTAATGATCGATGGGTTGGTGTGTGATTCTGGCCATTTTACACACCAAGTGGTGATTTTGAGGGGCTTGGTGTGTGATTTGGGCGTTTTCACACACCTTGAACAAAAAGAGTGGAGAGCTTCCGCAAAACACTGAATTTCAGCGGGGTTGGTGTGTGATTTGCGGAAAAGTTTCACTATATTTGAAACTCGTATGAAACTTTTTCTGATAGACGGTCACGCGCTGATCTTCAAGATGTACTATGCCTTCCTGGGGAGACCTATGGTCAACTCCAAAGGAGAAGACACCTCCATCCTGTTTGGATTCACCAAATACCTGCTTGAACTTATTGAGAGAGAGAAGCCTACACACATCGCTGTAGCGTTCGATCCCCCGGGAGGGACCTTCAGAAATCAGCTTTACCCAGAATACAAAGCTAACCGCGCCGAGACCCCGCAGCTGGTGATCGATGCGCTCGAGCCGCTCTCGGAAATAGTGAAGTCGATGGGTATCCCTGTCCTGATGGTGAAAGGTTTCGAGGCAGATGACGTGATTGGCTCGATGGCGAAGCGTTCGGCGGGAGAGGGGTTCGAAGTCTATATGGTTACACCCGATAAGGACTACGGTCAGCTTATAGAGCCCGGAATCTTCCAGTACAAGCCAGGCAAGGGCGGATCGGACAATGAAGTCTTCGGCGTAAAGGAAATCTGTGAGAAATATAAGATCGACAGCCCGACTCAGATTATCGACATACTGACTCTCTGCGGCGACTCTTCGGACAATGTGCCTGGAGTACAGGGAGTCGGACCTGTCGGGGCGGCGAAGTTCCTCTCGAAATACGGTAGCGTAGAGAATATCTATGCACACCTCAGCGAACTGACTCCCAAACAGCAGGAGATGTTCAAGGCCGCGATGGATTACCTCCCGCTCAGCAAGAAACTCGTTACTATCAAGACCGATATTCCGCTGATGGTCAGTGCCGCTCAGATGCAGCTGAATTCGGAAGTCGGTCCGGAACTTACCACTTGGCTTGACCGTTATGAGATGCCCTCGCTGAAGAGGCATGCGCGAAACATTTGGGGCTCACTGCCGGAAGGGGCCAGGATTCCCGGGGCTGACCAGAAAAACACGGTCGGTACTGACGCGACGCTCCGCTCAGAGAGCAATACCCCTTCTGAGGAAACGATTTTCGGAGCGGATGATGACCTCCCGGCGCCTGAAGGACCGCGCGAGATAGGTACCCTTGAGTATATGGAAGTAGCTCCGGCGGCGATAAAGCCTGAGATACGCGAACTGGGTAAGTGTGCGGTTGTAGTATCAAAGGGCAAAGTAACTCTCGCTACCTCAGACAAAGCCGCAACAGCCAGCCCGGCTGAATTCAAGGACATCCTGACAGACAGCAATATCGTTAAGTGTGGGTTTGCGCTCAAATCCCAGATCAACGAACTCGCAGCGGCAGGAATAGAACTTCAGGGCCGCCTGCTGGACTCCGAACTGATTCATTACCTGCTCAATCCCGAGCGCTCACATCAACTCGAGATACTTGCGCAGCAATACCTGGGAGTGGCCCTGGAAGGGGCAGCACCCGAAACTGAAGGTAGCCTGTTCGATATGGACGGAGAGGCTGCAAGCGAGAGGCCCAACTCCCGCGAGGCGGTTATCGTATTCCGTCTGGCAGAAAAGCTGCGCGAAGCGCTTGGAACAGGGAAGGGCGCCGAACTCTATGAACAGATCGAGGAACCCCTCGTTAAGGTTCTCGCCCGAATGGAGCAGATCGGCGTAAGGATAGACCCCGAGTCCCTGAGAGATTTCGCCGACGGCCTTCGAAAGACTGTCCTAGAGAAGGAGGCCGAGGTCCGCGAAATAGCCGGGGAACCGACCCTTAACGTCTCGTCTCCCAAGCAGATAGGCGAAGTCCTCTTCGAGAAGCTTAAGCTCGATCCGAAGGCTAAAAAGCCCCTCAAAGGTTCATGGCCCACGGATGAGGAAACCCTTCTTAAATACGCCGACGCCAGCCCGATTATCGACGCGATTCTCGATTATCGCGGGACCAAGAAACTCCTTTCTACCTATATCGAACCGCTTCCCGGCTACATCAGTCCGAAAGACGGCCGCGTACATACCACCTTCAATCAGGCGCTTACCTCTACGGGTCGCTTGAGCAGCTCCAACCCGAACCTGCAGAACATCCCTATCCGCACTGAGCAGGGCCGCGAGATCCGAAAGGCCTTCACAGCCCCGAAGGGCAGCGTCATCATGTCGGCCGACTACTCCCAGATCGAGCTGAGGCTGATGGCCCATCTTTGCGGCGACGCCCACATGGTCCAGGCTTTCCGCGAGGGGCAGGACGTCCATACCGCCATGGCCGCGAAAATCTTCCGCAAGCCGCTCGCCGAGGTGACTCCGGATGACCGGCGGGTCGCGAAAACGGCCAACTTCGGCATCATGTACGGCATCTCTTCGTTCGGGCTTGCCCAGAGGCTCCACTGCCCGCGCAAGGTGGCCGCCCAGATCATCGACGACTACTTCGCTTCGTTCCCGACCATCCGCTCGTTTATCGACGGGACTCTCGAATCCGCACGCCGCCTGGGCTATGTAGAGACCATCTTCGGCCGCAGGCGCTACGTCCCGGACGTGAATTCCCACAACGCCAATATCAGGGCCATGGCCGAGCGAAACGCGGTCAACGCCCCCATCCAGGGCAGCGCGGCCGACATAATCAAACTCGCCATGATCGGGGTAGACCGTGCCCTGCGCCAGCAGGGATTGCGCGCGAGGATGGTCCTTCAAATCCACGACGAACTGGTGTTGGAGGTTCCGGAAGACGAGATACAGCCCGTCAAGAGAATACTAACCGAGCAGATGGAGGGGGTGATGGCCCTCAGCGTCCCGCTCACAGTCGAATGTAACTATGGCAAGAACTGGCTCGAGGCCCATTGACGAGCTCGTCCGGCTCGCGATTATCGGCGACGGCGCGGCTTTCACCGCGCTTTGGGATACGCATATCGATGCGCTTCGCGCCTATCTTAAGTCTACGATGAAGAATCTGGACGATTTCTTTATCGACGATATCTGCTCGCGCAGTTTCGAGAAGGCATTCCGCCAGATTCGGAGCTACGACCCTTCGCGCAGCCAGTTCAGTACCTGGCTGAAAACGATTGCCCACAACACGGCCCTCGATATCCTCGAATCCGAGAGGCGTGCCGGACGCGAGACCGTCTCGCTCGACGATAATCTGCAGACGGCTTCGGTAGCTGAGAATATGACTGAGGTTGAGACGGATGCGCTGGATTCGATCATCCGCGACGAGGATGAACTGCGTACGCGCGCCTATGTAGACGGCCTGCCGGATCTCTATCGCGAGGTTGCCCACAAACGCCTTATCGACGGCCTTCAGTACAAGGAAATTGCGGACGAACTGGGACTTGAGCTCAATACGGTCCGTACTCGAATCCGTCGGGCGAAAGACTTGATAGATAAGATGAAAAGAGATGAACAAGATGCCTAAAAAGAAAGACTTTGCACTGATGTGCAAGCTCTACAAGGAGTGGAACGAGAAGATCAACGTCATCTCGCGAAAAGACATCGACAATCTTTACGACCATCATATCCTTCACTCGCTGGCAATCCATCGATATATGGAAGAGAAAGGCTTGCTGGAAGACGGGCTTGAGATACTCGACCTGGGAACCGGAGGCGGTTTTCCCGGTATTCCGCTGGCCTCGGTGATGACCTCCTGTCACTTCACTCTTTGCGACTCTATAGCGAAGAAAGTCAGGGTAGCCCAGGCTGTCGCGAAGGATCTGAAACTCAAAAACGTAACGTGTGTCAACGCCAGGGCGGAGACGCTTCCCGGACCTTTTGACTGGGTCGTTTCGAGAGCGGTCACCTCGCTTGACGCGTTTTATCCCTGGGTAAAAGGGAAGTTCAGCAAGGGTATTCTCTATCTGAAAGGGGGCGATGTCGCCGAGGAAATTGCTCAAATGTGTTCAAAATGCAAGGTCGACCCCGGGAAGGTAAGCGTCTGGCCTATAAACGACTGGCTGAAAGACGATTATTTCGCAGAAAAATTTGTAATTGAGATAAGAAAATAATATCTTTGCCCTCCCAAATCCGAAAAACAAAAAAATAGATAGATATGAAAAGGACATTCCAACCCTCACGTCGCAAGAGAGTCAACAAGCACGGTTTCCGTGAGCGTATGGCTTCTGCAAACGGCCGCCGCGTTCTCGCAGCGCGTCGCCGTCACGGCCGCAAGAAACTTACCGTTTCCTCTGAGGACCGCTTTTAATTGATGCCGTAGGGCTCGATTAAAAAAGGGTTGGCGATGAGCCAACCCTTTTTTGTTTTATTCTTCTCCGAGGAACATCGGGTCCCAGGCGGGGAGTTGAACCGGTTCCTGATCAAGAAGCGGCAGGAGGTCTTCGGGAATGTACTTGCGCTCGACTACGAGGCGGAACATATACTCGTCGAACCACTCGTCCGTCATAATTATATTGCCCTTGTAACCGGCTGTCTCGCCCCAGCTGTTTTCTACCATCCACTTGACGGGCTTACCGTCCTTTAGGTCGACTGCGATAAGTGTCATAGCGTGGGATGAGCCACTGGCGTGGGTCTGGATGCGCTGTTTCTTGTCCATGGTGAACTGCACTCCGAGAAGAGACTCATAATCGAAGTTGGCAAGGTCGGCGACACCCTTCTTACGGTCGAGGAACTTTCCTACGTCGCAGGAGAAGTACATGGCGTTGCCATCTTTGATAGAGGCGATAGCCATCTCCTTGATCCTGTCTATAGGGAGGTTGAGATATAGCCAGTTGTCGCCGTCGTAGAGGTGACGGTCGTACTGGATCTCGTAAAGTTTATTATACTCGCGGGAAGGATCGTTCATCAACATTACGTAGTTGTTGTTCAGGTCGAAGCCGACGAATTCGGCGTAAAACTCCTGGGGAGTGTAGGTCTTGCCTTTCCACTCGAACTCTAACGGCGGCTGGCCGTAGGCAAGGCAGAGGATGCGGTAGATTTCGGAAAGCATTTCAACTTTCAGTTTGCCGGCACACTTGGGACACTTTGCCTCGCGAAGTTTCAGGGCATCCTGCCTGAGGATGGTCTTCAGCTGGGTAGCCATCTGGGAAGTGCTATTGGCAATGAGGGATTCGGGCATCACCTCTGCGGGGACTACACCGTATTTCATTACCAGGTTTGCAACTCCGGTCCAGGTTCCTCCGTCGCTTATAGGGTTGCTCAGGAGCCAGTCTACCTGACGGTCGTCGATGGGGAGGTCCTTGGTGTCTATAATCGCCTGCAGGAACAGGTTTGCCTTCTCAAGCTGGTCGTAGAAGAAGTTGTAGCTCTGGGAGAACTGGAACTTCCCGAGATCGTGCTGAGAGATAGCGGCGGCGCGAAGGACATTGAGGCCGGTGAAGAGCCAGCAGCGGCCTGACTGCTTCTGGTCCGTGATTCCTACAGTCTTCACTCTGTCGGAGAATTCGGTGTCGATCATGGCGGCATTTTCCGCGTTGACGGCGATAGTGTTCAGCGCAACTGCGTTGAGGGCGTTGCGGACGGCTTTGTCTGCCGGGGAGCTTGTGTAACCCTGGCGGATAGTCTGGAGCATCAGGGTGTCAAGGCCTCCGTTCTGGGCGAATGCGCCGAGCGAGACAAGGGCTGCGGCGGCGAGGGTGAAGATGCGTTTCATTGTTTTATTTCTTTTATACTTATAGACGAGATGAGGGCCCCGATGAGGGCTACGCCGGCTGCGGTAAGCAGGACGTCGGTGAATTTCAAAACTACCGGGTATGAGCTTACGAGGTAGTTGCCGGGCATCTTTATCAGGCCGGTGTATTGCTGGATAAGAACCAGCGCGATTCCGACCACAAGGCCGATAACCAGTCCAAGCAGGGACACGAACCAGCCCTCGAGCCAGAAGGTCCGGCGGATGACGGGAGCGGAAGCGCCCATACTCGAGAGGGTACTGATATCGTCTTTTTTGTCGATGATGAGCATCGACAGGGAGCCGAAGATGTTGAAGGCGACGATAAGCACCACGAAAATAAGAATCAAGTATATGGCCGCCTTTTCGTAGCGCATCATCTTATAGACAGCTGGATGTTGCTGGTATCTGTCCAGGACTTCGAAATCGGGCCCCAGGAGCTCCCGGACCTGTTTTACGGAGACTTTTGGTCCGTAAATCTCGAATGAGGTGACGTCCGACTCGATATGAAGAAGTTCGCGGGCTTTTGTGATAGGAATGATGACGAGGCTCTCGTCGGAGGAAACTATCTCCTTTGGCCTCATCGAAACAGTCTCCAGCGAAGCGGCAGGGTTCGCCATCGAAAAGCTCTCGCTCTTGCTGGGGAAGAAGAGGGTCAATTGCTCAAGGAAAAAGGTCTTGATCCCAAGCTCAGAGGCGAGAGTAGAGCTGACACTACACTCCCACGCACCATCGATTCCGCGCACCTTCGTTATTGACTGCCTGTCTCCATAGCGCACGGCCACCTTTTCCTCGACCACGCCCTCGGCGGAGACGACCCCGGGCAGGGCCGCAACCTGAGCGAACGCATCCGCGCTCGAATCGAAAGTCTTTCCCACGGTCGGCCGGACTACGATATCGGGCGAGCTGGCGTCCAGATTGTCCCTGATTATCCGGTCGAAACCATTGTAGACTGAGAGTATCACTATCAGCGCGGCGGTCCCTACCGCCATCCCGGCGGCACCAATACCGGAGATCCAGCTGATCACACTACGGGATTTCCCGGAGAAGAGATAGCGTCCGGCTATGAAGCCTGATACTCCCACGTGGGAAACTATTTTTTGAGCAGTTCTTCGATGTGCTCTACATAATCGAGTGTAGTATCCAGGTAGAAGTCCAGCTCAGGAACGATTCTGAGCTGCTTGGCAACTTTTCTTCCGAGTTCGCCCCTGATAGCTTTGTTGTTCTCTTCGAGGAGCTTCATTACCTCTTCCTGCTTCTCGGAAGGGAAGATACTTACGTAGACCTTGGCGATCGAAAGGTCGGGGCTGACGCGCACCTCGCTGACGGTGACCATCGCGCCGCCGAAGGCGGCCATTCCCTTACTCCTGATAATCTCCGCTAGGTCGCGCTGGAGCTCCCTTGCGACCTTCTGCTGACGCGTACTCTGTCCTTCCATAGCCTTTTACTTTATGTTGATTATGTAGTAGTCTTTCTTTCCTTTCTGGACAAGGATGTATTTACCGTCGATGATGTCGGCCTCGGTAATGTCACGGGCGATATCGGTTACTTTCTCCTTGTTGAGGGAGAAGCCGTTGCCTTGGATCATCTTACGGGCTTCACCCTTGGAGGGGAAGACCTGAGTCTCTACTGCGAGGAAGTCCAGAATTCCGACAGGGAGTTTTCCGCGCTCTACATCGAAGGTAGGTACGCCGTCGAACACTGCGAGGAAGGTCTTTTCGTCCAGGCTGCGAAGATCTTCTGCGGTAGCCTTGCCGAACAGCATCTGGGAAGCCTTGACTGCATTTTCGTATTCCTTCTCGCCGTGGACCATAATAGTGACCTCCTTCGCGAGGAGTTTCTGGAGGGTACGGCGGCCGGGATCTTCAGTATGTTCGGCTATAGCGGCCTCGATAGTCTCGCGGTCCAGCATAGTGAAGATCTTGATGTATTTTGCTGCGTCGTCGTCGCTGACGTTGAGCCAGAACTGGTAGAACTGGTAAGGGCTGGTGCGCTCGGGATCGAGCCAGATGTTGCCTTTTTCGGTTTTGCCGAACTTTCCGCCGTCTGCTTTAGTGATGAGAGGGCAGGTAAGAGCATAGGCCTCCTTTCCGAGGACCCTGCGGATAAGCTCGGTTCCGGTAGTGATGTTGCCCCACTGGTCCGCTCCGCCGAGCTGCATCTTTACGTTTCTATGTTCGTAGAGATACAGGAAATCGTAGCCCTGGAGGAGCTGGTAGGTAAATTCGGTGAAGGACATACCCTCGGAGGAGTTGCGCTCAAGACGCTTCTTTACCGAATCCTTGCTCATCATATAGTTGACGGTAATGAGCTTACCGATATCGCGGGTGAAGTTAATGAAGGTATAGTCCTTCATCCAGTCGTAATTGTTTACGAGCTCGGCTTTATTGGGGGCGTCTGACTCAAAATCGAGGAAACGGGAGAGCTGGGCCTTGAT
>JAEESD010000173.1 GCA_016286145.1 Bacteroidales bacterium | reverse complement strand
TTCGGCCTATGCCGGCCGCCTGCTTGATAGCCTTGACAGCCTTGCATGGACAGACTCCCTCAAGGAGATGCAGCGCAACTGGATAGGGAAGTCCGAGGGAACGGAGGTCGTTTTCAACACGGTCTGCGACGGACGCGAACTCCCGGTCACCATCTTTACTACGAGGGTGGATACGATCTTCGGCGTCACCTTTATGGTCCTGGCGCCCGAAAGCGAGCTGGTCGACCAGCTGACCGCCGCCTCCCAGAAAGAAGCGGTGGCCGCCTATGTCAAGGAGGTGCGCAAGAAAACCGAAAGGGAGCGTATCGCCGAGACGAAGGCCGTTACGGGCGTGTTTGCCGGCTCCTACGGAATCAACCCGCTTACGGGTGAGAAGGTCCCGATCTGGATCAGCGAATATGTGCTCGCCGGTTATGGTACGGGCGCGATTATGGCCGTTCCGGCCCACGACAGCCGCGACTACGCGTTCGCCAAAAAGTTCGGCCTGCCAATCGTTCCGATCATCGAGGGCTGCGACGTTTCCGAGCAGTCGTTCGATGCGAAGGAGGGTAAGATGTGTAACAGCGGTTTCCTCGACGGGATGGACGTTCGCGAGGCGATCGAAGCGGCGAAGGACTATGCCGAGGCGAACGGGATTGGCCGCAGGAAGACCAACTACCGCCTGCGCGATGCTATCTTCAGCCGCCAGCGCTATTGGGGCGAGCCGTTCCCGATCTATTACAAAGACGGGATCGCGACCCCCGTGGACGAAGCCGACCTGCCGCTGACCCTGCCCGAAATAGAGTCGTTCAAGCCGTCGGCCAATGGCGAACCGCCGCTTGCCCGCGCGAAGGACTGGACATACAAGGGCTACCCGCTCGAGACTTCGACTATGCCCGGCTTCGCCGGTTCGTCGGCATACTACCTGCGCTATATGGATCCCCACAACGGCGAGGCGCTGGTAGGCCGCAAGGCAAACGAGTACTGGCGCAATGTAGACCTTTACGTAGGCGGTACGGAACACGCAACCGGCCACCTCATCTACTCCCGCTTCTGGAACAAGTTCCTCTTCGACCTTGGCTATGTCTGCTGCGATGAGCCGTTTGCCAAGCTCGTGAACCAGGGAATGATCCAGGGCCGCTCGAACTTCGTATACCGTATAGTCGGGACCAATAAGTTCGTTTCAGCCGGCCTTAAGGATCAGTATGAGACAACCGAGATCCACGTCGATATCAATATCGTAAGGAACGATCGCCTCGATCTCGAGGCCTTCAAGGCTTGGAGGCCAGAGTTTGCGGATGCCGAGTTCGTGCTGGAAAACGGCGAGTATATCTGCGGATGGGCGGTCGAGAAGATGAGCAAGAGTATGTTCAATGTCGTCAATCCGGACGACATCTGCGAGACTTACGGTGCAGACACTCTCCGTCTTTACGAGATGTTCCTCGGCCCTATCGAGCAGAGCAAGCCCTGGGATACTAAGGGAATAGACGGCGTAAACCGCTTCCTCAAGAAATTCTGGAGGCTGTTCTGGGATCGCGACCAGTGGATAGTTACAGACGAGAAGGCTTCGCCCGCCGAGCTCAAGGCCCTTCATAAACTGATAGGGAAGGAGCAGGAGGATATCGAGGCTATGTCCTACAATACCAACATCAGTGCGTTTATGATCGCTCTGTCCGACCTGGGCGAGTGTCACAAACGCGAGGTGCTCGAGCCGCTGGTCATCCTCCTCGCACCCTTTGCTCCCCATATGGCGGAAGAGCTTTGGGAGGCCCTTGGACATTCAACCAGCGTCTGTGACGCTTCGTTCCCCGAGTATGTTGAGGCCTACACTATTGAGGACAGCGTAACTTACCCCGTCCAGTTCAACGGCAAGATGCGCTTCACGGTAGATATGCCTAAGAGCGCGACTCCTGCCGAGGTTGAGGCTGCGGTGAGGGAACTCCCTCAGACCGCAAAATATGTCGAAGGACTCTCTATCATCAAGGTGATAGTTGTCCCCGGCAGAATTATCAATATCGTTGTCAAGTAATGAAGAAGTCTAAGGTACTTATTACTATCCACGAGTATCTGGTTATCACCCTGGCCTGCTTTATCTTCGGCTGGGCGTGGGAAGGTTTTATGATTCCCTGGGGTATGTCGGCTGGAGGAATGATGGGTCTTTCGACCATCATACAGTATGCGACAGGAGGTTTGATTCCCGCTCAGTTCACCTATATGGGAATCAACATCCTGCTCATCATCATCGCCGTCTTTGCGATGGGAATCGTCTTCGGATTCAAGACTATCTACGCTATCCTGATGTCCACGGTGGCGATGCAGATTATCGCCAGCGTTCCCTGGCTGCAGTGTGCCCCTGACCAGTTCTTCTATGTCAAAGATGCCCTGCTTGTTCCGGTTATTGCCGGTACGCTCGAGGCTACGGGACTCGGTCTGGTCATCCGCTTTGGAGGCAGTACCGGAGGAACGGATATCGTTGCGATTATGATCAATAAGTACTACCCGGTACAGCTCAGTGTAGTGTTCCTGATCACTGACCTCATTACGGTAGCCCTGCTTCTTTTCCTTCCCGATAAGACATTTACCGACGCTACCTACGGTGTCGTAGAAATCGTAATTTTCAACCTGCTGATAGACAATATAGTCGGAGG
>JAEESD010000037.1 GCA_016286145.1 Bacteroidales bacterium | reverse complement strand
ACATCGATGTCAGCGCAACAGTAAAACGCTCAAATACCCCACTACAGTTATCCACATTGAGCTTTTCCAGCCGCAACAATCCACGAAAACTATTTCATTTGGATACTAATAGTATTCAATCTCTCTGGTCAGAGAACCATCCTTCACAGGGCTGTCGGGGCCATCAGCGGCAATCATATATTTTTCATCATATTTGATCCAGTTGCCGTGCGCGTCATACTCGAACGTGAATGTGGTGGGACGTGTCCATGGATTGTCTGATTCTTCGTTGAAACGTTCCTGAATTTCAATGAGGTCTCCGTGCTCATTATACTTATAGGTCTCCCAGTAGGTGAACACGAAGAGTGCGTCTCCGGGGTTGCCGGGCTGGCAGTCCCATCTTGTCATGCATATGTAGCGTTTCTCGTTCGGGTCGAACTGAGATATTCCTTCCATCCCTTCCATCTTCAGCGGCATTCCATTGTCGCGCCAGGTCATAGAGGTGATTTGGTAGAGAGTCCTGCCGTCTACGGTGTAATCAATCGCATAAGGATAGCCGTCCTTATATTCAATCAGATAATCAGTAGACCATTCCTGGTAGCCGTCTTTTTCGCCAAGGATATCTCCCTCCTCGCCGGTTTCTATATCATAGGCTGTGTAATAGTTATGATATCTGGCTGTTAAATTGCCGTCGCTGCCGAAAGTGTACTCATAGTCGAAATGTTCCCTGCTCTCCATCGACATTGTGCTCAATTGAGTACAGCGAACCGCAGATAGATCCTTGATGATAAAATCACCGATCGTCTCCACATTGTGCTCGGCATAAGACTCGGGACTCAGGTGGCGGAAAGGATACTTACTGGACAAAGAGGAAGCGGTCATAACATATTTTCCGGGGTTATTGTACTCATATGTCCAGGATTCTAACGAGGACCACTCGTCGAAGTCCATCCCGCCTTTTTGAGTGCTGCGGCCATATAATGATTTTACAAGGCGGCCTTTGTCGTCATAGAAACGCTGCTCCATCCATTCGCCGCGTGTGCTTTCAGGATTGACATCGCGAATCAGCGTGATGTTTCCGGCTTCGTTATAGGTGTACTCTCTATGAGATGAAGATTTCGAGAGATACCATTTCTTCACGGGGCCGCGAAGACCGGCTTTTTCACGGTCTGAGCGCTCCCAGTAGTTGACCTCATACCAGGACTCCGGAGAGAAATCCGGCTCTCCGGAAACCTGACCATTGGGATCTCCGGTATTGTTGTCGTCATTCTGTTCCTGCCCGATTGGCTCACAGGCGAACAAAAACATCAATGAGGCTAGAAGCAAAACTGTTTTTCTCATCATATGGAATTTTTTTGTGATTACTCTTACAAATATAACTTAATTCTAAACTATGCTTACTCTTTATGTCGGAAATCCTTCCAATAGACGTTTTCGTAAAAAATGGTCTTCGTGTTCCCGGCGGAATCTGCGATCTGATAGCCGATGTCTGCGGTGTAGTTCTCCGAACCGTGAAAAAGCAAAATCGCCAGTAAATCAATGAAGGTGGAATCATCGACCAGACGCACTGTCGCTTTTATCGGGGTGACTGAGGGGCCTGTCGGCACAAAGATATCCCCCAGCTGCCCCTCTACCACGGGGACTGACTTTTTACAGATGACACCGTAGATATCCTTCAGGCTGAATTCAGTCGAATCATTCTGGGCCTTGACAGAACCCGTTATCTTGAACTCGCCCTTCTCGGTACGCTTGATCGAAGAAACCTTGAACCCTCCGAAGACTACACTCTCCTTCTGGGCCCTAAGTGGATAGCCCACGAAGGACATCGCAACCAAAACGGCTGCAAGTGCGAATAATCGTTTCAATTAGAAGAACTTCACTTCTTTTCCTTCGATCGCGCTCATCAGCGAGTTGCCGAGACGAGAGACACCGAATCTGAAGAGATCCTTATTCATCCACTCAGGACCAAGAATCCTCTCCCCTATCCCGTAGTACTGAAGGGCCTCTTCTGCGGTAGAAACGCCGCCGGCAGCCTTGAAGCCGACCTTGCGGCCTGTCTTAGCATAGAAGTCCTTGATAGCCTGACACATAACCTCGGCTGCTTCGGGGGTAGCATTGACAGCGACCTTACCGGTAGAAGTCTTGATGAAGTCTGCGCCTTCTTCCATCGCCAGGAAAGAAGCTTTCCTTATAAGCTCAGGGGTCTTAAGAACACCGGTCTCGAGGATAACCTTCAGGACGACGCCCTTGCAGACCTTGCGGATTTCGCGAATCTCGCGACGGGCATCTTCGCCGTCACCATCGAGGAAAGAATTGAGAGCCAGAACGATATCTATCTCGTCTGCGCCATTCTCGATTGCGAGCTCAACCTCGCGGACCTTTACCTCGAGGAAACTCTGCGAAGCGGGGAAGCATCCGGCGACGCAAGTGACGTGGAGATCCTTTGAAGGACGGTTGTCACGAACAACCGATGCGAAATTAGGGTAAACGCAGATTGATGCGGGAAGCGGATAATCCGGATACTCCTTGACAAGCTTATTTACCTTGTCCACCAGGGACTTCACGTAGTTTGGCGTGTCCTCGATCCTGAGCGTTGTCAGGTCCATGAAGGAGAAGCATTTTTTCAGAATGTTCTTTTGATCCATTTGATTTATAGTTTTTGTGTGTTACTTCTTTTTGCGGGACGGCCTGGCGGGCAATCGAATCCGCCCTGGCCAGCGAATCCACCCTAGCGAGCGAATCAGCCCGGGCCAGGGAATCGGCAAGAGCCAACGAATCGAGCCTGGCCAGCGAATCGCGCAAGGCCTCACGGTCGATGAACGAAGAATCATTGGGCCATAGGCCAAGGCTGTCGTCCTTGAAGCGGAGGGTATCGTAGCGGAACTTCTCCGGCTTGTAAGGAGAGAACTTCACCCTTTTCTGAATAGCATCCTCGATAGCCTCGAGGCGCTTTGCCTGACGGTTGAGCTTCGCGCCGGCAGACTTCAGGATCTTGGCATATTTGTCCGGCTTACGTAGGTAATGCTTCACCGAAGCGTCGTAGTCCTCAACAGTATAACCGTATTTATCGAAGATAGGAGCATAGATATTAGAGGTATCGGCCGCCTTACGGGCGCGCGTGTTCTGCGAAATCCACTGATCCGCCATAAACATCTCTACATAGATGTCTGACAAGGTAGAGGCAGGGATTACGCGCGAATGGCGAGAGCAACAAACTAACGCCAGCGCAACCAGGACAAACGGCAGAACCTTTTTCATATTACCTCAACTGAGCTCCGAAATTCTGCTGATAAGCCTTAAGGATACCGTCCATCGCCCTTTCGACATCCTGATCGGTAAGGGTCTTTTCGAGATCCTGAAGTACAAATCCGAGAGCATACTGCTTCTTCCCTGCCGGGATCTTGTCTCCACGGTAGACGTCGAACAGAGTAACGCTCTTCAGAAGCTTCTTAGCCTGCTTGAAAGCAGTCTGGCGAAGGTCTGCGTAAGAGACCGATTCGTCCAGCAGCAGGGCCAGGTCGCGGCGCACCTCGGGGAACTTGGGCAGCTCCTTGAAGCTGACTTTTCCGCGCTTGATAAGAGTAAACAGAGCGGGCCAGCTGATTTCGCAGACAAACACGGGCTGCTTTACTCCGAACTTCTTCGCAAGGGCAGGATTGACAGTTCCGAGAACCGCCAACTGCTTACCCTGGCCAGGAAGTTTATAGACTACGCCTTCGGAGAAAATATCCGAAGGAGCGGCATCTGTCCACATCTGATACAGGTCTATTCCGTAGCGCTTCATAAGGAGCTCGAACTCTCCCTTAAGGGCAAAATAGTCGCTCTTTCTGGGGACCAGATTCCAGGACTTTTCGGGGGTTCCGGAAATGGCGAGACAGAATGCGGTATGTTCCTCGTAACCCTCCAGAGTTTCTCCAGAATTCTCCGGAAGTCTCTGATATACAGACCCATACTCGAAGATCTTAAGAGAATTCATCTGGCGGTTAGCATTATAAGCTACGACCTCAAGCGCGTTCAGGATAAGGGTCTGCCTCATCGCATTAAGATCGCTGCTCAGAGGGTTTACGATCTTTACGGTATGGTCTGCCGGGAAGGTCTGAAGTCCTTCGTAATAGTCGCTCTTCGTAATCGAATTGTTCATCGTCTCAACGAAACCGTTTGCGGCGAGGAAATTCGAAATAGAATTACGTACGGCCTCCGGCTCCGGCGAAGGAGTCGGGCCCACGGACATCTTCATATGCTTCGGCAGATCGATATTATCGTAGCCATAGATTCGGAGTATCTCCTCGACTACATCGCACTCGCGGGTGACGTCTACCATATACTGCGGGGCCAGAACGGTCACCTTAGCGCCATCGCGCGCGACGAACTCGTACTGAAGCGCGGTCAGGATCTTATCGATAGTCTCATAGCCGATCTTCTTGCCGATAAACGCCTCGATTCGGTCATAATCAAGCTCGATCTTCGCACGCCCTACGGGGTTGGGATAGCTCTCGCACACATTGCCGGCGACCTTTCCGCCTGCGAGCTCAATCGCGAGCACGGCGGCCCTCTTCAGGCCGAACAGCGCCATCTCGGGATCGGCCCCGCGCTCGAAGCGGAACGAGGCATCGGTCTGGAGCTGCTGGCTCTTGCTGGTCTTGCGGATGCTGCCCGGATCGAAGTAGGCCCCCTCGATGAAGAGGTTGACCGTCTCGTCCGTGACCCCGCTGTCCTCGCCTCCGAACACGCCCGCGATACACATAGGCCCACGGGGGCTGGCGATGACCATATCGGTCGCACGAAGCTTGCGGTCCACGCCATCGAGCGTCTTGATCGGCTCGCCTTCGGCAGCACGGCGGACTATAACCGTCCCATCCGCGACCTTATCGGCGTCGAAGGTATGGAGCGGCTGGCCGAGCTCGAAGAGAACGTAGTTCGAAATATCGACGATATTGTTGATCGGGCGGCTGCCTATTGCCGTCAGGCGGTCCTGCATCCACTTCGGGGACGGGCCTACCTTAATCCCGCGGACAGTAAGGCCGCAGTAGCGCGGGGCACCGTCGGGGTCCTTGACCTCGACCTTAAGCCCACGGCCACCTTCCTCGCGGGGAAGGGCCTCGAACGCCGCCTCTGCCTCGGGCTTGCACAGCTCGCACGGGATCCCGCGCAGGGTCAGGTAGGCGTACAGGTCGCGTGCAACGCCCCAATGCGAGGCGGCGTCTACCCTGTTCGCCGTAATCTCATACTCAATCACAGCCTGGGACTCGATCCCAAGGTATTCCTTAGCGGGAGTTCCTACGGGCGCATCGGCCGGCAGGACCTTGATTCCGGAGTGGTCCTCGCCGATTCCGAGTTCGTCGTCGGCGCAGATCATACCGAAGCTCTCGACCCCACGGATCTTGGACTTCTTGATCTTGAAATCGCCGGGGAGGACGGCACCTACCTGGGCGAAAAGGACTTTCTGTCCTGCGGCTACATTGGGCGCGCCGCAGACTACCTGGACGGGCTCGGGGCCGCCGTCATCGACGGTAGTTACGTGGAGATGGTCAGAATCGGGGTGAGCCTCGCAGGTAAGAACCTTCGCTACCACCACATTCTTCAGGCCGCCTTCAATGACTTCGGTCTCTTCTACCGAATCCACTTCGATGCCGATCGAGGTCATAGCCTCTGCAATCTCCTGCACCGAAAGCCCACACTTAAGATAATCCTTTAACCAATTGTAACTGAGCTTCATATCTTATTTCAATTCATTTTCGTCAAACAATGCTGCGACATACTCCTCGGAGTCGAAGTCTTTAAGGTCGTCTATTCCCTCTCCTACTCCAATCCAGCGGATAGGAATTCCGAACTGGTCTACCAGGCCTACCGCTACTCCTCCCTTCGCCGTTCCGTCCATCTTTGTAAGGGCGAGGCTGGTGATATCGGTCGCGCGGGCAAACTCCTTCGCCTGCTGGAACGCATTCTGACCGGTACTGGCATCGAGAACCAGCAACACCTCGTTGGGCGCTGTAGGGACTGCCTTACGGACAGAGTTGCGGATCTTTGTCAGCTCGTTCATCAGATCGATTCGGTTGTGGAGGCGGCCCGCCGTGTCGATAAGGACGACGTCCGCGCCCTTCGCGGCTGCGGACTTGACCGTATCGAACGCTACGGCCGCCGGGTCGGAACCCATCTGCTGTTTTACAATATCTACACCAGCACGCTCCGCCCAGACGGAAATCTGGTCCACGGCCGCTGCACGGAAGGTATCCGCGGCGCCGAGCATCACCTTCTTTCCTTCTGCGGTAAACTTACGGGCAAGCTTTCCTATAGTAGTAGTCTTCCCTACTCCGTTAACTCCCACTACCAGAATGACATAGGGCTTCGCTGCCTCCAGATCGAAGTTCTTCTCGGAGTCCTCCATTAGAGCGCCTATCTCCTCGCGGAGCATCGAGGTCAGCTCTTCCTTGGACATATATTTGTCCTTCGAAACCCTTTCTTCAAGGGCATCGATTACCTTAAGAGTAGTATCCACTCCCATATCCGATTCGATCAGGGCTTCCTCTATAGCGTCGAGGGTATCGTCGTCGACCCTGGAACGGCCGACTATAGCTCTGCTGATCTTCTGAAAAAAGCTGATTGCCATAGCTTACAAATATACAAAAAATCCGGCGCTTATAGCGTCGGATTTTTCTATAGTATGTATGAAATTACTTCTTCTCGAAGTATTCCTTTGCCTTGCTCTCCTCAACGAGGTGCTCTGTGAAGACATAAGCGCCAGTTTTGGGAGACTTTTCCATGCGGATGCACTTGACCATGCTCTTGGCACCGGACTTAGCTGCGAATGTTGCAACGGCTTTCTTTGCCATAGTTTATCCTCCTGAAAATTTACTTGATTTCACGATGTACCGTCACCTTCTTGAGGAAAGGATTATACTTCTTCCTCTCAAGACGCTCGGGAGTATTCTTCCTGTTCTTGGTGGTGATGTAGCGGGACATTCCGGGAACGCCGCTAGCCTTCTGTTCTGTGCACTCGAGGATGACCTGCACCCTGTTACCTTTTGCTTTCTTTGCCATAGTTCAAAAATTTAAACAAGGTTAACAAATCCTTTCTTCTGTGCATCGCGGAGAGTAGCCTCGAGGCCATTCTTCTCGATGATTCTCATACCCTTGCAGGAAACCTTGAGGGTAATGTACCTCTTCTCCTCTTCGCTCCAGAAACGCTTGTTCTTGAGGTTGACGGAGAAGTCGCGCTTAGTGCGCAGCTTGGAATGGGCAACGTTGTTGCCTTTCATTCTCTTTCTTCCGGTTATTTGACAAACCTTTGCCATAATTATAGTTTTTTATTTATTAATAATCGTTACTAAACGAACTTCAGGAAACGCTTCCAGCGTATGCTGCGCGGGAATCTCTTCCCCGAGTCCGTAGAGAGCCACACCACAACAGGCCTTCCGACTATATGGTCTTCGGGAACAAAGCCCCAGTACCTTGAGTCGAGGGAGTTGTGTCTGTTGTCTCCCATCATAAAGTAGTAGTCCATCTTGAAGGTGTACTCCCCTGCGGCAAGAGCTTCTTCAAGCGAAGAATGCTCGTAAACTTCGATTATCCTTCTGTATAGCGGAAGGTTTTCCGAAGTGAGCCTCACGGTCGCTCCCTTCTGAGGGACCCAAAGAGGTCCGAAGTAATCCCTGCTCCAGGTGTAGTCCGGCGAGAACGGGAATATTTCCCTATAATCGCCCTGCACCTTCTCCATGCGATTGGTGAACTGAATTCCTTTATAGACTTCCTGCTTCTCTCCGTTGATCCATACAAGGCCATCCTTGACCTCGAGGGTATCTCCGGGGATAGCGACACATCTCTTGACGTAGTGATCTACCTTATCCGCGGGGCGGACGACGATAGGTCCAAGCTTCGAGATGACCGTCTTTTTTCCGTAGAACCTGCAGAGGGTGTAATAGTCCTCTACCGGAGCCTTACGGAGAACGGTGTCACCGTTCGGGAATCCGAACACCACGATATCGCCTCTCTGAACTTTCCTGAATCCTTTCAGTCTCCTGTAATCACTCTGGATAAGCTTCGAATACGACTCTTTCCCGAAAATGGTATTGTGAGTGAAGGGGATAGTCAGCGGAGTCTGCGGGATGCGTGGTCCGTATGTCAATTTGCCGACGAAAAGATGATCTCCTGTGTAGAGAGTCTTTTCCATCGAGGATGAAGGAATCTTAAAGGCCTGGAAGAAGAAAATGTTGATGAAAGTAACGACGATTACCGCGAAGATGATAGCGTCTAGCCACTCATTGACGGGGTCTTTTTTCTCGCCCTCCTTATATCTCTTTTTCCAAAAGTTCCAATGGACTTTCTGAGTGATGAAAACATCGAAGATGATCACCAGGCCGAAAAGCCACCAGAAATTGCCAAGCCAGATTACCCACGCGATGTAGAGCAAAGCCCAGAATGTGAGCTTAGTCCAACGGTTGCGGGTAAAATCCTTCAGGCTCACGGCGTTTACTTCTTGTTAACCGACTTAATTATAGCTTCGAATGCCTTCGGATTGTTCATGGCCAGATCGGCGAGAACCTTACGGTTCAGTCCGATGTTCTGATGCGCGAGAGCGCCCATAAACTGAGAATAAGTCATACCGTACTGACGTGCGGCTGCGTTGATTCGCTGAATCCAAAGTGCGCGGAAATTGCGCTTCTTGGCTCTACGGTCGCGGTATGCATAGGTGAGACCTTTTTCGTAGGTGTTCTTTGCAACCGTCCAAACGTTCCTCCTGGCGAGGAAGTTGCCGCTGGTTCTCTTAAGAATCTTCTTGCGGCGTGCCCTTGAGGCTACTGAGTTGACTGATCTAGGCATAATTCTAAACTTTTAAAGCACCAACATTTCACGTACCCTTTTCATATCAGCCGACTCGATGATGGCGAAATGATCGAGGTTTCTCTTTTGTTTCTTGGTCTTCTTGGTGAGGATGTGGCTGTGGTAAGCGTGTTTCCTCTTGATTTTTCCCGACCCGGTAAGCGTGAAACGCTTTTTGGCACCGGAATTGGTTTTAAGCTTTGCCATTGTTCTGTTGTTTTTATTAATAAATATTATCTACCGCTAAACTGCGGACTATTTCTTTTTGACGGGCGCAATCATAATGTGCATGCGCTTGCCCTCCAGCGTAGGCATGTTCTCGGCACGGCCGAATTCCTCGAGCTCGACTGCGAAACGCAGAAGCTGCTTCTCGCCCTGGTCCTTGAACATTATCGAACGGCCGCGGAAGAATATCGTCGCCTTGACCTTCGAACCCTCCTGGAGGAACTCCTGAGCGTGCTTCAGCTTGAACTGGAAGTCGTGTTCGTCGGTGTTGGGACCGAAACGAATCTCCTTCATGACAACCTTGGCGGAGTTGGATTTCATCTCCTTGGCCTTCTTCTTCTGCTGATACAGATACTTCTGGTAGTCGAGTATCTTGCACACAGGAGGATCGGCCTTGTCGCTGATCAGAACCAGATCGAGCTCAAGCTCATCCGCGAGGGCCAGAGCCTTGGAAAGGGGATATATCCCTTGCTCGGGGATGTTATCTCCCACCAGGCGAACCTGGGGTGCGGTTATCTGCTCGTTGATAAGTGCCTCATTCTCATCGCGCTTCTGCTGGAATCGCGGGTCGGGCTTGCGAGCTTTGTTGAAGCCTGAAGGCTTCGGTCTGTAAGGTCCTGGCATCTAGGATAATTCTTCAGCTATCGCTGATTTAATATATTTAACAAAATCTTCTGCACTGAAAGTGCCCACGTTCTGCCCGTCCCTGCGTACAGAGACAGTGCCGTCGGCCTCTTCTTTCTCACCGACAATCGCAAGCAGAGGCACTCTGAACTGGGCTATGTCCCTGATTCGTTTGCCGAGCGTCTCGTTACGAGAGTCTATTGAAGCGCGAATTTCGCTATTTTTTAGCAAATCACAAACTTTTTTTGCATAATTCTCGAATTTCTCACTGATTGGCAGCACTTTAACCTGCTCAGGAGACACCCAAATGGGGAGATGACCGGCAGTGTGCTCGAGCAATACGGCGGTGAAGCGCTCCATGCTTCCGAAGGGAGCACGGTGTATCATAATAGGACGCTTCTTGCTGCCGTCGGCATCGGTATATTCGAGATCGAAGCGCTCAGGCAGGTTGTAGTCCACCTGGATGGTACCGAGCTGCCACTCGCGCCCGAGGGCATCCTTCACCATAAAGTCGAGCTTGGGGCCGTAGAATGCAGCCTCGCCGTACTCTACCTTTGCAGGAAGGCCCTTCTCTTCGCAGGACTCGATGATGGCCTGCTCCGCCTTCTCCCAGTTCTCTTCGCTTCCGATGTACTTGTCGCGGTTCACCTTGTCGCGGAGCGAGATCTGAGCCTTGACCTTGTCGAACTTGAATACCTTGAACACGTACTGGATCAGGTCGATGACCTTCTTGAATTCTTCCTTCAGCTGGTCGGGACGCACATACATATGGGCGTCGTCCTGGGTGAAGCTGCGCACGCGGGTAAGTCCGTGGAGCTCGCCGCTCTGCTCGTAACGGTAAACCGTTCCAAACTCTGCCAGACGGATAGGCAGTTCCTTATAGGAGTGGGGCGAGGATGCGTAAATCTCGCAGTGATGAGGGCAGTTCATAGGCTTGAGCATATACTCCTCCCCTTCCTGAGGGGTGTGGATAGGCTGGAAAGAATCCTTGCCATACTTTGCCCAGTGACCGGAAGTCACATACAGCTGCTTGCTGCCGATGTGCGGGGTGACTACCTGCAGATATCCCTGCTCCTTGAGTTTGGCGCGGAGGAAGCTCTCCAGCTGATAGCGCAGCACGGCGCCGTTGGGGAGCCACAGAGGCAGGCCCATTCCCACGCGGCTGGAGAAGGTGAAAAGACCCATCTCCTTGCCGAGTTTGCGATGGTCGCGCTTCTTGGCCTCTTCGAGCAGCACGAGGTATTCGTCCAGCATGCTCTTCTTGGGGAAGGTGATGCCGTAGATACGGGTGAGCTGCTGACGGTGCTCGTCGCCGCGCCAGTAGGCACCTGCGATGGCGGTCAGCTTGACAGCCTTGATGACCTCGGTGTTGCGCAGATGAGGTCCGCGGCAGAGGTCGGTGAAAGCACCGTTGGTATAATAGGTAATGGAACCGTCTTCGAGTTCGCTGATGAGTTCGCACTTATACTGGTCGCCCTTCTGCTCGAAATACTTCATTGCCTCGGCCTTGGGCACCTCGATGCGCTTGAAATCCTCCTTCCCCTGGGCAAGTTCGAGCATTTTCTTCTCGATCTTGGGCAGGTCGGCTTCGGTAAGGGTGGCGCCGGCGAGGTCGACATCATAGTAGAAGCCGTTCTCGATAGCGGGTCCGATGCCGAACTTCACACCGGGATAGAGGCTCTCGAGGGCCTCTGCCATAAGGTGGGACGATGAGTGCCAGAACACGTGCTTGGCTTCTTCGTCCTCCCACTTGTGAAGTTTAATCTGAGCATCAGTCTTGATGGGGCGGGTAAGATCGTAGATTTCACCGTTCACGCTTGCCGCAAGGACTTCCGCAGCAAGCCTGGGAGAGATGCTCTGAGCTATTTCGTAGGCAGATACGCCTTCTTCAAAGGCTTTTACGCTGCCGTCGGGGAAAGTAATGTTAATCATTCTGTATATATTATATCAGCCTACAAAGATAATAAAAATTATTGCTACCTTTGCACATATGGGAGACAACAAGAACAAATTCTGGGACGAGGCCGGCAAGGGCGGCCTTATCCTCGCCGGCGTTGCTATCGCCTATTTCCTGATCGTTACTATGGTCGGCAAGGCCGGCAATGCCGGATTCGCCGTCAAGCTATTGAATTTCCTTCTCTGGGCCGGCAAATTCGCCCTCTGCATATGGCTTATGGTGCGTCTGCTCCGGGCCGAAGCAACGCGCAACGGCGCCGACCGCTCCAGGACCTTCCGTCTCGGGATGGCCGTCGCCTTCCTTTCCGCCCTCGTGTACGCAGGTTTCTACATGTTCTATGTATCCATCATCGATCCGGAGTATTTCAAGGAGACCTTCGACTCCTTCGCAGTCGCCTTCTCCAGCCAGCTCCCCAGCGACCAGATGGATGCGTTTATGAATATGGAATCCTCGATGCCTACTATGGGCTTCGTCGGCAACCTTATATGGTGCTTCGTCATCGGGACCATCATATCTTCCATCACCGCCAGCAAGCTCTGCGGAACCAAAGATCCTTTTGAAGACTGACGCTCATATGGATATATCCGTCATCATCCCCCTGTACAACGAAGCAGAATCCCTGCCCGAGCTTTCCGCGTGGATAGCGCGGGTGATGCAGGAGAACGCTTTCAGCTACGAAGTCCTTATGGTCGACGACGGCAGCACCGATGATTCCTGGGCTGTCGTGAAGAGCCTTGCCGGAGCCGATTCCCACGTGCACGGGATTTCCTTCCGTCGCAATTACGGCAAGTCGGCCGCGCTTTTCTGCGGTTTCGCGAAGGCGGAGGGTGATGTGGTAATAACTATGGATGCCGACCTGCAGGACAGTCCGGACGAGATTCCGGCCCTTGTCAGCAAGATCCGCGAAGAGGGATACGACGTGGTTTCGGGCTGGAAGCAGCACCGCCAGGACAATCCCCTCACCAAGAATCTTCCTTCGAAGTTGTATAACGCCACCGCGCGCAGGATCACGGGTATCAAGCTGCACGATATGAACTGCGGGCTGAAGGCCTACAGGAAGGAGGTGGTGAAGGATATCGAGGTCTATGGCGAGATGCACCGCTACATCCCCTACCTCGCGAAGAATGCAGGCTATGGCAAGATAGGAGAAATCCCCGTACATCACCAGAAACGCAAATACGGCAAGAGCAAGTTCGGGATGAACCGTTTCGTGAACGGATTCCTGGATCTCCTCAGCCTATGGTTCCTCTCCACCTTCGGGAGGAAGCCTATGCATTTCTTCGGTTATACCGGCATATTCATGTTCCTGGTAGGTTTCGTGATGACCGTATGGATAATCGTCGCCAAACTGGTGCATCAGGCGCAGGGAATACGCTACCGTGCAGTCACCGACCAGCCGCTGTTCTATCTGGCACTGCTGGCCGTGGTTCTCGGCGTAATGCTCTTCCTGGCCGGTTTCATCGGCGAGATGATCGCCCGCTCCGGTTCCGAAAGGAACAAATACAATATCAAGGAGAGATTCTAGGCTTTATCACCTGTGATAAGCGATCAGCCCTTCCGAGGGCGAAGGAACGAATCTATCGAATCTGAAACCGTCCTGCTCGCCCAGGGCGGTTATTATTTCGCGGCAGGCGTAGCCGAAGCTTCCCGCGACGCCCACGGGGAGGTTCTCCGCCTTGAACCTTGAAAGGCAGCGGGCGAAGAAAAGACGGAAATTCTCGTCCACCAAGTTCTGCATATAATGCTCCGTGGCGTAGAAGGACAGGATATCTTTGGCGAAAGCTCCCAAGTATGCAGAGGGAGATGTCCCTTTATAGACATTGCG
>JAEESD010000172.1 GCA_016286145.1 Bacteroidales bacterium | reverse complement strand
GGGCCGATGCCGTGGGTAGGATAGACGTCGCCGTGGTGATCCTTATTATAGGTCATACGCCAGTCGCCCTGATAGTTGTCCCAGTAGGGCTCGAGGTTGTGGCAGTAGGAGCCTTCGACGTGGACCACCTCGCCGAACAGACCCTGCTGGATCATATTCAGGCAGGTCAGCTCGAAGAAGTCGTA
This sequence comes from Bacteroidales bacterium, assembly GCA_016286145.1. GTDB lineage: Bacteria > Bacteroidota > Bacteroidia > Bacteroidales > UBA932 > Cryptobacteroides. Next base: position 2,543 of record JAEESD010000172.1, on the reverse strand, counting down.
GCAGCAGTTCTCGAGCATCATGCAATGCTTGCGGGTACGCTCGGAAGTATTGACAAGATCCCAGCACTCCTTGATAGAGGTAGCGGCAGGGACTTCGATGGCGGCGTGTTTGCCGTGTTCCATCGCATAGACTGCGATAGGGGTGTGGAGCTGCCAGGGAACTGCGAGGTAGACGAGGTCTACGTCCGGAAGCTCGCAGAGCTGCTTGTAGCCTTCCTCGCCGCTGAACTCATATTTCGCGCGGGGAGCGCCGAGCTGCTCGAGGATACCCTGAGCCCTCTCGATGCGCTCGGGATAGAGGTCGCAAAGGGCAACTATAGTCGCATCCTTAAGATAAGGGAAACGCCACACGGCACCGGTTCCACGGTCGCCCAGGCCGATAAGGCCCACGCGGACGTGCTCAATAGGTTCGGCCGCGAAACCGAGCATCGACTGCTGGTCCGCTGGACGGTCGGGAGTATTGTAAACGATCTGGTTACCCTTAATCTTGTAACCATATTCGTCTGAGCAGTTACACGAAACGGCCAGCGCAGCAACTGCGACTAAAGCCAGAATTCCAAAAAATCTCTTCATAATTATTCAAGCATAAGTGAACGGAAATCGTCGATATCTTTCTGAGATACGCCGGCTACCTCGAGGAGGTACTTCTCAACACCGTCTGCGAAGGTCTTGCCTTCGGTCTGGTCTGCGAGGCTCCAGAAATAAGGAACTACATCGCTGTAGACCCAAGCGGTACGGGTGTTCTTGAAGACGGGCTTCGGGTTGCTGTCTTTCTCGGAAGAAGAAACGCTGTATCCTGAAGGAGCGAAATAGGTAACCTCGTAGGCCTTGCTGATGTCGCCCTCGCGAACGCCGAGAAGACCAAGAAGGAGGATGTCGAGAGTACCGGTACGGTCGCGGCCGAGCGAGCAGTGGAAGTAGACTCCCCTACCCTCACGTACGTTCTTGACTACGAACTCGAAGCACTGCTTTGTCTTTGCGGCATCTTTCTTAAGCATTGAGGTACCGCCTTCCTCGATAACGGGAGCGCAGAACTCGAAGCCCTCGATTGCAGGCTCGCTGAGAACATCAGAGGTTCCACGGAGATCGAGCTGGGCGCCGATTCCTTGTGCCCTGACCTCATCGTGGCCGGGGAGAGTGAGGGTCTCGCTCTGCATACGACCGCCGCGGTAGAGCTTGCGGTACTTGACGGTCTTTCCGTCAAGAGTCTTCCAACCACCGAGGTCGCGGCCGTTGCGGCAGGCCTTCTTGAAGAATACCTGATGGAGATGACCGGTAGTACTGAAGGTACCCTGAGTGAGGACCTTTCCACCCTCATTGACGGTCACTTTGTAAGTATACTCATCGTTAGGAACGAGGTTGGAGATATTTACATAGTAAGCACCAGGGGCGATAGCGATATCCGTCTTCCATCCAAGCTTGTCTGAGAGAGCGAGGGTCATTCCTACTCCGCCTACTACGTCCTTGGGATCCCAGCGGATACTGTAGGTACAAGGCTGATCGGATGTAGGCTGATTTCCCCAGCTGAACATAACGCCGTTGGGGTCTTCCTCTCCATTCTCGTTGTAGGTCTTGCCGTTGAAGCCGCCGTAGTAATCGAGAACCTTGGTTGTCTTCCAACCGTCGCGATCCTCGTAAGTAACCTCGGTAAGGAACTTCTCTACGTTGGGGTTGGTAGCAAGAACGGTAGATCCGCTTACCAGCTCCTCGGCTGCGCCGAACATCGGGTTTCCTTCCTGGTTGATAGTGATAGTGGCGTTCAGCTTACCAACGAAGATGTAGACCTTTCCGAACCTCTTGTCGATAGCTTCGTTCTCCGCGCAGGCGAGAGTAACGGTAATCGGAGCCTCCGAGCCGGCTCCCTCAGCGGGAGTAGCTGTAATCCAAAGGTCGTTAGTCGCAACCCTCCAGTCTGTGTTTGCAGTGAAGGTAACGGTAACGCTTTCAGCCGGATAACCGATAGCGAAGTCGGTCTCGCTGGTGACGTTCAGTTCGGGATCAACTGCGGGTTTCGGCTTTTCCTGAGGCTCGTCATTGCCGCAGGCGACCATCATCGGGATGGCAAGAATCAATGCCCAAAAAATCTTTTTCATAATGTTCAGTATTATTTAACTTCAATTAGATAATTATTCTTGAAAACGGGTTTAATGACAGGATTCGCGCCGTCGATCTCGTAAGAGCGGGGCTCGTCTGCCGCATACTCGGTAACGGTGTACGACTTAGAAGGATCGAGACCGCGAAGCTCGATAGCGCCGCCGTCCCATTTTTCAGCGTAGAAGGCGTAGTACATAGCGCCGTCTTTCTCGATTACGTGGGTCTCCGGGAGGTCGAAGCCGTAGGAGTACAATCCCAGGTACTTACCCTTCGAGAGCATCTTATCGGTATAAATCGGCACCCACTTCCTCAGAAGTTCCTCCTTCTCCGGCGTCAGCAGGCTGCCGCCGTTCTGGAGGGCGTGCGGATTGGGCTTCGGCCAAGTGAACTTGGTTCCAATGATACCGCCCACGCCCACCTGCGAGGGGAAGTCGAGGCCGCCGTCGGAC
>JAEESD010000171.1 GCA_016286145.1 Bacteroidales bacterium | reverse complement strand
TTCTCCATTACGTCCCGGGCAACAACCTGATTGCCAGCGTAGCGGAAAAAGGCAACGGCATACTCGTCATCCTGGGAATTGAGCTCAATCCAGACGGTTCCATCAAGGCAACCGACAATGGAGACGGTACCTACGATTTCGAATTCACCTACGTAGACCAGGCAGATCAATATTCGGCAGAAGCAGACGCATATTTCAGCCTCTATTCTGCAGCTCTGAGCAAGTACCTCAAGTCCCACTTCCTGCCGGACGGACGTTCCTACAACGATGTCTATCTCCAGACTATCTGCGACGAACCCAACGACAAAGTAGTTCCGGCTTACGACCGCCTTGCCAGCTATATCAAACACGGCGCTCCGGACCTCAAAACGATGGATCCTCTGGGAACCCACAACATCAAGGCGGACCTGCTGGATTTCCCTTGCCCCTGCATTGATGTAATGAAGGGCGAAAGGGGCTACGAATACGCAGATAATCAGATTCCCTGGCTCTACCACGCGATGGGCCCCCAGGGAGAAGGTCTGAACAGGTTCATCCGTATCCCGCTCTACAAGACAAGGCTTATCCACTGGCTCAACTACAGATATCATACGGTAGGCTTCCTCCACTGGGGTCTCAACTATTGGGAAGGCGCCCCCGACGGAGATCCATGGAAGAACGCCAGCGGCTCGTACCTCGGCGGCGATATGTGGATTATCTGGCCCGGTTATCAGAAGGTATATCCCTCTATCCGTCTCGTTGCGATGCGTGACGGTATCAGGGACTACGAACTGCTCCGTAAGTATGAGGATCAGTTCGGAAGGGCGGCGGCAGATGCAATATGCAATGAAATAGTTACCGACTGCTGGACATACAACCGCGACCCGAAAGCAATCAGAAAGCAGCGTAAGATCATACTCGAAGGACTCGCCGGAGAATGAAAAGAATAGCGCTTATTCTGGGACTGGCAATACTTGCCGGCTGCGGGAAGGCTCCTGCTCCCGCGGTCATTCCTACGCCTATGCAGGAGCGCTACGGCTGCGGTACCCTCAGCGGCAATCCCGAGCCGAGCATCGAAATAGACGGCAAGTATCTCAGTAAGTACGGGCCGGAAGGCTATAATCTTGAGGTAGACCGCAGGGGAGTAAGGATAAAGGCCGCCGGGAAGGCGGGCGCTTTCTACGCGCTCCAGACTCTCTGTCAGATTTCCGACAGCACCGGAATCCGCTATGCTAAGATTACAGACAAACCCCGTTTTCCCTACCGCGGAATACACCTCGATGTATCCCGTCATTTCTTCCCTAAAGAAGAGGTGATGAAGATACTGGACGAGATGGCCCGCTACAAATTCAACTATTTCCACTTTCACTTCGCAGATAACGGCGGCTGGAGGATAAAACTGGACTCCTGTCCGGAGCTTACCCGCTACGGCGCGTTCCGAAAAATTGAGGACTGGGATACCTTCTGGCTCCATTCTCCGATGGAATTCTGCGAAGAAGGAACCCCGGAAGCCTATGGCGGCTACTATACTAAGGACGAGGTCCGGCAGATCATCGAATATGCCGCTGAAAGACATATAGAGGTAATACCCGAAGTCGAATTCCCGGCCCACTCAAACGCAGTGTTCGCCGCATACCCCGATCTGACCTGCGGCCCCGAAGGGTACAGGGGAGGAGAGTTTTGCGTAGCCAATGAAGGAACTTTCGAATTCGCGGAAAAAGTCCTGCTGGAGATCATGGATCTGTTCCCATCGAAGATAGTCCATATCGGCGGCGACGAAGCCAGGATGGAGGGCTGGGAAAACTGCCCGAAGTGTCAGAAACTGATGAAGGAAAAGGGCTTCACCAACACCGGAGATCTCCAGACCTACCTTATCAGCCGCATCCAGAAAATAATTCTGGATAACGGACACCGTATGGCCGGATGGGACCAGCTTCTCGAGAATGAAGACCTCGACAGCAGCAGCATAGTATATGCCTACAGGAGCGACAGCCTCGCTTACAAGGCGGCTGGCAGGGGAGTGAATGCTGTCATTACTCCCGGAGATGTACTGTATCTAGACTGGTTCCAGGCCCATCCCCATTATGAGAGGAAGGCCCAATACGGATACAGTCCCCTTCATAAGATATTCCGTTACGAGCCTCAGGCGCGGCCCAATATCCTGGGAGTCCAGGGCTGTATGTGGACTGAATATGTCCCTACCGAAGGACATCTTGAGTATATGCTCTTCCCGAGGATGCTGGCTGTCTCGGAAAAAGGCTGGTCAGAGCCCGGGACTACTACCTGGGAGCAGTTCAAAAACAAAGTTGCCACTCATATTCCAGAGCTTAAAGCCAGAGGACTGAATATCTACGACCAGCACGACATGCCCGAGATCGAAACCGACGGGAAAAGGGTCATCATGGACCACGAAAACCCTTACTCAGAGATTCGCTATACGCTCGACGGTTCGGAGCCTGACGCCGGATCCCGGCTTTACACTGAGCCGTTCCCGCTGAGTTCTGATACCCTTAACATCAAGGCCGCAGCCTTCAGCGGAAAGAATAAGACTTTCACGAGAAACATCACCCTCGTACGAGGCAAGAAATACACTGAATCCTATCCTGAGATAGATCTCCACGTATCCTGGATGGGATTGTAAACCACATAAGTTATGAAGAGAATAGCCGCCTCAGTGGTCGCAACCACTTTCGTCACCGGCCGGTTTGCCCAGGAGGGCATCATCAAAGACGAGCAGATCCTCAAGGCAAG
>JAEESD010000170.1 GCA_016286145.1 Bacteroidales bacterium | reverse complement strand
CTTCCGTAGAGCTGGTCAAATTCGCCGCAGATCTCGGGAGCGGGCGCAAGCTCGACATCCCCCATACCGATCGGATCCATGGTCTGTATCTCTATCGCGTGTTCGACGTCGATCTTTCCGTGGTTCTTCATCAGATAGTCCTTGTAGAGTTCAAAGCGCGGGCAGCGGAAGATCTTCTCCCATTTTTCCGGAGTATCGACCTCTTCCCAGGAGACTCCGTCGATATTAAGTGACCTCGCGCGGCGCGGCTCGCTTACAAAAAACCTGAACTGTTCCTCCATAAGGTTCGGGCCTTCGTAGCCCTTCCAGCCCGGGAAGGCGCGGAAGTGATTCGTAGCGAAGAGCATTTCCGGGAATTCCCCGATAGGCCTTCTTACTCCTACGAGCTTTCCCGCAGTCTCGACCGCGGCGGCGTCCTTCTTCGGGGCGCACTGCGAGAATAGGTTGACCCAGCCCGTCGTTCCCCCGGTCTTTTTCGAGACCTCGATGACCTTATCCAGCGTATCGCAGCTGTTTGCTATGAGCTTCGCCTGGCAGTAATGGGGCATCATCGGCCATTCCTCGATGGTCGACATCGAGGTCATCTCGCCGTAGCTTATCCCGGCGCTGTTGAGGAAGGTCGCTTCGAAGACACAGCCGAGATAGGTCGGGCCGAGTACACTGAAGCCGTCGTCGTTCTCCTCGGCCATCAGGACTATGTTCTTGTGGAGCAGGCCGTAGCTCTCCTGGTCGAGATTCATGGCATGGATGAGCTCGCCGTCCTTTGTGGCGCTGCCCCAGGCGGAGAAGCTGCTGCATCCGTGGAACCAGAAGAAGCTCTCCGAGACCATGTTCAGGATGAGAAGGTCGTCCAGAGTCATCTCATAGCCGCTGTCCTTAAGCCCGTCCAGCTCGCCCTTGACCATCTCCATGAACTGGGGATACTGTTCATAAACGGCCGGGACCATATCGTTTTCGATATGTCTGTTCATCCGCTCTCTTCCGAAGTCGATCTGTTCTTTAGCCGGCGGAGTATGTCCGTCGGGCTCCCAGCCGCCGTTCATCGCCGAAGCAGCCGTGACGAACATCGCGAGGATGTCGTAGAGACGTTTATTCAGGAACTTTCCTATCGCGTAGCCCTTTTCGTAATAGCTGCCGTGCAGGCTGAGTATCGGATACCTGCCGGGTTCTTCGAACATGACGCTCTTTCCCCAGCGTGTTACCGACGCCTTCGACAGATCATAATTTCCAGTCATTTTTCGCTCCTCCATACCGGTATTATAAATGAAACCTATTCTTTCTCAAAATCCATCCGTCTTATCGAATAATAGAGACAGAGTATCCCGAAGAAAAGCGGGATGTATATGAACAAGATCTTAAGCGCCATCAAAGCGCCGGGCGACTGTACGTCGAGGGACCCGTCGTAGCCGCCCCACTTCAGCCCGAGCCCTATAAACAGCGTGGTCAGCGCATATCCGAACTTCTTGACAAGGCCGCCGAACATCAGGAACATACCGACGCTGCGCTTGCCGTCGTTCTGCGCGGCGAGCTTGTCGGTAGCGGCTACGTTGTCGAGCGGGAACGCTGTATTGAACAGACCGAGCTTTATACCATGGAGCGCTCCGCAGACCATCAGGATGGGAACGCTGTCGGGTTTGAGCAATACGATAGTCTGAGCGATGATAACGCAGACGCCCTGGCCGAGTATGAGCAGGCCCTTCGGACCCATCTTCTTGACTATCTTTTCGCAGAACGGAGTCGCTATCCCGCCCACGACCAGCATCGTCGCGAAGATCGGGATTATAAGGGCCGCGTTGCCGACTATATACTTGCAATAATAAGTCATCGTCGCGAGTATCGAAGCGTCGGTAAGGTTCGCGATTATGACGAAGAAATTGATACGGCGGAAGTGCCTGTCCTTGAACAGTACCGAAAAGCTCTTCCTGAAGCTGACCTTTTCGTCGGGCTTTTCGTCGTGAACTCTTTCCTGCGATGAGAAGTAGTAAAGGAGTATGGTAACAGCGCCGACTACCGCGCAGAGTATTCCCATCAGAAGGAATCCGCGCCTCTCGTTCATCGCCGTCCCGTTGCTGTTTGCCCCGCCTCCGAAAATCAGGACCAGAGGATAGAGACCGATGACGCTTAAAGCGTAACCGATAAGACACCCTATCGAGTTGAACTCGCCCATTACCGTACGGTCATGCTGTAGCGGCGAACACAGGTGGAGCATCCCGACCATAGGGATACTGATGAAGGTCTTGAATACGCTCAGAGCGCACCTTACCAGCAGGGCGTAGGCGACCTTCAGTCCCACAGGCATCTGCGGAGCGAACCACAAAAGAGCGTAGAATACCGCGAAAGGTACGGCCGCGTAGAGCAGATGCTGACGAATACTCTCGCCTTTTTTGGATTTGTGGTTCGACGTATAATGTCCTATAAGAGGATCGTTTATCGCGTCGAAAACAGTCACTATAGTTCCGATAAGTCCGGCTATCCCTGCGCCGATCATCAATACGTCCGTATAGAAATACAGCATATAGTTCTCGATCGCCAGCAGGGCTTCCTGGAACCCTATCTGCGAGATCAGATAAGTGATCTTCTCTTTAAACGTCAGTAAAGTTTCTTCTTTTTGCTTCTTCGGCTTTACGGCTTGTTCTTCAGACATTTCGCGCACCTCCCGAGGTACTTCTTCGGCAAAGTCTTTATATTTTTATAAAGACATACTATTACTGCCCGGCGGATTTGTCAAGC
>JAEESD010000169.1 GCA_016286145.1 Bacteroidales bacterium | reverse complement strand
CTCTATCGGGGCCTCGCCCTTCCTGCCCTTGGAGTTGTAGCGCTGGAGTACTCCAGGGACGCTGAAACTGCTGTAGCAATCGATGATGGTCTCGCCCTTGAAAAGGACGTTGTGATATCCGCGCTCGCGGGTGATGCGCTCGGGCTTGCCGACCTTCGACTTTGCGGCGGTCTTTCCGGGGGTAAGCTTTACCCTGAACAGATGCTGCTCAGCGGGGGAAACTTCGGCTGAATAGTAGTAGATGTATCCGCCTTTATAGGTAATGAAACGAACGTCTGCAGGGACTGGAGTAAGGCGCTTCAGGCCGCCGTCTGTATCGACGAGATAGATGCTTTTGTAGCCGTCGCGATTGTCTGTAAAATAGAGGAAAAGTTTGTCTGAAATCTGGACCTGCGGGTCATAAGGCTCCACCCAGGCTTCGTTCTTCTCTTCAAGTATCGTCTTAATGAAATCTCCGGAAAGGGCGTCGTAGAGGTTAAGGCGCATTTCGTGTTGGCTGCGGTCGAGGACCTGGGTAAGGATCTTGTCCGAGCCGAGCCAACTTACGGCAGTAATGTATCTATCCGGTCCGAAATCGCTAACCTTCAATGTGATAGACTTTTGCTTCGACTTGTCGAAGACGTGGAGCGCAACCCTTTCGGAGGCCGTTCCGTTCATAGGGTATTTGAGCGGAAAGAGGCTGGCTGTATTGATGTCTAAAAGAGGGAAGGCGGGAACCAGGGATTCATCTTTGCCATAGAAGGCGAGACGTTCGCCGTCCGGGGAGGGGAAGAGCCCGCCGTTTATTCCGAATTCGTTGCGGCTGACGCTGGTTCCGTAAGTGATGTCAGCGGTATTGAGGGCTATCCAGACAGTATCCTTTTCTTCGAGATAGAAAACGCCCTTTTCTTCAGAAACCTTGTAGAAGGGTTCCTGAACATCAGGCATATCAATTCTTGGGAAAACTGGATAGATGCTGCGGTCTATCGTAGCCTCGGTCATCGTCAGGATCTTTCCCTCCGGATTAGACTCCGGCTTTACTTCTATTACATTGCCCAGCGCAAGGGCTATCAAAAGAGACAGTATCATATTATACAAATATATGAATTCTGCACCGAAAATCATTATCTTTGCTTTATATGCCGGCTAAGCAATACATACAGGTCTGCGTCCCCCTGAAACTGGACTTCAATCCGTGGTACAGTACTACGGAAGAGGTCCGTATAGGTCAGAGGGTGGAGGTGGTTCTCGCCCGCAGAACTTATGTGGGAGTTGTGGTCAGTATAGGAGGGGAGCCCGATGTGGAGACCGTCCTTCCCGTAAAGCTTGTCGATACCGGCCTTGCAGACATCACCCCCGAGGAATTGAAGCTCTGGGACTTCGTCGCCTCTTATTATATGTGTACAGTGGGCGAAGTCTACAAAGCGGCATACCCCATTAGTAAACTTCGCTCTGAAAAACTCGCGTCCAAACTCGAAGCCCGCGCTACCCAAAGCATTGAAAGGCAGCGCCTTGCCCTTGAAACCAAGATACCTATGCTGGAGTCCCGCCTTGCTGCCAAGGAGGCCGCGCTCTCGCGCAAGCATCGCCAGGACATTACCGAGCGGCTGCAAGAGGAGCGTGACCGGATCGCCGGGCAGCTCGAGCTGCTACGTCGGGATCTTGCCGAACTGACAGTTGCTCCTTCGCCCAAGGCCTTCCAGGAGGCGATAGACTTCGGCGAAAAACCAATCCTGTTGCGTGGGACGGACCGCGCCCCGTATTATCTGGACGAAATACGCCGTACCCTCGCTTCGGGCCGCGACGTCTTAATCCTCGGGCCTGAGACCGATTTCGGCTTCAACCTTCGCGATATGCTTGGACGCCCACTTAAGGAGAGCCTGCTGTTTTGCGGGGCCACCACCAGCCCAAGAGAGAAGAGGGAAGTGCTTGCGGCCGTGCGTGACGCTTCACGGCCGGTAGCGGTAATCGGTGTCCGTTCGTCCGTGTTCCTGCCGTGGACAAACCTCGGGCTGGTGATTGTGGACGAGGAACAGGACGTGTCTTTCAAGCAGAGCGAGCCAGCGCCTCTGTACAACGGCCGCGACGTAGCGGTGATGCTTGCGCGGCTACATAACGCCCGGCTGATTCTGGGCTCGGCCTGTCCGTCGCTCGAGAGCCTGAGTAACTGCCTGCGCGGAAAGTACGAGCTTGTTCAGGTGATGGAGACGCTGCCCGCGGTGGAGATAATAGACATCCCGGCCGAGAGACACACGCGGGGGATGGTGGGAAATTACTCTCGCCGTGCGCTGGAGGAGATTCGCGCTCTTCCTTCGGACGCTCTGGTGACTGTCGTGCGCTGCTACCAGACGGAAGAGGATGCCTTCGCGGAATTGAGGGAAGTGTTGCCGGGGCGCGATCCTCAGCTGCTTACGGCAGTCGCTGCCAGAAAATCCGGCTCACACAGCGCTCTGACACTGGTTCTACAGGCAGATGCCCTCTTCGACCGCACTGATTTCCGGGCAGACGAAAAGGCGCTTCAGATGCTATGCTCGATCCGTTCCCACACCGATCGGCTGATAGTCCAGTGCGGCGCAGCCTCGCATCCGGTATACCGCGCCCTGGCCGGAAACCGTGCTGCTCAAGATGCCGCTATTTCCGAGTTGCTCTCAGAGCGAAAGAAGTATAAGCTCCCGCCTTACACCAGACTGGTAGATTTGCGCGATAAGGTCTCGATAGTGCGCCGTGAGGTCCTCCAGCGCGATTCCAGCCTC
>JAEESD010000168.1 GCA_016286145.1 Bacteroidales bacterium | reverse complement strand
CTTTCGGTTACTGCAGACTGGTTCAAGAAAGACACCAAGGACCTTATTATCCAGAACATCAACGTTCCTTTCGAGGCCGGAAATGTCTCCGCTCCTGTAAACGGCGGTAATATCAGCAATACCGGTATCGAACTTGAGATAAATTGGAAGGACCAGATAGGCGATTTCTTCTACTCGGTAAGCGGAAACATCGCAACCCTGAAGAATAAGGTAACCTGGCTCAATCCCAATGTAAGCGACAGCCGCATTATGAGTCCGACCAGCATCAACTTTATCGGCGCCGCCTCGGCTTTCGAGGCCGGTTACCCGATCTGGTACTTCCGCGGTTATAAACTCGACCACCTCGACGACAACGGTAACCCGGTGATTGCAAATCTTTCGGGAGATGAGGGAGGCGTGATCGACGAGAGCGACAAGACTATGATAGGAAAGCCGCTTCCGGACCTCACCTACGGTCTTACCGTTTCCCTCGGCTGGAAGGGAATAGACTTCACCCTCTTTGCCAACGGCTCCCAGGGCAACGATATGTTTATGTGTTACAACAACGCAAACCTCGCCTACAGTCTTAAGAACGTGTACGATCAGAGGTGGACTCCGTCCCACACAAACACCAGGTTTGCCCGTCCGCAGGCCCGTACTGAAAACATAAGCAAGTATATCCTTTCAGACGCCTTCGTCTTCGACGGCTCATACTTCCGCATCAAGCAGGTCCAGCTGGGTTACACTCTCCCCGCCTCCATAACCAGGAAAGCGGCGATAGAGAAACTCAGGGTGTTCGCATCCCTGGACAACTACTTCCTCTTTACATCCTATCCAGGTCTTGACCCCGAAATCTCTACCAATGCGGTCAACGCTATCGGTCTGGATCTCGGAGCCTATCCGACCTCGAAGAAGATGGTCTTCGGAGTAAGTGTAACATTCTAATCTCCCGGCATTATGAAGACAATATATAAACTTATCGCATTATTTGCAGGTCTGTTAGTACTCTCTTCCTGCTCTCAGAAACTTCTGGATATTCCCCAGCTGGGAGTTCAGAGCGAGGCCAACTCCTACATAACGGACGATGATTGCAACGCCGCAACCGCTACTATCTATAGAAACTGGCGCCACGCCTGGTCCGGTAAGGGCGACGAAGGCGATTCCTATTATTGCAACCTCCTCTGGTTCAAAACCCTTATGTCCGACGAGGCTCTTGCCCCCGGCCACGCAGCTCAGCAGGATATCAGCAATCTATGTATGACAGACGCCAACCCCTGGCTGGCCGCTATCTACAGTTATCTGTATCAGACCGTCTATGCCGCCAATATAGTCCTCGACAAATTCAAACCCGAGAGCGAGACAAAGATCAGGAACATCGCGGAGGCAAAGTTCTTCAGGGCTCTGAGCTACTACGAACTCATCACCCTCTGGGACCGCGTTCCTCTGATCGACCACGTTATGACTCCTGAGAACAACTACCAGTGTGCTCCCGCTACCCAGGAAGACCTCTGGGCTTTCGTTGTCAAGGACCTTACCGAGGCTATCGAGTCCGGCGCCCTTTCCCACAAAAAGAACAAGGAAGACAAAGATATGGGCCGCATTACCGAGGAAGCAGCTTATGCGGTACGCGGTAAGGTATACCTTACTACCAAGGAGTTTACAAAAGCCCGCGCTGACTTTGACAAAGTCATCACATCCCAGCTGTACGGACTTATCGACAATATGGGTGACCTTTATCATACCGAAGCCAACGGCTGTAAGGAATATATCTTCGAGAATATCCGTCACTGGGACAACAGCAATCTCTATGATCAGGATGGCTGGCAGGGCCTGGAAGACAACTGGCTCTTCACTTACGGTATGGATGCTCCGGACGATGCTCCCTACAAGTTCGTCAACTTTATGGGCTGGGGAACAGTCAATCCTACCAAGAAACTCTACGACGCATTCATCGCTGAGGAAGGTCCTTCAAGCTCGCGTCGCAAGGCCTCTGTGTTGGGTCTGGAAGATCTCCCTGCCCTTCAGGTTACGATCAACGGTTCTCTCAACTGGACCGGCAACGAAGGATATTTCCGCTTCAAGTGGCTGGTCAACAGAGACGACGAACGCTTCGATGCCTGGACAGGCCGTCTGAACAACACTCCTTGTATGCGTTATGCCGATGTCCTTCTTATGATGGCAGAGGCTTGCGTTAGAGACAACGTCAGCGGAGATGCCTATATCAACGAAGTTCGTAACCGTTCAGGCCTTGGTCCTCTGTCGGGCGCCACTATCGCAGATGTGAAGAAAGAACGCTTCCTCGAGCTCTGCTTCGAGGCAACCCGTTGGCAGGATCTCAAGCGCTGGGAAGAGTTCGAAGGCGATATGCACATCGAACTCGCAGACAAGGGTAAGAAGATTGCTACCCTCTACGGCCAGGCGGACGGCAGCGCTACTGTTACCTACGTAGACAACCCCAACCCCGCCGCGGGCTGGCAGCCCAGCGACATTCGTCTGCCTTATCCTCTTGTGGAGATTCAGACAAACAAGCTTATCACTAATGAATAAATTCAGAATCATTACGGCGACGGCTGCGCTCTGCGCGGCCGTTGCCCTTTATGCGCAGCGCGGGGAACCTCTGCCCCGTACAGAGCCTACACCCGAGCAGGCTCAGGCTTTCCAGACCTGGCTGGATGTAGTAGATTCTTCCAGTACTTTGCCGCCGATGCTCCAGGTAATAATGCACAACTTTATGGTCCTCAAAGACGGTAAGGTTGTCTT